>NZ_KV818439.1:0-81575 GCF_001814945.1 Corynebacterium sp. HMSC066C02 | reverse complement strand
CGGAGGAAGAAACACCCAGCTCAGGGGTGGGGTGAAGCGTCAATCACGGGCACGGGGCTATATGCGCTACAGGTGTTGGGGCGGACGGACTCACGTTATGGGAAGGGAGGAAGTTGACCGCCGGGAAGAAGATGCCACTGGCGTGCGGGGAAACGCTGGCCTCGGGCGCACGTGGTGGGTGCCGAAACGGAACAGGAAAAGCCCCGCGAGGAGGGGGCTTGGAACCTTAGGCGCTAGTAGGGCCCGGCGGCATGGTGCGCTTGTGGGCGCCGCCGCGCCAGAGGGTTTCGATGCGCTCGCGGGCGTCGTCAGGCACGTCCTTGCCCTCGAGGTAGTCATCGATGTGGGTGTAGGTGACGCCGAGAGCTTCTTCATCAGAGAGCAAGGGGCGGTCATCCTCCAAGTCAGCAGTTGGTACCTTCTTCCACGTGGAATCCGGTGCGCCGAGATGTTTCAGGAGTTGAGCGCCCTGGCGCTTGTTGAGCCCGGCGAGAGGCAGGATGTCGGCAGCGCCATCGCCCCACTTGGTAAAGAAAGCTGTGACGTTTTCGGCGGCGTGGTCGGTACCGATGACTAGCGCACCGACCTCGCCGGCTAGCGCGTACTGTGCAGCCATGCGCAGACGCGCCTTGAGGTTGCCTCGATTGAAATCCCCCAGAGAGTCTTGTTGCATGGCGTTGGCGACGGCGCCGTCGAGAGCTGTGGTGGCCTCGGCAATGTTGACGGTGAGGGAGTAGTCAGGCTCGATGAAGTCCAGAGCGATCTGTGCGTCATCCTCGTCGGCCTGCACTCCGTGGGGAAGGCGCACGGCCCAGAAATGTGCGCCGTCGACGCGGGCTACCGCCAGCTGCGCCAACCGTCCGGCCAGGGTGGAGTCTTGGCCACCAGAGATGCCCAGGACAAAGCCCTTCGCACCGGTGGTGCGAAGATAGTCCACCAAGAAAGCGACGCGGCGCTCAACCTCTTCTGCTGGATCGATACGGGGTTTTACGCCGAGGGCCTTGATGATGTCGTGCTGAAGGTCTGAGGATTCATGTGACATGACGCCCATGGTAGCCGCCTGCGACAATAGGAACCCGTGAACAAAGATACTTACGTCATGATCGTCGCAGGCGTAGCCGCCCTGGGCGGCCTGCTCTTCGGATATGACACCGGAGTGATGTCTGGTGCCCTTCTCTTCGTGGGGCCGGAATTCGGCATGTCCGCCCACGAGGAGGGGCTGGTGACCTCGATGCTGTTGGTTGGCGCGGCAGTCGGTGCGCTGTCAGCTGGGCGTGTGGCGAGCGTAATCGGGCGGCGTCGAACCCTCATCGCCGGCGGACTCATCTTCGTGGCTGGTTCCGTGTGGTGTGCGCTAGCAAACTCAGCTGCGGAACTTGCTACCGCCCGCACATTCCTTGGCGTGGCGGTGGGCGCGGTGTCCATCGTCTCCCCGATGTACATCTCCGAAATCACCCCGGCGGCTGTGCGGGGCCGGATGGTCTCCCTCAACACGCTCATGATCGTCGTCGGGCAGCTACTCGCGTACGGGGTGAACTCGCTGTTGGCTGCAAGCGGCAGCTGGCATTGGATGCTCGGGCTGGCCGCGGTCCCGGGTGGGGCGCTGGCGCTCGGCATGGTGTTACTCCCCGATACCCCGGCGTGGCTCGCGGCACAAGGTCGAACGCGCGAGGCTGCCGCAGTCAGCGCTCGGGTTGGCGCGCGGGGAGCGGAGTTGGAACATAGCGCGCGGCCGAACACGGGTGAATGGCGAGCTTTGCGACGCCACCGCTGGATGCGCTGGGCCGTCGCGCTTGCCATGCTCATGGGCCTGACCCAGCAGATTACGGGTGTTAACGCCATCGTGTACTTCGCACCCACGATGATGAACCAGGTGGGTATCTCCACCACCAACTCGGTGTATACGTCGATGGTGATTGGTGTGGTGTCCGTCGCGGCGTGCCTAGTGGGCATGCGCGTGGTCGACCGACTGGGGCGCCGTCGGTTGTTGCTAGCAGGATTAAGCGGCAACGTTGTGTCGCTCGTGGTCCTCGCTGTGGCTTATCACTTCGCCTATGATTCCACGCCGCTGGCTATGCTGGCGCTGACGTGCATGGCGGCGTTCATTGCATTCCAGCAGGCGGCGGTCTCCCCGGCCACGTGGCTGCTCATGTCAGAAATTGTGCCGCCCGAAGTTCGCGGCTTGGGCATGGGAATCGCCGGGCTGGCGTTGTGGGTGAGTAACTGGGCGGTGGCGCAGTTCTTCTTGCCGGTGGTCGAGTGGCTCGGCGGCTCGCTGGCCTTCGGAATCTTTGCGGTCTTAGGCCTCGTCGCGGTGGGGTATACCCGCGCACTCGTTCCGGAAACGGCGGGGAAGAGCCTCGAGGATGTTGCCGAACAGCTTCGCTCCCGCTACTCCGAAAGCTGAGTGTTTTGGTTATGGCGCGCGCGTGGGGTAACATTTTTCCTCGTGTCATTGCTGGGTGTCTGCCCGGCTGTGCTTTGAACTAATCAATCGCATCAAGATTGCGCATAACGAAAGGAGCGCCCGATGAAGGTTCGCAAGTCGCTTCGGTCGCTGAAGAAGAAGCCGGGCGCCCAGGTTATTCGCCGCCACGGTAAGGTCTTCGTGATCAACAAGAAGGATCCGCGCTTCAAGGCTCGCCAGGGCTAAGTCGTACGGACTCGCACCGCCCCCTTCAGCATGCTCATAGCTTGTTGGAGGGGGCGGTTTCCTTTTGCCGCTTCGCTCCGGGCTGAAACTGCCTCTGTGAGCTTAAGGAGTCTTTCGTGCCAGTGTGCGGGAGGCGAAAACCGGGGCCCGAGTGGTGTTTGTCACAAACTAGGTGAATCTTCGGTGAACGAGCAGGGAATATCACCCGTGTAGTTACCGCCGTGGCAATCGGTGAAGTGATGGGGTGTCAACATGTGGGGTCGGGGCGGGTTACATCCTGGGAATATCACCCTTGTAACTACTACATATAGTGCTAGTTGCGGGGTGCGAGCACAAAGTATAGTGTCGTTGATGTTGCTTGAGCGGCGGTTCTGCACCGCTGTTCAAAGCTTTAATATGGGGCTACTAAGCGCCCTGCTGGTATCGAATTCAACAGTCACTCCGCGTGTAGTGCCGAAGGAAGCTGAAGGAACGTCACATGAGCATCACCCTCTACACCAAGCCCGCTTGCGTCCAGTGCAACGCCACCAAGAAGGCTCTTGACCGTGCTGGTCTCGACTATGAAACGGTGGATATCAGCCTGGATGATGATGCCCGTGACTACGTCATGGCTCTGGGCTACGTCCAGGCGCCGGTCGTTGAGGCTCACGGTGAGCACTGGTCCGGTTTCCGCCCTGACCGCATCAAGGCTCTCTCCGTTATGGCGGCGAGCGCCTAGGGAACAGTCATGTTGGTCGTGTATTTCTCTTCCGCTACGGAAAACACCCACCGCTTCGTCGAGAAGCTCGGCCTTCCCAGCGCCCGCATCCCGCTGCGTCTCAGCGATGAGCCCCTCACCGTGAATGAACCCTACGTCTTGATTTGTCCGACGTATGGGGGAGGGGCATCGATGAGCGGGCGCAACACCCGGCCTGTTCCCAAGCAGGTCATTCGTTTTCTGAATGACGAACACAACCGCAGCTTCATCCGCGCTGTCGTAGCCGGAGGCAACAGCAACTTCGGCAGTGACTTTGGCAAGGCCGGCGACGTCATCGCCGCCAAGTGTAAGGTTCCTTATGTGTACCGCTTCGAGCTTCTCGGAACCGAGGAAGATGTCACAATTTGCCGTGAAGGCCTCTTGGCCAACTCGGCTGCTTTAGGTTTAGCCGCCTAAAGCCTCATTCCTATTATTTTGTCTCTCCATTTCGCCATAGCAAAGAAAGGCCCGTGAACGTCGTGACCACGCAATTGGGTAAGACCGTCGCTGAACCTGTGAAGCCAGAGGAGCAGCTGGATTACCATGCGCTCAACGCACTTCTGAACCTGTATGACGAGAACGGCAACATTCAGTTCGACAAGGACCGTGAGGCCGCGAACCAATTCTTCCTCCAGCATGTCAACCAGAACACCGTCTACTTCCATGATCTGGAAGAAAAGATGCGCTATCTGGTGGACAACAAATACTACGAGCCGGAACTGCTCGAGCAGTACGACTTTGATTTCATTAAGTCCCTGTTCAAGCGTGCCTACGCCTTCAAGTTCCGTTTTAAGACCTTCCTGGGTGCCTACAAGTACTACACCTCGTACACGCTGAAGACCTTCGACGGCCGCCGCTACCTCGAGCGCTTCGAAGACCGCGTGTCCATGACCGCACTCTTCTTGGCGGATGGTGACACCAAGGTGGCTGAGCACCTTGTAGATGAAATCATGACCGGCCGCTTCCAGCCGGCTACCCCGACCTTCCTCAACGCCGGCAAGGCTCAGCGTGGCGAGCTGGTGTCCTGCTTCCTGCTGCGTATCGAGGACAACATGGAGTCCATCGGCCGCTCCATTAACTCCGCTCTGCAGCTGTCTAAGCGCGGCGGCGGCGTGGCCCTGTTGCTGTCCAACATCCGTGAATCTGGCGCGCCCATCAAGCACATTGAGAACCAGTCTTCCGGCGTCATCCCCGTGATGAAGCTGTTGGAGGATTCCTTCTCCTACGCGAACCAGCTGGGTGCTCGCCAGGGCGCTGGTGCGGTTTACCTCAACGCGCACCACCCGGACATCATGAATTTCCTCGACACCAAGCGCGAGAATGCGGATGAGAAGATCCGCATTAAGACACTGTCGCTCGGCATCGTGATCCCGGATATCACCTTCGAGCTGGCGAAGAACAACGACGATATGTACCTGTTCAGCCCGTATGACGTCGAGCGCGTCTACGGCAAGGCCTTCGGCGATATTTCCGTTACTGAGCACTACGAGGAGATGGTCGAGGATCCGCGTATCCGCAAGAAGAAGATCAACGCTCGCCACTTCTTCCAGACCGTTGCGGAGCTGCAGTTCGAATCCGGTTACCCGTACATCATGTTCGAGGACACCGTGAACCGCGCGAACCCGGTCAAGACCGGTCGCATCAACATGTCGAACCTCTGCTCGGAGATTCTGCAGGTCAACTCCCCGTCGGAGCTCAACGAGGACCTCACCTACAAGACCTTGGGCAGCGATATTTCCTGCAACCTTGGCTCCCTGAACATTGCCGCCACCATGGATTCCCCGGACTTCGCGCTGACGGTGGAGACTGCTATCCGTGGTTTGACCGCGGTGTCGGATAAGACCGCCATCAACTCTGTTCCTTCCGTGCGCAAGGGCAACGATGATTCCCATGCCATTGGCCTGGGCCAGATGAACCTGCACGGTTACCTCGGCCGCGAGCACATTGAGTATGGCTCCGAGGAAGGCTTGGACTTCACCAACGCCTACTTCGCCGCCATCATGTACGCCGCGCTGCGCGCCTCCAACAAGCTGGCCCGCGAACGCGGCGAGTACTTCAGCGAGTTCCCCGAGTCTGACTACGCTAGTGGCGAGTTCTTCGACCGCTATGATCCGGCTGACTTTGCTCCCCGTACGGAGAAGGTCAAGGAGCTCTTCGCCAAGTCCTCGATCCACACCCCGTCGGCAGAGGAGTGGGCGCAGCTGAAGGTGGACGTCGCCAAGCACGGCATTTACAACCGCAACCTGCAGGCGGTGCCGCCGACCGGATCGATTTCCTACATCAATAACTCGACCTCTTCGATCCACCCGATTGCCTCTAAGATTGAGATTCGTAAGGAAGGCAAGATCGGCCGCGTCTACTACCCGGCGCCGCACATGGACAACGACAACCTGGAGTACTTCAAGGACTCCTACGAGATCGGCTACGAGAAGATCATTGACACCTACGCCGAGGCCACGAAGTACGTTGATCAAGGTCTGTCGCTGACGCTGTTTTTCAAGGACACCGCCACTACCCGCGATATCAACCGTGCTCAGATTTACGCTTGGCGCAAGGGTATTAAGACTCTCTACTACATCCGTCTGCGTCAGATGGCGCTGGAGGGAACCGAGGTTGAGGGCTGCGTTTCCTGCATGCTCTAGTCTTTATTCGCACGCGCCTCAATGAGAATGGCGCGTGCGATTTTTTCTGCCTCGGGGGAGTCACCGCGGTGGATTGCCTCCGCTAGATCGAGGTGGAGCTGTGCGGTGCCGGCCGTGGGGTTGCGCTTGCGGGAACCATAGAGGGAGCGCCCGCGCACCATGGATAGGAGATAGGGGCTTAGCGCAGTGAACATTTCATTGCCTGAGGCATGGAGAACCATGGCGTGGAAGCGCAGATCTGTGGCGAGGTGCTCGCCCACGCGCCGCGTTGGCGTGACCTGAAGTCGGTGGGCCAGCTCCAAAATCTCTTCCTTATCTTCTGGGGAAGCGTGCTGCGCGGCTAAGCCCGCGGCGACAGGCTCGATGGCGAGACGCAGATCATTAAGAGAGGTGCGCTGGCTATCGCGCGATTTCTCGGATCCTAAACGCCAAGAAATGATTGCGGGATCGTAGACCGCCCATTCACTGATGGGGAGCACTGTAATACCTACTCGGCGTGACGAGGAGACCATCCCTAGGTGCTCGAGCGCGCGCATGGCTTCGCGGGCTACGGTTCGGGAAATACCGAAACGCGCGCAGAGATCAGTGAGCGTAAATCGATCACCGGCTGCCAGCGTGCCGCTGACGATGTCCGTGCCCAAAGCGTCGAGCACGGTACTGAGGAGGGGAGCGGAGGAGTCAGTCATTCCATCGAAACTTGGGGTCATGAGAACAGGACTTAAGTATAAAACACGCTGGAATTTTGGCCCCTAATTTTAGCGGGTACGATGGCACCGAACCCCAAAATTACTAGCAAGACGAGGTGACGTGCGTGTCTCACGAGTACGACGATTACATCGCTAGCCACGAGGCTCCGGTGAAGGCAATTAACTGGAATACCATTCCGGATGAGAAGGATCTTGAGGTGTGGGATCGCCTGACCGGTAACTTCTGGCTCCCGGAGAAGGTTCCGGTGTCCAACGACATCCCGAGTTGGAAGACGCTGACGGAGAAGGAGCAGGAGACCACCATGCGCGTCTTCGCTGGCCTCACCCTGCTCGATACCATTCAGGGCACCGTGGGTGCGGTCTCGCTGCTTCCCGACGCCGTCACGCCCCACGAGGAGGCCGTGTACACCAACATCGCCTTTATGGAGTCCGTCCACGCGAAGTCCTACTCCAATATCTTTATGACGCTGGCGTCGACCCCCATGATCAACGACGCCTTCCGCTGGTCTGAGGAGAATGAAAACCTCCAGCGCAAGGCTAAGATCGTCATGTCCTACTACGAGGGAGATAACCCGCTGAAGAAGAAGGTAGCGTCCGTGCTGCTGGAATCCTTCCTCTTTTACTCTGGTTTCTTCCTGCCGATGCACTTCTCGTCGCGAGCAAAGCTGACGAACACGGCCGACATCATCCGCCTCATTATTCGTGATGAGGCCGTTCACGGCTACTACATCGGCTACAAGTTCCAGCAGGGCTACAAGGAGCTTTCGGAGCCGGAGCAGGAAGAGTTGAAGGGCTATGCCTTCGACTTGCTCTACGATCTCTATGAGAACGAGATTGACTACACCGAGGACCTTTACGATGAACTGGGCTGGACCGAGGATGTGAAGCGCTTCCTGCGCTACAACGCCAACAAGGCGCTGAACAACCTAGGTTTCGAAGGTCTCTTCCCCGCGGATGAAACCCGCGTGTCCCCAGCGATCCTGTCTTCGTTGTCTCCGAACGCCGATGAGAACCATGACTTCTTCTCTGGCTCCGGCTCTTCCTACGTAATTGGCAAGGCCGAGGAAACCACCGACGACGACTGGGACTTCTAAGCCCTCCCTGTCGGTACCGCGCACCTCCCGAGAGGATCAACCGAAAGTTTGATTCTTTCAGGGGGTGCGTTTTTGGCTTTCCGGGGCCTACAGCACCGACCTTCTGTGTTCTATATCACCGAGCGTTAAGGTGCGCTGCGGCGGGTCGGCCGCGTACAAGGGGTTATCTGCTCCAAACGGGGCTAGCGAGGGCGGTGGAAAATAACAGAGCGCTGGAAATTTGGCCCTGAGGTGGCCTAATATAATGCGAGTAAACCTAGGTGTTTGATCGCTGAGCGTGTGGCGCGTGAAAACGCGTGATACCGATGTGGTTAAACGCTTGTTCTTCAGGAGGATTTTATGACCGCTGTGGCGCCACGGCTCGACGATTACGTCGCGCCTACACGTCCGGAGCCGACTGGTAATGCAAAGACCGGTTCCAAGGCGTGGACGTTGCTAACCACCACCGACCACAAGCAGCTGGGCATCATGTACATGATCATGTCCTTCAGCTTCTTCTTCCTCGGTGGCTTTATGGCTCTGCTTCTTCGTGCTGAGCTTTTCACCCCAGGACTGCAGTTCCTGTCCAACGAGCAGTTCAACCAGCTGTTCACCATGCACGGCACCGTTATGCTGCTGCTGTTTGCAACACCAGTGGTGTGGGCGTTCGGTAACTACGTTCTGCCCCTGCAGATTGGTGCACCGGATGTGGCCTTCCCGCGTCTGAACGCTTTCGGTTTCTGGATTACCCTGACCGGCGGCATCGTGATGCTCGCGGGCTTCTTAACCCCGGGCGGTGCTGCTGACTTCGGCTGGACCATGTACGTGCCGCTGGCTGACTCGGTTCACACCCCGGGCATCGGCGCTGACATGTGGATTGTTGGTGTGGGTGCTACCGGTGTCGGTACCATTGCTTCCGCCATCAACATGATCACCACGGTTCTCACCCTGCGTGCGCCAGGCATGACCATGTTCCGTCTGCCGGTCTTCACCTGGGCTGTCTTCACCGCTTCCATCATCGTGCTGATGATCTTCCCGCTGCTGACCGCCGCAGCGCTGGGCGTTCTCTATGACCGCAAGCTGGGTGGCCACATCTTCGATTCCGCCAACGGTGGCGGCATCCTGTGGCAGCACCTCTTCTGGTTCTTCGGCCACCCGGAGGTTTACGTCCTGGCACTGCCGTTCTTCGGCATCATCTCCGAGATTGTTCCGGTCTTCTCCCGTAAGCCGGTCTTCGGCTACATTGGCCTCGTCTTCGCTCTGCTGGCCATCGGTGCACTGTCCATGGCTGTGTGGGCTCACCACATGTTCGTGACCGGCGCCGTCCTGCTGCCGTTCTTCTCCTTCATGACCTTCCTCATTGCGGTTCCGACCGGCGTGAAGTTCTTCAACTGGGTCGGCACGATGTGGAAGGGTCATATCACCTGGGATACCCCAATGATCTTCGCCATGGGCTTCCTGACTACCTTCCTCTTCGGCGGTATGACCGGTATTATGCTGGCCTCTCCGGCGCTGGACTTCCACCTTGCTGAGTCCTACTTCCTGATTGCTCACTTCCACTACACCCTCTTCGGTACCGTGGTCTTCTCCGCCTTCGGTGGTCTGTACTTCTGGTTCCCGAAGATGACCGGCCGCATGCTGGATGAGCGTCTGGGCAAGATTCACTTCTGGCTGACCTTCATTGGCTTCCACGGCACCTTCCTGGTTCAGCACTGGGTGGGCAACATGGGTATGCCGCGTCGTTACGCTGACTACCTGGAGTCTGATGGCTTCACGGTCTTCAACCAGATTTCCACCATCTTCTCCTTCGTTCTCGGCGCATCGGTTATCCCGCTGGTGTGGAACGTCTTCAAGTCCTGGCGCTACGGTGAGATCGTCACCGTGGACGATCCGTGGGGTTACGGCAACTCCCTCGAGTGGGCTACCTCCTGCCCGCCGCCGCGCCACAACTTCGTATCCCTGCCGCGCATCCGTTCCGAGCGTCCGGCCTTCGAGCTGCACTACCCGCACATGGTCAAGCGCATGCGCGAGGAAGCACACGTCGGGCACTAAGCACTCACTAGCTGAGTACTCCTGAAAACGCCGCCTCCCCATCACCGCGATGGGGAGGCGGCGTTTGCCGTAGGTGGAGATTCCAGGATCGCGGTGTGCGATAATGAGGCCCGTGGATAATCAAAGTGAACAAGTCTTCGCCGTTGTCACCGCCTCTGGCCCCGACAAGCCCGGCGTATCGGCCGCCTTCTTCCGAGTCCTGAGCTCCCACAACGTCGAGCTCGTCGACGCCGAACAGGCTATTTTTTCCGGCCGTATCTCCCTTTCTGCGTATATCCGGGTGCAGGCCTCCCGCCTCGAAGCGCTCGAGCAGGGCCTACGCAACACGTTGAGCATTTATGCCCAATCCATCAACGTGGATCTTCGGGAAGAGGAGGCAACCTCACGGCCGCGCTCCACGCACGTCGTCGTGGTGCTAGGACGCCAGCTCAACGCCAGCCACATGTCGGCGATTGCCAAGGAGCTGGCCAACCTGAACGTCAACATCGACCGCATCCGCGGTCTTTCTACCTACCCGCTCAACGGTCTCGAGCTCTACATCACCATTGAGGGAGCTTCCGACCCAGTCCGCGCAATGCTGGCCCGCTTGGCCACGGAGCAGGGCGTCGACATCGCCATTGAGCGCTCCGGCCTGCAACGCCGCTCAAAGCGGCTTATTTGCTTTGACTGCGATTCCACCCTCATCACCGGCGAGGTTATCGAGATGTTGGCCGCCCACGCTGGCAAGGAGGCAGAGGTTGCTGCGGTGACGGAGCGCGCAATGCGCGGTGAGCTGGACTTCGAGGAGTCTCTCCGCGAGCGCGTCGCCGCCCTGGCCGGGTTGCCGGAATCGGTGATTAAGGAAACCGCCAACGATATTCGTCTGACTCCAGGCGTGCGCACCACCATCCGCACGCTCAAGCGCATGGGCTACCGCGTTGCAGTGGTGTCTGGCGGCTTCATTCAGGTGCTCGAGGACCTCGCTAATGAGCTCGACCTTGACTACGTGCGCGCCAATACCCTCGAGATCGAGGACGGCAAGCTCACCGGCCGGGTCATCGGGGACGTCGTGGACCGCAAGGCCAAGGAGATGTTCCTGCGCGAATTTGCTGCGGATTCGGGCCTGAGCATGCGGCAGACCGTGGCGGTTGGTGACGGTGCCAACGATATCGACATGATCTCCGCTGCCGGTTTGGGCATCGCCTTCAACGCCAAACCCGCACTGCGAGAGGTTGCGGATACCTCGGTCAACCATCCGTACATGGATGAAATCCTGCAAATCCTGGGCATCCCCATGGAGGAAGTCGCCAGTGAATAACCTCCGCGAGGCCCACCGTCGCCTCGTGGCCGCGTGCAGCGAGCGGAGCTGGCGGGATGATCCCGAGGACCCCAACAAGCCCGAGACCATCCAGGCGATGCAGATAGCGCTCAACCTGCCCAAGCAAGACACGCCCACGCGCACGGAGGTGTTGGAGGCAGCGGCGCGGGGCGTGGTCAAGCTCTGCCTCGACGATCGGGCCGGGCAGGATGGGGCCTTCTCCGAGGCCTTGGGGCAGTGGTACGGCCACCGCATCCGCAAGGTGGCCCGCCGCGCGCGCAACAAGGCGTGGCGCGATGTACAGGCTCTGCCTGGGGTCACTGTCAATGACCGCGCGCGTGTCTTCGTCCCCTCGGCGGTACAGGATGTGCACCCGCTCGTCGCCAAGCTGCAGATCGGCCATACTGATCTCCCGCAGGATGAGCCGGGCCCCGCGCTTGCCGACGCCCCCGTGATCTACATCGACTCATCCCTTGCCATGAGCGCCGGAAAGGCTGCGGCGCAAGTGGGGCATGGTTCAATGCTGCTGGCTGCGGCAATGAGCTTCAAGGAAGTAGAGGACTGGGCAGCGCGGGACTTTTCGCTTTCCGTGCGCGAACTCGGCACTGCGGACTTTGCAGCGGCATGCGCTCGCCCCGGTGCTGTTGTGGTGCACGACGCCGGCTTCACCGAAGTTGCCCCAGACTCAGCTACGGTCTGCGCGCTGCGCCGCCCCTAACGGGCTTCGACTAGGCGCTGGAGAGCCCCGCGCACGACGTGCGGGTCGCTCGTGGGCCACATCTGTGGCATCGAGGCCCTCAAGTAGGAGCCATAGCGCTTGGTTACTAAGCGGTTATCCAGTACTGCGACGACGCCGCGGTCGTTAGCAGAGCGCAGCAAACGGCCCGCGCCTTGGGCCATAAGCAATGCAGCATGCGTGGCGGAGACTTCCATGAAGCCGTTGCGCCCGGCGGCCTTCGCGGCCTCGGTGCGAGCCTGCATGAGGGGGTTATCCGGGCGCGGGAAGGGAATGCGGTCGATGAGGACCAGGGAACAAGCAGGACCCGGTACGTCGACGCCCTGCCAAAGGGTTAGCGTGCCGAAAAGACAGGAGTTTTCGTTCTTCGTGAACTTGTCCACGAGAGCGCCGATGGAGTCCTCGCCCTGGAGGTAGATATCGAAGGGGAGCGTGGGCTTGAGTTCCTCGGCTGCCTGCTGCGCGGCTCGCCGCGAGGAGAAGAGCCCGAGCGTGCGCCCGCCCGCAGCCATGATGAGCTCGCGGATCTCCTTGAGCGTCTCGGGGCTGAGGCCGTCACGGCCCGGCTGCGGTAGGTGCGACGCGGTATATAAGATGCCACTGCGCGCGGGGTCGAAAGGATAACCCACATCAAGGCTGTCCCACGTGCCCTTCGGCAGGCCCCACTGCGCGGCCATGGCGTCGAAGCGCCCTCCCAAGGCCAGCGTGGCGGAGGTCAGCACCACGGTTTGTTCGCCGAAGAGCTTTTCGTGCAGCATCCCGGCGATGGAGAGCGGGGCCACGGCGAGGGTGTCGTTCAGCGTGCGCTCATCGCGCTCCAGCCAGACTACGTCGGCATGCGCGGCGGGGTCACCGGTAGCGAAAACGTCAAGGATGCGAGCGATGGCTTCGACGAGGCTAGCGAGGTGATTGGCCAGGTTCTGGCGCTCCGCAGATTTTTCCGGGTCTTGGGACTGCTCACCCTCGGGGGCGCGGGCGATGGTCTCGCGGCAGTCGGCCAACGTGTCCGCCAAACCCATGAGCTGCTGCTTGGCTTCCTCTGGCAAGTCGGTCCAGCGTCCTGGCGCGAATTCTCCGAGGAGTTGACTCAGCTCGTTGGCCTGCTCAGCGAGGCGTTGGTCCTTACCGTTGGCGCCGAGAGACTTGGCGCGGCTGGCCGCCATCTTCAGCGCGCGCCCGGTGATTTCGGCGGTAGAAACCGAGGTGATGCGGCCATCTAGCTCGTGGGCCTCATCGATGATGACGACATCGTGTTCCGGCAGGATATTGATGTCTGCTACTGCGTCAATGGCGAGCAGCGCGTGGTTGGTGACCACGATATCGACGTCCGCCGCGCGGCGTCGCGCGAGTTCCGCGAAGCAGTCCTCGCCGTGCGGGCAGCGTGTGGCGCCGAGGCATTCGTTCGAGGTGACGGAGACTTGCCGCCACGCGAGGTCGGGCACGCCCGGTTCCAAATCCTCACGGTCACCCGTCTCGGTGTCTTCCGCCCATTCATAGACACGTTGGACGTGGCGGCCGAGGTGGGAGACCGAGTCTTCGTCGAGTAGCGCGTCCTCATCCTCCAGTTCGGCGGCGCGGGACACCTTGTTGAGGCAGACGTAGTTGGAGCGGCCCTTCATGATGGCGAAGGTGGGCTTCTTCTCCAGGTGCGGCTCGAGGGCCTCGGCCAGACGCGGAAGGTCCCGCTCCACGAGCTGCCGCTGCAGCGCCAGCGTGGCGGTGGAGACGATCACCGTGTGTCCGGTTCCTTGCGCGTGGCGGAAGGCGGGCACGAGGTAAGCCAGGGACTTACCCGTACCAGTTCCTGCCTGCACAGCGAGGTGGCGTTCCTTTTCTAACGCGGTGGTTACGGCCTCCGCCATGCGCACCTGGCCGGCACGCCGCGCGCCGCCGAGGGAAGAGACTGCGGCGTCGAGAAGGTCAACCGTTGTGTCGTGCATGTCAGGCAGTGTAGTCGGTCGCCTTCGCCGTGCTTCTTAAGAGCCGAAGCCAACGAAGCGGGTGGGAACCGCAGGCTCGTCGCGGGTGAGCGCTAGGCCTTCCCATGGCAGGGTGGTGATGGCCTGAGCCAGATACTCGCGGGATTCTTCGAGGGTAGGCAGGTTGTCGAGGATTTCGCCGTCGCGCATGAGCGGTACCGTCATCTCGCGGGTGCGCAGCGTGCCCGTGTCTGGGGCCTCGGCGGAGAAGGGGAGCACGAGCTCCTCGACGGCCACCCCCGAGGAACGGTAGGTGCGCAGAGAGCGCTTAGCCCCACCCTGCGATTTCTTCGAGGAGGAGCGCTTGGCTACTGGGTGGCCATCAACCTCGACGACCTTGTACACCATGCTGGCGGTTGGCGCGCCCGAGCCAGTAACCACTGAGGTACCCACGCCATAGACATCGACGGGGTCGCCGCGCAGGCCGGCGATGGCAAACTCATCGAGGTCGGAGGAGACCACGATTTTGGTGTTGTGGTTGCCCAAGTCATCGAGCTGCTTGCGCACGCGACGGGTGACCGCGGCCAAATCACCAGAGTCGATGCGCACGCCGCCCAACTCGGGGCCGGCGACGCGCACGGCGGTTTCTACGCCCTTGGTGATGTCATAGGTATCCACCAGCAGGGTGGTATCGACGCCGAGCGTTTCGATCTGCCCGCGGAAGGCCGCCTCCTCATTGGGAGTGCCGTCCTCGTTGACGTGCGCCAGCGTCCACGCATGCGCCGCAGTGCCGGAGACCGGAATGTCGTAGCGGTAGCCGGCTTCCAGGTTGGAGGTGGCCTGGAAACCTGCCAGGTAGGCGGCGCGGGCAGCGGTCACGGCAGCGTATTCGTGAGTGCGGCGCGAACCCATCTCGATGATGGGGCGGCCATCTGCAGCCACCACCATACGTGAGGCCGCAGAAGCCACTGCGGAATCGGAATTCATGATGGACAGAATCACCGTTTCCAGAATCAGGCATTCACCAAAGGTTCCGCGCACGGTCAACAGGGGCGAATTGGGGAAGTAGAGCTCACCTTCGCGGTAGCCATCGATGTGTCCAGAGAAGCGGTAATTGGCCAGGTATTCCTTGGTTTCTGCATCAAGGAAGTCCATCTCTGCCAGTTGTTGGGCGGTAAAGCGGAAGTCCCGGACTGCGCGAAGTACGCGTTCGGTGCCGGCCACGACACCATAGCGCCGCTCGTTGGGGAGGCGGCGGGCAAATACCTCGCAGGCCACTTGGCGGTGCGCGGAGCCATCGCGCAACGCTGCCTCCAACATGGTCAGCTCGTATTTATCCGTAAGGAGAGCCGTAGAACGATCGCTAGGTCCGAACCCAGAATCCTGGGTGTTGTCTGAGATAGTAGTCACATCGAAGATGCTACTCAGGGAGCTCTGAAAAATCAGCTCTTCTATTCCTCAAGCTGAATGACGACGTAGACCTCGCCGTCGTTATAAGCCACTCCAACGGCTGCAGTGGACATCCGGCGATCCCGCAAAGCAGCCACATGGTCGGGAGAAGCAAGGAAGGCTTCCATGAATTGATAGCCGCTAGCCTCCTCCAAGGGCAGGTGGTGCTGAACCATCTGCACATTTTCTTCGGCCGAGTCTTGCGTCTTGGTGACGGCGTTGCACTCTGCCTTTTCGCGGGCTGCGGTTTGGCGGTCGATCCAGGGCACCAGTGGGGCTTGGCCATCTTCCTTGCGCCACTCGTTGAGCCCCTCCATGAGCTCCTCTTGGATGGTGGCGAGCTGGCGTTGGACGGGAACGTCGGGAAGCTCGTAGTCGCACGCCTCCGACGTCGGGGGTTCCGCATCCGTCGAGCTGCCGTCGTCCGACGGGTTGGTCAGGCTAATCACGGCAGTGACGAGCGTGCCGCCGAGGACGAGCACGGTGAGGATGCGCTGCAGGAGGAGCACGACATCCTCCTTCGCCGGTTGGCGTCCCGCGAGAATGTCAGTAACGGCTGGGGGAAGGGTGAAAGAATTCATCGGTGCCACCTGGAAACGACAATCAGGTCAGAAGTTGATGACAGTATAACCGCTCGCTACCGGAAAAAATTTGGCTAGGGTAGAGGACATGAAAGCGCACAAAGAAACGTCCGCGGGTGTGGTTATGAGTTCGCCCATGGCCACCCCGGAGCTGGATGAAGCGATTGAGGTCGACGTCGCCACGAGCGAAAACCTGCCGTGGATGTGCATTGTTTGGGATGACCCAGTCAACCTAATGAGCTATGTTTCCTACGTGTTCCAGACTGTGCTGGGCTATGACAAAAAGCGCGCCAACGAGCTGATGATGCAAGTCCATACCGAAGGTAAGGCGGCAGTCTCCTCAGGTGAGCGTGACAAAGTCGAAGCCGATGTGAAGAAACTGCAAGTCGCCGGCCTGTGGGCCACGATGCAGCAGGCAGGATAAGAGTATGCAGGCTTGGAAAAAGAAAAAGTCCTTCATGCGTGGCGCGAAATACACGACTATTTTCGAGCCCATGGAGCGCGAAGTTTTAGGTGATCTCACCGCAACCGTCTCCGAGGCCATCATTGCCCGCGCACAATCGGCCCCCAAGGATGAGTTGGCGGACATGCTCGACATGCCCACTGGCCACACCGAAGCACCGGAGGATCCATCGCTGGCTCGCCTTTTCCCCGACTTCAAAAAGGCAGGGGATGAAGAGTTCGACGGCGATAATTCACTGCTGCGCTCGCTGCACGAGAATGACATCGCGCGCGCCAAGCTGGAAAACCTCCAAGTGATTAACACCGCGCTGGGGCCCACCGGCGGGGTAGAGGTGGCTATCAGCGAGGAAGAAGCACATGCCTTCCTCGCCGGGCTCAATGACCTGCGCCTCTTCATCGCCGCCGGGGACGTGCCGGAGGATACCCCTGGAGCGGACCGCGATACGCTCGTGGAATGGCTGGCGTTCTGCCAGGATTCGCTGCTCGACGTCATCATGGATTAGCACCGTGCAGACTCTCCCCGACATGGGCTTTTCTGTCGGTCACGTCACGCGTGAGGACACCGGCGTCACCGTCGTTTACTGCGGTGAACAAGGTGCCGTGGCTGGCGTCGATGTGCGCGGCGGAGGCCCCGGCACCCGCGAGACGGATCTGCTGGAGCCGCACAACACGGTTGAGCGCGTTCATGCTCTTGTCCTTGCAGGCGGTTCGGCCTTTGGGCTGGCAGCAGCGGATGGTGTCATGCGCGGGCTTGAGGAAGCGGGAATTGGTTTCCCCGTCTTTGGGGAGGAGAGCCCCGGCCCCCGCGTACCCATCGTGCCAGGCGCGGTCATTTTTGATCTGCTCGCTGGCCCACAGCGCCCCACGGCGGAGGATGGTCAGGCGGCTCTACGCGCCGCGTTGGCAGGGCACGACGCTACGAGCGGCAGCGTGGGCGCAGGCACCGGCGCCTGCGCAGGCAAGATCAGAGGTGGGGTGGGGACCGTGCTTATCGATGTCTCCCCGTTCACCGTCGCCGCGGTTGTTGTAGCCAACCCGGTGGGGCAGGTGATTGATGCTGAGACTGGGCGTTTGTTTGGCGCACCGGACGCGCCGGCCGTGGACGCTAAGCGGTTTGCCGCGGCCCGCAGCCTGGCTGAATCTTTCGCAGAGGCTTCTCAACTAAACACCACCATTGGCGCGGTGTTGACCGACGCCCCGTTAACCAAGGCCCAAGTAAAACGTCTTGCTTTAGCGGGCCACGACGGCATTGCCCGGGCGGTTCGCCCGGCGCATTCTCCACTGGATGGAGATACGCTTTTTGCCGCCGCCTCCGGAACACAACCTGCGGAGCAGGGGATCGGCGCTGCGGAGTTGGCGTCGTTAAGCGCCGCCGCTGCCGACGCAGTGGAGGCAGCCATCGTCGAGGCTGTGGTGAGCGCCACCCCGGGGCTGGGTTTGGAGGCGTATTCCTCGCTGCGCGCTTGCTAAAGTTGGAGTCATTATGACGACGAGTGGACCTTTTGGCCAGCAGCATTCGCATGGGCCCAACCCCTTCCGGCCCCGCCCGGCAGCCCCCGGGGCGGGGCAGCAGCCTGTTCTCAACACGGGGGATTCGAAGAATTACACTCGGGCTGGACGCCTGAAGACGGCAGCGTCTTTAACGGTGGGCTTCCTAGTCGTTGAGTGGGTTATCCACATCATCAACTCCCTGTTTTTTGGCAGCGAGCTGGGTCAATACGGCATACGCCCACTGGACTTTAATGGCATCTGGGGGATTTTCACCGCTCCGCTACTCCACGCGAACTTTGAGCACCTCATCGGAAACTCACTGCCCGGTGCCGTCTTTTGTTTCCTGATCGGCCTCTCAGGCCGCAAGGCATGGTGGGAAGTTACCATCATCGTGGTACTCATCGCTGGCATCGGCACCTGGCTGTTGGGCGGGCCGGGGACCTCGCATATTGGTGCCTCGGGCATGGTGTATGGCTGGCTGGCCTACCTCATTGTCCGGGGAATCTTCAACCGTTCCCTGGGCCAATTTCTCGTCGGCGTGGGGTTGGGCTTTGCCTATTCCGGTCTCATCTGGGGCGTGTTGCCTATCTATGAAGGAGTCAGCTGGCAGGGGCACCTTTTCGGTGCCATCGGTGGCGTCGTCGCGGGAATGGTGATCACCTCCGATGACCCGATTAAAAAGGTTAAGCCCGCGCCCGAAGGAGTAACGCGCTAATGCCTGATGCAACATCTCCCATCGGGATTTTTGACTCGGGCGTGGGTGGCTTGACCGTTGCGCGCACCATCATCGAGCAGCTTCCCGACGAATCCATTATCTACATCGGCGATACCGCCCATGCGCCCTATGGCCCGCGCTCCATCGCCCAAGTGCGTGAGCTGTCCACCGCGATTGCCGATGAGCTCGTGGAGCGCGGCTGCAAGATGCTGGTGATTGCCTGCAACACCGCGACGGCCGCCTTTTTGCACGACGCCCGGGAGCGCTATGACATTCCGGTCGTGGAGGTTATCCGTCCGGCTGTACGCCGTGCCATCGCCACCACCCGCAACGGAAAAATTGGCGTGATCGGCACGGAGGGCACCATCAATTCAGGTGCTTATCAAGATCTTTTTGCCGTCAATCCGAATGTCGAATGCGAGGCGGTGGCCTGTCCTGATTTCGTGAATTTTGTCGAGCGCGGCATTACGGCTGGGCGCCAGATCCTTGGCGTGGCGGAGGGCTACCTGGCGCCGTTGCAATCGGCGGGCGTCGATACGCTCGTTCTTGGCTGCACACATTATCCGCTGCTGACGGGCGTCATCCAGCTCGCCATCGGAGATAACGTCACGTTGGTGTCTTCGGCGGAGGAGACTGCGAAGGATGTCCTGCGCATCCTCACCAACACAGACATGCTGGCCCCAGTAGGGCAGGTACCCACACGTAGTTTCGAGTCCACTGGCGACCACGCGGCCTTCGAGCGTTTAGCCGCGCGCTTCCTGGGGCCCAAGATTTAGAGCGGGTGAGGATGTACAATCGACCCAAATCCCGCATCCCCCATTGTTTCGTGGAACTATTGAACGCATGAAGCTGACCATCCTAGGCTGTTCCGGCTCGGTGCCCACTGTGGGTAATCCGGCCTCTGGCTATCTCTTGTCTTTCCCCTCTGCTCCGTCCATCATCATGGATTTGGGCCCGGGTACGCTTGCACGCCTGCAGGAACTTCAGGATCCTTGCGATGCACACGTGGCGTTAACTCATCTTCATGCCGATCACTGCTTGGACTTTCCGTCTTTGATGGTGTGGCGGCGCTTCCACCCCACAGCACCCGCGGCGTCCCGCAATTTCTGCCTCGGGCCCAGTACTACCGAAACCCACCTGGGCCGCTTGTCCTCTGATGCTCCGGACGGGGTGGATGACATGAGCGATACGTTTGCGTTCAGCCCCTGGGTGGACCGCGAGCGCCAGCTTGTTGACGATGTCTATATCACCCCCTTCCGCACAGTTCACCCGGTCGAGACATACGCCTTGCGGGTCGAACACACTAAAACCGGTGCAACCTTGTGCTATTCAGCTGATTCGGCTTATACGCCCGCGCTCGTCGAGGCTGCCCAGGGCGTGGATGTTTTCCTCTGTGAGGCCGCATGGGGCGAGACCTCGGAGGACAAGGCCCCGGATATGCATATGTCGGGGGCAGAAGCCGGGCGCTTGGCGCGTGAGGCAGGCGTGAAGAAGTTGGTGCTCGTTCACCTGCAGCCGTGGGGTGATGCTGCGGCAACCTATGAAGCAGCGGCCCGTGAGTTCGACGGTGAGATCGTCGTCGGTGCCGCCGGTATGGAGCTCGACTTTTAGCACGCGCGGTAGGGTAGGAGGCATGACTGATTTCACTCGTGCCGATGGTCGCGCGCTCGACCAACTCCGTAGCGTCCGCATTACCCGCAACTTCACCACCAATCCGGCTGGGTCGGTCTTGGTGGAGTTCGGCAACACCCGAGTTATGTGCACGGCTTCCGTGGAATTTGGGGTGCCGCGCTTTAAGAAGGATTCCGGCGAGGGCTGGTTGACGGCCGAGTACGCGATGTTGCCTGCGGCCACCCACGATCGCATGCCGCGCGAGTCGATGAAGGGCAAGGTCAAGGGCCGCACCCACGAGATTTCCCGGCTGGTGGGGCGTAGCCTGCGCGCAGCGGTTGATCTCTCCGAACTGGGGGAGAACACCATCCAGCTGGATTGCGATGTGCTGCAAGCAGACGGCGGCACACGCACGGCGTCGATTACCGGCGCGTATGTGGCGCTGGCTGATGCGATTGCTTACCTCAAGGAGGAGGGCGTCGTCCCGGGCGAGCCGCTGCTGGATCCTATTGCCGCTGTTTCCGTCGGCATCGTCGACGGTCACGTGTGCCTCGACCTGCCCTATGAAGAGGACTCCCGCGCGGAGGTTGATCTCAACGTGGTGATGCAGGAGGGCGGAGACTTCGTCGAGATTCAGGGAACCGGTGAGCACGGCCTGTTCGGCCGCGCGGAGCTTAACGACATGTTGGACGTGGCCCAGGCAGGTTGCGCCCAGCTTATCGACGCTCAAAAGGCGGCCCTCGGATGGTAAAGCTTCTCGTCGCTTCGAATAATGCCAAGAAGCTTAAGGAGCTGGAGAAGATTCTCGCTGATGCCGGCATCGCGGGCATCGAACTGCTCCCACTGTCCGCAGTGGAAACCTACCCGGAGCCTGTGGAAGACGGCCGCACCTTTGCCGATAACGCGCTGATCAAGGCGCGCGCCGGGGTGCAGCACACCGGATTGGCAACGATTGCGGATGATTCCGGCCTCGCTGTGGAAGAACTCAACGGCATGCCGGGTGTGCTCTCCGCTCGGTGGTCGGGCAGCCACGGAGACGATGAAGCGAATAACCAGCTACTACTGGGACAGATGTCCCATGTACCCGCTGAACGTCGCGCGGCTGCCTTCGTGTCGGTCTGCGCGCTGGTGACCCCGGATGGGCAGGAACACGTGGTGGAGGGCCGCTGGCCAGGCGCCTTGCTCACCGCCCCACAGGGCGAAAATGGCTTTGGTTACGATCCCCTCTTCCAGCCCGAAGGCGAATCCCGCTCTGCCGCGGAGATGTCCCCGGAGGAGAAGAACGCTGTCTCGCACCGCGGCCGCGCGCTGGCGCAGCTGCGTGAACCCCTAGCGGCGCTTGCCGGCCAAGCCTAAGCATCCGCCGGGCCATGACCGCAAGCCCCGGCAACAGCCAAGCCGTGACCGCAATCCCGGTATCCGCGAGCTGGGCTGGCTTGCCGAGCGCTGTGACGACAAGACCCCGCACGGAAACCGCGCGGGGGTCTGACTATGTGCGCCCGGTGAGACTTGAACTCACACGTCATAAGACACTAGAACCTAAATCTAGCGCGTCTGCCAATTCCGCCACGGGCGCGGATTTAGTTGCTGCGGAGCACTCTTGACTCTGCGCAACGTTCACTAGCCTACAGGGCAGCAGCCCATAGACGGAAATCCACTTTTCCGGGCGTGGTGGGTAGGCTGTTGAGAGTGAGCACCAACCCAGCACCGAAAAAGCGGATGAAGGTTCGATGGTGGCACATCGTCCTCATCGTGATCTTTGTCGTGCTCTTTTTATTCCTTGCTTATTGGCAATGGACGCGGTTCCGCTCCGGTTCGGGAACCTTCCAGAACTTGGGATACGCCTTCCAATGGCCGCTGTTCGCGGTATTTGTTGTTTACGCTTACCGCACTGCCATACGCTACGAGAATGAGCGAATTGATGCCGAGAACGAAGCACTCGAGCGGGGAGAAGAGCCAGCCCAGTATGAGGCAGAGAGCGTGCGCGCGGCCAAGGAGCACACCGCGACTAAAATCGACGAAGATTTCCTACCGTCTCGCCCACAGATTGATGTGGACACCTTTAACGCTATGAACAAGCAGCGCCGCCGTCGCGGCACTGAAGAGGAGTATTAATGAGCAACTCAGTCAACAACGCTGTCCATCCTGACCGCCAGGCGCGTATCCGTGGCCCGCTGAAGTTCTTTTCCATTGCCGCCACTATCACCGGTATTTTTCTTCTCATTCTTGTTGCGCGCATGATTCTGCAATACGGCGTGGGGATGGAGATGCCATCCTGGGCCACGCTCATCGCCCAAGCACACGGCGTGGCCTACATGGTCTACCTCGTGTCCATCCTGGTCCTCGGTCCGCGTGCCATGTGGCCGGTAAGCAAGCTTTTCACCACGGCGCTTGCCGGCGTTGTTCCATTCCTGTCCTTCTGGATGGAGCACAAGCGCCGCACTGAAGTTATTCAGCAGTTCCAGCTGTAGGTAGGTATGACGAGCCGCAAACTGAGCACCACACTTATCGCGATTGTGGTGCTTCTTTCACTCGCTTGCGCTGGCTTGGGTGTGTATGCCGTACGCCAGCCGAACGAGATTTATAGCGCCCCAGTTCAGTCCACTAATACTCAGGTGGTCAACGCAGTCGAACGTGAAGAGCAAGTGGTGTTGCTCAGCCTGGGTATCCAGGGGCTGGCGGAGAAATCCTCTGTCGGCGAAGTATTTGGTGTACGCGTCCCGTGGACCGACCGCACCCAATTTGTGCAGTATTCCTACAAAGCCAAGCTCGGTATCGAAGGCAAGGATGTGCGCGTCACTGAGACCGGCGAGCATGCCTACACGGTCCATATCCCGGACTTCATTTTTATCGGGCATACCGATGAAGAGTTTAAGACCGCAGTGGAAGATAACGGCGTGCTCAGCTGGACCACCCAGCCACTCGACGCCGCCTCGACAGTGTCAGATGTCCTCAGCGCCGATAAGAAGCGCAAGGACATCAACGACAACCGCGAGCTCCTGCAGGACCAAGCCCGCAGCTTTTATGAAGGCATCATTCGCGGAGTAGATCCTGAGGCCCAGGTCACCATGGAGTTCAGCTAATCCTCACTCTGAGTGCCCTCTTTCGTGGAATGAACTACATCTACGTGGAATGAACTACGTTCATTCCACCTCCGTGAACTTGCGGTCCCAATAAGCCCGCACCGGGTTAGCGTCCGCAAGGAGGATATCGAAGCGGTCATTGGCAATCTCGATGATTTCGCTCAAGACCACGCGCTGTTCCAGCTCATCCGAGTTGGACAAGCGGCGCACGCCCGCATCGATGACGCGATCGGCCGAGTCATTGGTGTCTAGGTACGCCACAAATGGCATGTCGAAGCGTTCGCGGTAGGCCTGTGAGACGTCGATAAGCTGCTGTGTCTGAACGTCGTCGAGGTCATCCAGAGCCAAGGAACCGCGGTCAGCAGAGATAGTGGCGGCGGTGTCGGAATCGGCAAGCAGTAGCTCATCCATCGCGGGGTAGTCGTGGATCAGGGCACGGCGCTGCTCGCCGGGGGCAGTGAGGACCGTGACCTGGATTGCTTCGCGCAGCTGGCTGACATCTTGGAAGGGGCGCAGCTCCCAGGCAGCTTCGAGCGGCCAGGTTTCGTTGTTGAAGAGCGGGCGCAGCGCACTGACGAAGCTGTCGCGGTCCATGTCGTTGAGCTCCTTGAGCGAGACGCCGGCGCCGTCGAGACGGCTGACATCATCGCCAGACTGCGAGCCGACGTGGAAGAACAGCAAGTTGAGCAAAATCGCCGTGATAGCGCCGATGGACATTCCGGAGGAGACAAAGATCTGCGCCCACTCCGGGAAGGCGGTGGCCACGTCCGGCTTGAAGGTAACGAGCATGGCCAGTCCCAGCGCGGTGGTAACGATGGCGGCGTTGCGGCCATCAGTAATGTCTTCCTTCGCAATGGTCTGCAGGCCCGCCCACGCAACGTTGGCAAACAATGCGAGGGAGGCGCCGCCGAGCACCGGGGAGGGAATAGCCGCCACAACAGCTGCGGCCTTGGGCAGCAGGCCCAGAATGATCATGAAGCCCGCTGCGGACACGGCTACCCAGCGGGATTTCACACCAGTCAGGCGAACCAAGCCGACGTTCTGCGCGAAGCAGGTGTAGGGGAAGGAGTTCATCACACCACCAAGGGTGGTGGAGAGACCATCGGCGCGAATGGCGCGCACCACGTCATCGCGCTTGATGCGCTTCTTCACAATCTCACCGGTGGCGAAGACATCGCCGGTGGTTTCCACCATGGTGATGATCATGACGATGATGAGGGAAAGAATCGCCATGATGTCGAACTTCGGCATACCGAAGTAGAAAGGTGTTGTCATACCGATGGCATCGGCTTTACGCACGCCGTCAAAGGACGTATCGCCCAGTGCGAAGGCCACGCCAGTACCGATGACCAAACCAAGCAGCACAGACAGAGTACCCAGGAAGCCGCGGAAGAAACGCTGCACGATGATAATGATGGTGAGCGTGCCGAAGCCATAGAGCAGATCGCGTGCGGCCGGAACCCCGTCCGCGTAATTGACAAAGTCATTTGCTGAGACCGCCAGCAGCGACGTGCCCATCACCAGAAGCACGGTGCCGGTGACAATTGGGGGGAAGTACTTGAGCACGCGTCCAAAGACCGGCGCAGCAAAGAAAGTAAAGATACCGGCAGCAATAATCGCGCCATAAATCGTCGGCAGCGGCTGGTCGCCAGCGCTCATGCCGATGGCAATGATCGGGCTTACCGCCGTGGTGGTCACACCCTGGATGATGGGAAGGCGGACACCGATGTGCTTGCCGACGCCCACCGCCTGGATCAACGTCGCCAGACCACAGGTCAACAGGTCTGCATTGATGAGGTGAATCGTGGTGGCCTCATCGAGGCCCAAGGAACCAGCGATAAGCAGTGGCACGATGACCGCGCCGGCATAGAAAGCGAGAACGTGCTGGAGTCCGAGTGCCGCCAGCTTGGGCGCCGGCGGGACCACATCAACGGGGTGGGTTGGGGCAGTGGCAGGGCTAGCGGTAGCGGCGGTGTGAGACACGCAAAGAGCTCCTTGCTGAAGGGCGAGATGAGGATACTGCGCATAACAATAGAGTGCGGCGCGGACAGGCACCAAGAACTCGCCCGAAAGGTGTGGGAAAGGCCACGTCAGGGGGTGATTTACCCCCGCATCCAACCGTACGGCCGTTACCTATGAGAGAGCTGACCTGTGTGGTGCTAAAACCAGCCCGTTCGGTGGCGCGGGGCACGCATGTGCCGATGTGAGGTTATGCGTTTGTCCCCCTACTATGGGCTACAGAGAGGGGTTCGGTGACGATACGTGTTGACCGAATTGCCCGTGAGCCGAAGTCACCTACAACCCTTCTGCGACTAAGTGTTTACGCGTCGTGTGAACTATGAAGGGAGTCAATATAGTGACCACCGCAACGGAACAGTCTGTGCAGTTCGAGGCATGGAAGGGCTTTGAGCCCGGCCCGTGGACTGAAAACATTGACGTTCGTGATTTTATCCAGCGAAACTACACCCCCTATGACGGGGACTCTTCCTTCCTCGCTGGGCCCACCGAGAAGACGCAGCGCGTGTGGGATCATTTGGAGAAGAACTATCTTTCCGTCGAGCGCCAGAAGCGCATCTTCGATGTGGATACCCACACCCCGAGTGATATCGATGCTTTCCCGGCTGGGTATATCTCCGAGGATGATGATGTCATCGTCGGTCTGCAGACGGATACTCCGCTCAAGCGCGCCATGATGCCCAATGGTGGATGGCGCATGGTCAAGCAGGCCATTAAGGAAGCCGGCAAGGAAACCGATCCGGAGATCGAGAAGATCTTCACGCGTTACCGCAAGACCCACAACGATGCGGTCTTCGATATCTATACCCCGCGCATCCGCGCAGCGCGTTCCTCCCACATCATCACCGGCCTGCCGGATGCTTATGGCCGCGGCCGCATCATCGGTGACTACCGCCGCGTGGCTCTCTATGGCGTGGACTACCTCATCGCCGAGAAGGAAGCATCCAAGAGCGCGGTGGGAGACCTCGGTTTCTCCGAGCACTGGGCCCGCTACCGTGAGGAGCACGCCGAGCAGATAAAGGCCCTGAAGAAGCTCAAGATCATGGCTGAGTCTTATGGCTTCGATATCTCGAAGCCGGCGAAGACTGCCCACGAGGCCGTGCAGTGGACTTACTTTGGCTACTTGGCCTCCATCAAGTCCCAAGACGGTGCAGCGATGTCCATCGGCCGCCTTTCCGCCTTCTTCGACTGCTACTTTGAGCGTGATTTCGCCGCAGGCATCCTCACTGAGGAAGATGCCCAAGAGATCATCGACCAGCTGGTTCTCAAACTGCGCATCGTGCGCTTCCTGCGTACCGAGGACTATGACCAGATCTTCTCCGGCGACCCGTACTGGGCAACCTGGACCGATGCTGGTTTCGGTACGGATGGCCGCCACCAGGTCACCAAGACCTCCTTCCGCCTGCTGCAGACCCTGATTAATCTGGGCCCATCACCGGAGCCGAACATCACCATCTTCTGGGATCCGCAGCTGCCGGCGGGCTACAAGGAATTCTGCGCCCACATCTCGATTGAGACCTCCTCCATCCAGTACGAGTCCGATAAGCAGATTCGTGACCAGTGGGGCGATGACGCCGCGATTGCGTGCTGCGTGTCCCCGATGGCCGTCGGCAAGCAAATGCAGTTCTTCGGTGCCCGCGTGAACGCCGCCAAGGCCCTGCTTTACGCCATCAACGGCGGTCGCGACGAGGTCAGCGGCAAGCAGGTTGTGGATGGCTACGAGCCTATCCAGGGTGATGGCCCGCTCGACTTTGACGAGGTCTGGCAGAAGTACGAGGAGATGCTGGACTGGGTCGTCGGCACCTACGTTGAGGCTCTGAACATCATCCACTACTGCCACGACAAGTACGCTTACGAGTCCATTGAGATGGCGCTGCACGATTCCGATATCGTGCGCTCCATGGGCTGCGGTATCGCCGGCCTGTCCATCGTGGCTGACTCGCTTTCCGCCATTAAGTACGCCAAGGTCTACCCGGTGCGCGATGAGACCGGCCTCATCGTGGACTACAAGACGGAAGGTGACTTCCCCTTCTACGGCAACGATGATGACCGCGCCGATGATATCGCCGCCACCATCGTCCACACCGTCATGGCGAAGATTAAGGCCATCCCGATGTACCGCAACGCCATTCCGACCCAGTCGGTGCTGACCATTACCTCCAACGTGGTCTACGGCAAGGCAACTGGTTCCTTCCCGTCCGGCCACGAGGCAGGTACCCCGTTCGCCCCAGGCGCTAACCCGGAGAACGGCGCGGATAACCACGGCATGGTTGCCTCCATGCTGTCGGTGGGCAAGTTGGACTACAAGGATGCCCTCGATGGCATCTCACTGACCAACACCATCACCCCATCCGGATTGGGCCGCACCCCGGAGGAGCGCATCACCAACCTGGTGGGCGTCCTCGATGCCGGCTTCATCATGGATTCCGAATAGACCACTTCCACACCACTTCCCAAGGAGAACACATCATGGCAACCCCAACTTTTGACGAGCGCCTCGCCACCATGAAGGCCAACCGCACCGCCAACAACATGGACTCGGGCCTCTACCACGCCAACATCAACGTCCTGGACAAGTCCACCTTGGAGGACGCCGTTGAGCACCCGGAGAAGTACCCGAACCTCACGGTCCGTGTTTCCGGCTACGCGGTGAACTTTGTGAAGCTCACACGCGAGCAGCAGCTGGACGTTATCTCCCGCACCTTCCACCAGGGTTCCTAAATGGCAGATGGCATTACCGGCGTCGTGCGTCTTTCTCCTGAAGAAGGGGAGAAGGTGCGCGGCGCCGCCGCCGGTTTAGGAACGGACAATGACCTCGACGGTTTTACCCGCTCGGAGCTGATGCAGGCTCGCCGCTCCGGTGATGTCGCGCTCGTGCATTCTTGGGAGCTGGTTACGGCTGTTGATGGCCCCGGAACCCGCATGACCATGTTCATGTCGGGCTGCCCGTTGCGCTGCCAGTATTGCCACAACCCTGACACCATGGAGATGAAGGTTGGCACCTTGGAGCGCATCGAGGATGTGGTCAAGCGCGTCAAGCGCTATAAGCCCGTCTTCAAGGCTTCAGGAGGTGGTCTGACTTTGTCGGGTGGCGAGGCGCTGTTCCAAATCGCCTTCACCCGGCGCCTGCTCAAAGAGGTCCATGACGCCGGTATTCATACGACGATTGACACGTCGGGATACCTCGGCGCGCGCCTGCGCGATGAGGACATGGACAACATCGACCTGGTTCTCTTGGACGTCAAGTCTGGTGACGAAGAGACCTACAAGGAAGTCACTCGCCGCGAGTTGCAACCCACGATCGACTTCGGTGACCGTCTCAATGAGATGGGCAAGCCGGTGTGGATTCGCTTCGTGGTCGTCCCTGGCCTGACAGACTCCCCAGAAAACGTCGCCAACGTTGTCAAGATTGTCTCCCGCTGGAAGAGCAACGTCGAGCGCGTCGAGGTCCTGCCTTTCCACAACATGGGCGCGGACAAGTGGCGCGAGTTGGGCTATCCCTACACTCTCGAGGACACCAAGCCGCCGAAACCGGAAGATGTTGAATCTATCCGCGATGCGTTCCGCGAGGAGGGTTTCGTGGTCTACTAGAAGCATGAAACGCTTCGGCCACACCATCAAGGAACACACCATCACCGTCCCCTGGGACTATGACAATCCCGCCGCGGGGGAGTTCGAGCTCTACGCCCGGGAAATCATCCCGCCCGGCGGTGAGAATTACCCAGCGCTGCTCTATAACCAGGGCGGGCCGGGTTTTCCCGCGCCAAGGCCGACGGGTGCTTCCGGACTCATCGGGAAGGGCTTGGAGCGCTACCGCTGGATCCTCATGGACCAGCGCGGCACGGGTCGCAGCCACCGCATTGATGAGCTGAGTCCTGCCGAGGACCGCACCGCACAGCGCTTGGCCCAACTGCGCCAGGAAAACATCGTGCGCGATGCCGAACACCTGCGTGCGCACCTGGGGGAGGAGTCCTGGGATCTCTTTGGTCAGTCCTTCGGCGGCTTCATCATCACGGCCTATGCTTCGATGTTCCCGGAGTCTATCGGCCGAGCCTTCCTCACAGGTGGCCTTCCTACCCTGGCCAAGGGTGCAGACGATCTCTACCGCACGACTTTTGCCAAGCTCAAGGTGCGTCACGAGCGTTTCTATGCCCAGTTCCCGTGGGCTAAAGCGCGCGTCGAGGAAATCCTCCACCACCTAGACAACTCGGAGGAGCTACTTCCGACAGGGGAGCGCCTGTCTGCGCGCCGCTTCCGCACTATCGGCATTGAGCTGGGGCGCGGCACCGGCTTCGATTCTTTGGGCTACTTGCTGGAGGAACCTTTCCGCACGGTAAACGGCGAAAGGCGCTTGCGTTCGGATTTTCTCAACGACGTCGGTAGCCGCGTGAGCTTCCAGGCTGGCCCGCTGTACGCGGCCATCCATGAATCTATCTACGGCGGCGTCGGCGGCCAGGCCGTCACCGGCTGGGCTGCGCACCGCATGCGTGAGGAGTTCCCCGAGTTCGCCGAGGATGGTACCTATCTCACCGGTGAGCACATCTTCCCCTGGCAGTTCGACGAGGATCCGGCGCTGCGCCCCTTCAAGCAGGCCGCCGAGGAGCTCGCCGCCCACGAGTGGGCAAGCTCTCCGTATGATGCGGCCGTACTTGCCGCCGCACCCGTTACCGCCTCTGCCGCCGTCTACCTTGACGATATCTTCGTGCCCTTCGAGGACTCCCTAGCAACAGGGGAGACCTACCGCGACTTGCGCCCAGTGGTGACCAACCGCTTCCAGCACAACGGTATTAGTGAGGACGGCGCGGGGATTTTGGGCGAGCTCTTCCGCGCGGCTGATGAGCGATAAGAGTGCTCCGAGAGCTCTCGGGGAATGTTCTTTCTCGAGATGTGGTGGTGGTCACCGTATGGCACACTGGTTAGGAAAACCTTAACCGAGCAGAAAGGATAAGCCTATGGCCGGTCTCATCGTCATTGGCGTGATTCTCCTCATTATTATTGCCACTGCCTTCGACGGTTTCTTCATCGTCCGGACGAAGGAGGCCGCCATCATTGAGCGGATGGGTAAGTTTGTGAGCGTTGCTCACGCGGGCTTGCACTTCAAGGTGCCTTATGTCGACCGCGTGCGCGCCAAGATTAGCCTGCAGATCCGTCAGCTCGATGTCATGGTGGAAACCAAGACCAAGGACAACGTCTTCGTCCAGATCCCCGTTGCCGTGCAGTACGAGGTAGTTCAGGGCAGCGAGCGTCAGGCTTTCTACACCTTGTCCAACCACGAGCAGCAGATCGTGGCCTATGTGCAGGACAACGTCCGTTCCTCCGTGGCGAACATGAACTTGGATGATTCTTTCTCTTCCAAGGACACCATCGCCCGCAACGTAGCGATGTCCCTGCGCGATAACATGGCCGCCTACGGCTGGAACTTCGTCAACACCCTCGTTACCGATATTCGCCCGGATGCCCGCGTGCGCGAGTCCATGAACTCCATTAACGCCGCACAGCGTGAGCGCGAGGCTGCCGTGGCGCAGGCAGAAGCTGAGAAGATCCGTGTGGTCAAGGAAGCCGAAGGTGCGGCCGAGGCCAAGAAGCTGCAGGGCCGCGGTGTGGCTGACCAGCGTAAGGAAATCGTCGAAGGTATTGCCCAGCAGTACGAGTTGCTGCGTGCCGCCGGTGTGCAGGAGAACCCCGAGACCCTCATGCTGGTCTCCCAGTATCTTGACGCCATGGTGGACGTGGCCGACCGCGCCCACACCAATGTGCTGTACATGCCGTCTAACCCGGGCGGCATGCAGGATCTCTTCGGCGGTATGCGCGATACGCTGCTGTCCACTAACGCTATTAACGAAGCCCCGAAGCCGAAGGTGCCGGCCGGCGAAGCAAAGCATAGCCGCGAGGATGCCGCCACGGAGCGTCGCCGTCGCGAGGAACAGGAGCGCCGTGAGCGCGATGAGCGTGCCCGCCGCGATGCTGAAGCGATGGAGCAGGCGCAGCGCGCACAGCAACAAGCACAGGAGCACGTACAGAACGCACAGCAGGGCCAGGGCTTTGGTCAGTTCTCAGGTTTCCCGGCCCCGCCGCAGGGCAATAACCAGCCGCAGAGCGCGCGCGACTACTTTGATCAGTTGCGCAACCAGCTCAACAAGGGCAATAACTAAGCACATTCAAAACCACATGAAGAGGGCCTTCCCGCTTTTTGGGAAGACCCTCTTTTCGTTGCCCTTCCACGCGAAGATGGTTTCCGTCATGATGGCGCCGGTGAAGATGCCAGGAACGGAGAAAGCGGCGGAGGTCGCAACCGGAATGATGGAAGTGCGCAGGGCGTGCTTGCGGATGGCTTGGGAACGGGTCAGGTCCTTTGCCCGTGCAGTGCGCCCCGGAATTCCGATCGCGGAAAACTAAGCTCCAGCGTTAGGTGCGGATGAATATTATGCGCATAATTTCGGGGGGTAGCCGGAACGCACCCGCAACGCTTAAAACACATTAAGGGGGATAGAAATACTCAGCAGGCGTGCAGCAGCCGACTGAGTGCATCCTTTTCTGCCTCCGTAACCCAGATTCCATAGGTCGCTTTTACCTCGACGATGCGGCGCGCATATTCACAGCGAAAACCTTTGTTAGGCGGTAGCCACGTGGCGGCATCACCAGCGCCTTTCTGCTGGTTGAGAGGACCGTCGACGGCAAGGAGGTTGCGTGGGTCATTGGCAAAGTTGCGGCGCTTCTCCGGTGACCATTGCTGGGCGCCTTTCTGCCAGGCGTCGGCCAGCGCCACAACGTGATCGATCTGCACCGCGCGTGAGGTCTGCGCCCCGCGCTGAAACTCAATGTCCTGGCCCGAATAGGGGTCGTGCAAAACCCCGGACAGTGCCACACAGTCGTGGGTTCCTTCCTTGAGCACGAGGCTTTCCGGATCCAGATCCCTGCGGAGGATGTCGTTGCGGGTATCGCAGCCGTTGTGGCCGAAGTCCACCGTCACATCATCGGACCACGCTTGGCCGAATTCCTCACGCTCATAACCGGTCATGGGAGCGCGGCCTTTGACCTTCAAGGAATTCAAGGCGGCGAGTGTTTCGGCGATCTCCGGCGCGGGAGCGGCCTCTTCGGACTGTTCTTCTGTAGGTCCCTCCTGGACCGGCGCCGCTGCCGTTGTGGCGCTGGGCTGCTCGAATGGGGGATCGGCTGGGGCGGGAAGGAAAAGGCCCACAGCCACCAGTGCGGCTATCGCGGCGTTAAGCAGTGCGGCGATGAAGAACGGGGTACGAGTGGACATGACGTAGTGATCCTAGTGGGTAGAATCGGCACACGGTATGAGTATCGATATGTTCTTTGACGAGTACCTTGCTGAACGCGGCTTGCAGCGCTCGGCCGAGGTTGTCCCAGACCACGCCTGCCAGGTCTTTTCTGATATTCCTGAGTCGAAGACCCAGTCTTCCCTCGATGAGGCCGCGCAGCTTGTCGCTCGCGCTTTGGGGGAGTAGTGACGGTGTCCGATTCCCACGTCTCTGTGCCTTTGGTTGCGCACTTGGGCTCCGAGCCTTTCGCGCTGTCTTTCTCCGGACAAGGCTATGCCTGGCTGCCGACGTTGCGCGACGCCCTTGCCACTGGTGTCGGGCCGCAACTGACTGAGTACCTCGCTGAGGCGGAAGAACTGCTTGCCCCACTGGACGAGGAACTCCTGCCCGCTGCGCCACACGGGTTTGCACCCCTGGCCTGGGCGGATGCGGAGCCGGCGTGGGCGCACGCGCTTGCCGACGTCCCACTTTCCACTCCCGGCATCCTCACCGCACAGCTGGCGGTGCTAGAAAACCTGCGCGCACACGGAGTAGAACTCGAGGACGCCGTGAGCAGCATCGGCCATTCCCAAGGCGTGCTCGCCGCAGCGGTGGTGAAGAAGCGCATGAGCCCAGCGGGGGCTCTGGCACTGGCGCGTCTCATCGGCGCAGCCATGGTGACTACCGCGCGCAGCGCTGGGCTCGTCCGCACCGCGCAGGGCGCACCAATGGCGGCGGTGACCGGTGCGACGAAGCAGCAACTGCATGAAGCCGGTGCCCGCATTGGCCTCGACAACGGACGGGGGCGCTTCGTCATCGTCGGAACACCGGTTGAGCTTGCCCGAGTGAAGGCCGCGCTGCAGGAGAACTCGACCCTTACGGAAGGGGAGGAAGTCAAGCCCGCCGCAGTCACCGTTTCCGACCTTGACGTTTCGGCCGCGTTCCACCATCCCACCATGCAGTATGCGGTGGAACAGGTAGAAAGCTGGGCCGGGCGAATCGGCTTGGACCCAGAAATCACCGCGCAGCTCGCGCGCGCCGTGCTCACGGACTACGTGGACTGGCCCGAGCGCGTTGATTCGGCGCTTGACGCTGGGGCTCGCTGGATCCTTGAAGTCGGGCCCACCCGCGGGGTGGAGCCGCTGACACGCGATCTCGTTGCCGGGCACGGCGTGGGCACGCTGGCCGTGGGGATAGCGCAAGGACTGGCTCAGCTCGTGGAACCGGGACGCGCACCTTCTCTGCCACGCGCGTGGTCCGAGTGGGCCCCGCGCGTGGTAAACGGGCGTCTGTCGACTGCTTTCACTCGGGCCACCGGCTACTCACCAGTCATGCTCCCCGGGATGACCCCCACCACGGTGGACCCGGACATCGTCGCCGCGGCAGCCAATGCCGGGCACTGGGCCGAATTGGCCGGCGGGGGACAGCACACCGATGCCATCCTTAAAGAGAACTTGCACACCCTGGGCCGGCTACTGCAGCCTGGGGTTAACGCCCAGTTCAATGCGCTGTACCTCGCGGCTTCCCAGTGGCGCCGCCAGATCGAGGGGCCGAATTCGATTCTGCAGGCACGCGCAGTGGGAGCGCCTATCAACGGCGTGGTGATTTCCGCTGGTATTCCGCCTGTGGAGGAGGCAATAGAGCTGGTGGGGAAGCTCCACGCAGCGAATATCCCGTGGGTCGCCTTCAAGCCGGGAACTTCGGCTCAGGTGGAGGAGGTTCTCCGCGTTGCGGACGCACTCCCTGAGACCACCGTCATCATGCAGCTGGAAGGTAGCGCGGCCGGTGGCCACCACTCTTTAGAAAGTCTCGATGAGGTCCTTGTTGCTACCTACGCGCGGATCCGTGAGCACGACAATGTCCTTCTCGCCGTTGGTGGGGGAATCGGTACCCCAGCGCGTGGAGCAGAGTACCTGCTGGGCACGTGGGCGCAGCGTTACGGTCTGCCCGCAGCACCAGTCGATGCCATCATGGTGGGCACCGCTGCCATGGCGGCGAAGGAATCCACCGCATCCGAGTCGGTAAAGCAAGCGCTCGTCGCTGCGAAGCGCGACGACGTTGTATCGGGACGCTCGGACCTGGGTGCAGACATTCACGAGCTGGACAATTCCTTTGCCCGCGCTGGGCGCCTCTTGGATGAGGTGGCCGGTGACGCTGCGGCCGTGGAGACTCACCGCGCGGAGATCATTGAGGCCATCGGGTGCACGTGCAAGCCCTATTTCGGGGACCTTAATGAGATGTCCTATTCCGAGTGGCTGCAGCGCTACGTTGAGCTGTCCTACCTGGACGGCTGGGTCGATGAATCCTGGTTGAGTCGATTCTTGCGCATGGTGGCTCGCGCCGAAGCCCGCCTTCATCCGACCGACCACGGCGAGATTGAGTTGCGCGTTGAGGTTGACCGCGAAAACCCGGCCGCGGCAAGTGCCCAACTGACCGAACTCTACGGTGACGCCGCGCTGCACCCGACCGACGCCGCATGGTTCATCCAGCTCGTGGATGGTCCGGGCAAACCCGCAAACTTTGTGCCGGTCATCGATTCTGACGTACGCCGCCGCTGGCGCCGCGACACCTTGTGGCAGGCGCACGATGAGCACTACGAGGCCGATGAGGTCTGCATCATCCCTGGCACGGCAGCCGTTGAGGGAATCGAGCAGGCCAACGGGCCGGTGGCGCAGATACTTGGCCGCTTCGAACAGGCGGCACTTGCGCTTCTTGACGAGACCGAGGATGGCTCTGGCGAGCCCGCTTTCAGCACTGAAGAGCTCATTCGCCGCGCCCCGGGGCTGAATTGGGCCGGGCGCGAGCAGCCCAACCCTCTGCGCTTGGGCCTTCATGGCGTGGAACTGGAGGCTGCCGGCGACGATGCCATGTGGTTGACCGTTCCGTTCCATTCCGGAGCTGAGCTGCGTGTGCGCATCACTTCGCCGCGCATTCCGGGCGCCTCACCACTGGTCATTGTCGACGATGCCGAATCCGCCATGCGGGAGCTGCTGCGCCAAGCTGTCGGCGGCGACCTACCTGAGGTTGATTCCGGGGCCGCAACAATCAGCGCTGACCTCAGTGCCACCGACATTGCCCAGTATGGTGCGGTGACGAGCGGGGAGATGAGCACTGCTGCCTCGCCCGATGTCCTCGTTGGCCGCGCCTGGCCGGCACTCTTCGCAGTCCTGGCCGGCGCCCACACCGAGTCCGGGGAGCCGATAGTGGAGGGCTTCCTCAACCTTGTCCACCTCGAGCACTCGCTGAGCCTCACACCGCACGCCTGGGATCGGCTTCGCAGCAGCGCCGCCCCCGACGCTGAGCCTTTGGACCTGCGCTACACCGCCGAGCTGGAGGAGGTACGCGATACACCGTCGGGGCGCGTTGTCGACATTACAGTCGGCGTGACTACGGCCGTGCGCGGCGAAGAACATGAATTCGCGCAGATGCACGAGCGCTTCCTGATTACCGGACGGCATGGTGATGCATCCGAAACCAACGCGCAAGCAAACAGCCAAGAAAACAGTGGAGAGTCATCTTTCCGTGAGACTCCGCGTTCCTTCCGCCACCGCACCACCGCGGTGGCACCGGAATCACTGCGGCCCTTCGCCGTTGTAACGGGGGATAGGAACCCCATTCACCTGTCATCGAACGCTGCGGCACTGGCGGGGCATCGTCAAGGCCCGATCGTCCACGGCATGTGGACCTCGGCGCTGGCGCAGGCGGCTGCGGCATTTGACAGCACCCGCGTTCTCGAGTGGTCCGTTACCTGGCTTGCACCCGTGCTTCCCGGCAGTGAGGTGGAGTTTGATGTGGAACGGGTGGGCGTCGACAAGCGGCGCGGCTACGGCGAGGTCCGCAGCGTGACCGCCACCAGCCAGGGCGTACCGGTGCTGCAGGCGCGAGCGACGATGAGCAGCCCCACCACCTTCTATGCTTTCCCGGGCCAAGGCATCCAGTCCCCAGGAATGGGAATGAAGGACTACGCAGAATCCGCGGCGGCGCGCGCGGTATGGGAGCGCGCGGATAAACACACGCGGCGGAGCTTGAGCTTTTCCATCTTGGAGATCGTCCGCCATAACCCCGACACCGTGGTGGTGGATGGTGAGGCATTCACCCACCCGGATGGCGTGCTATATCTGACGCAGTTCACGCAGGTGGCTATGGCGACGCTGGGTTGCGCACAGATTGCAGCGCTTAAAGAATCTGGGGTCCTCGAAAGCGGCGCCTTCTTCGCTGGCCACTCGGTGGGCGAGTACAACGCCCTGGCCGCCTATGCCGAGGTCCTGTCCTTGGAGGCGGTCCTGGACATTGTTTATGTCCGCGGTCTAACCATGCACCGTCTGGTTGAGCGCGATTCCGCTGGCCAGTCGCTCTACGGTTTGGCGGCGCTGCGTCCGCACAAGATGGGGATGAGCGCGAGCGAGGCCTTTGCCCACGTTGCGCGCGTGGCCGCGGATACGGGCGAGTTCCTCGAGGTGGTCAACCACAATATCGCCGGGCGCCAATATGCAGTGGCCGGCACGAAGGCGGGCCTGGATGCACTGGCGAGCGACGCCGAGCGCCGCGCCCCTGGGCAGCGTGCCGTCATCCCCATTCCGGGAATTGACGTGCCTTTCCACTCCTCCCACCTGGTGGGCGGCGTAGCGGATTTCCGCGCGCACCTCGATGTACTCGTTCCTGAAGAAATCAATCTCGACCCGCTGGTGGGGCGCTATATTCCAAACCTTGTGGCGCGGCCCTTCGCGCTGAGCCGCGAGTTCGTGGAATCCATCGCCGCGGTGGTGGATTCGGAACCCATCGCGGAGATTCTGGCGGACTTCGATGGTGCCGTGGCGAGCCCGGCGCGCCTGGGCCGTACCCTGCTCATCGAGCTTCTGGCCTGGCAGTTTACTTCCCCCGTGCGCTGGATAGAGACCCAGGATTTGCTCCTCGCGCAGCTTGGCGTGGAGCGTTTCATCGAGGTCGGTGTGGGCACCGCGCCGACGCTGACCAACATGCTGGGCCAAACCCTGCGCCTTCCCCAGCACGCGGGCAGCGCAGACCTCGAGGTGCTCAACTATGAGCGCGACCATGGGCGAGTCTTTGCCGAAGACGCCGAGCCGGCACCCGGGCCAGCAGCGAAGGCGGTCGCAGAGCAAGCCGCACAACCGGTTAGCGCCGAAGCGGAATCGGTCGAATCTGAGTCGAGGCAGTCACCGCAGACCACACACCAGGAAGAAACCGTGCAGGCACCACGTGAGGAGGCGCCGGCCGCCGTCGGGGACCTCCCGCTGAGCGTGCACCAGGCACTCGAGATGCTTATTGCGTTGTGGACGAAGGTCCGCCCCGACCAGATGGAGGCGACTGATTCCATCGAAAGCCTCGTGGAAGGCGTATCCTCTCGCCGCAACCAGTTGCTCGTTGACCTTGGCGTGGAATTCGGCATCAGCGCCATCGAGAATGCTGCGGATACACCCATCCCGCAGCTGGCGGAGAGTGTGGCGCAGCGCGCGCCGGGCTATGCACCATTCGGGGAGGTCCTCACAGAGCAGGTTGCGCAGGTGCTCAACCGGCTCACGGGACCGGCGGGCAAGAAGCCCAGCTACGTGGCCGAGCGCGTGAGCGGTACCTGGGGATTGGGGCCAGGCTGGGTCGACCGCGTGACTGTGCAGCTGGTCCTGGGCACGCGCGAGGGCTCCTCGTTGCGCGGCGGGGACTTGGCCAGCTTGCCCACGACCGGTGTGGCGTCGGTAGCTGAGCTTGATGCGCTGATTGATGCCGCCGTGCGCGCCGCCGGGGAATGTGAAGGAGTCTCACTGCAGAAGGCCGCAGCGGCAACGCCACACGAGGCCGTGGACCCGGAGGCGGTGCGCGCCTATACCGAGCGCCTTGAATCGGCGCTGGAGGACTCCGCCCGCGCCGCACTCGCCGCTCTCGGCTGTGAGGAGACCCTGATTGAGCAGGGGGACAGCGCAGCACGCACGGAGCTGGAGCAGCTCGTTGCCACGGAGCTGGGGCCGGACTGGCAGCAGCGCGTCGCCCCCGCTTTTGATGCGCGCAAGGCAGTGCTTCTCGACGACCGCTGGGCCAGCGCCCGCGAGGACATCGCCCGCGCAGCCGCCGCCGGAGAAACAGAGCCTGAACTCGACGTGCTGGGCGCCGGTGAGGAGGTAGCGCTCTTAGCCGAGCACTTCGGCTATGAGGATCTGGCCCGCGATGCCCGCACCCCGGCCGATGGGTTGCTCTTGGCTGACCAGGTGGCGGTGGTGACCGGTGGCTCGCCGGGTTCGATTGCCGCCGAGCTCATTGGCGAGTTGCTCGCGGAGGGCGCAACCGTGATTGCCACAACCTCCCAGCTAAGCCACGAGCGCCTGGAGTTTTATAAGGAGCTCTACCACAGGCGGGCTGTCGGCGCGGCCGCGCTGTGGGTAGTTCCAGCAAACCTCAGTTCCTTCGCGGACGTGGATGCGCTCGTGGAATGGATTGCGGCAGAGCACACCGCCACCGTGGGCGGTAAAACCGTGCAGATAAAACCGGCCTATGTGCCGGACCTGCTCTTTCCCTTCGCCGCGCCGCGTGTGACGGGCACCCTCAAGGAGGTGGGGGCAGGGGCGGAGTCGCAAATGCGCCTGCTGCTGTGGTCGGTGGAAAAACTTATTGCGGCGCTTTCCGCCGTGGGTGCGGATACACACGTGGGCCAACGCCTGCACGTGGTGCTGCCGGGCTCACCCAACCGCGGGCGCTTTGGCGGCGATGGCGCCTACGGCGAGGCCAAGGCCGCCCTCGATGCCTTGGTCAACCGCTGGTCTGCGGAGCAGACCACGTGGGGCGCGCGCACCTCGCTGGTACACGCCCACATCGGGTGGGTGCGCGGCACCGGCCTGATGGGCGGCAACGATCCGCTGGTTGCGCAGGTGGAGGCCCGCGGCGTGCGCACCTTCTCGGCGAAGGAGATGGCGGTGCAGCTTATCGACGTCACCGTCTCCCCGCAGATCCGCGCTCAGGCAGCGTCCTCACCGCTGACCGTCGATCTGACCGGCGGGCTAGCCGAGGTTGAGTTGGACCTAGCCGCACTTGCCCGGGCGTCACAGCCAGAGGAAGCAGATGCACCACTGGCAGCTGGTAGCTCGCGCGTAGAGAAGGCTTCGCGAACGGCGAAGGCCCTGCCGAACGTGCTGAAACCTGCGGAGTCGACCAGCCCCGACTTCAGTGGGGTAACGCAGACTCTCGAGGACATGGTGGTCATCGTCGGCGCGGGAGAGCTCGGTCCGCTGGGCTCCTCGCGTACCCGCTATGAGGCGGAGGTCGGCGGAGAGCTCTCCGCGGCTGGCGTGCTGGAACTGGCCTGGAGTCGCGGACTCGTCAGTTGGGATGAGCGCACAGCCGGATGGCTGACGGCCGAAGGTGAAAAGTTAGCAGAGGAAGACGTCTACGAGCGCTTCCACGACGAAGTTCTCGCTGGGATTGGTGTACGCCGCTTCCACGATGACTTCGGGCCACACCTACCTATGCTGGATAACCTCGCGCCCGAGCTGACCACCATTTATCTAGAGAAGCCGCTGAGTTTTAGCGTGCCGGACGAAGAGACGGCGCGCAGTTTCGTTGACAGCTGCGAGGGCGCCACACTCCGCCGCGTCGATGGCGCGACAGGTGAGGTCGAATGGCAAATCACCCGGCCCGCCGGCTCCGCAGTGCGGGTTCCGCGGCGCGTGGCCATGACCCGCTTCGTGGGCGGCCAGATTCCGGAGGGCTTTGACCCACAGGTCTACGGCATCCCCGCGGACATGGTGGATAACCTCGACCGGCTCGCCCTGTGGAACCTGGTGTGCACAGTGGATGCCTTCCTTTCTGCAGGCTTTAGCCCGGCCGAGCTCTTGTCCCATGTCCACCCGGCGCGGGTGAGCTCCACCCAGGGCACCGGCATGGCAGGCCAGGAGGCGCTGCGCTCGTTGTACGTCGATAAGCTGCTGGGACAGCCACGCCCCAATGACATCCTGCAGGAAGCGCTGCCCAACGTTATTGCCGCGCACGTGATGCAGTCCTATGTCGGCGGCTATGGCCAGATGGTGCACCCGGTGGCCGCCTGTGCCACGGCGGCGGTGTCGGTGGAGGAGGGCTTCGACAAGCTGCGCCTGCACAAGGCGGACTTCGTCGTGGCCGGCGGCATCGATGCCCTGTCCATCGAGGGTATTACCGGCTTTGGTGACATGGCAGCCACTGCCGATAGCGCGGAGTTGGAAGCGAAGGGGATTGAGCATCGCTTCTTCTCCCGCGCTAATGACCGCCGTCGTGCCGGCTTCGTGGAATCCGAAGGCGGCGGGACTATCTTGCTCGCCCGGGGAAGCTTTGCCGCACAGATGGGGCTGCCCGTCCTTGGCGTGGTGGGCTTTGCCGAGTCCTTCGCCGATGGTGCGCACACCTCCATCCCCGCGCCGGGCTTGGGCGCACTCTCCGCGGCGCGGGGCGGTAGGGAGTCTCGCCTGGCTAGCTCGCTGAAGGCGCTGGGGGTCGGCCCCGACGATATCTCCGTGGTGTCCAAGCACGATACCTCCACCAACGCCAACGACCCCAACGAATCTGACCTGCACGAGCGCATCGCCGCCGCCCTCGGCCGCAGCCCCGGCAACCCGCTGTATGTGATATCGCAGAAGAGCCTGACCGGGCATGCCAAGGGCGGTGCCGCCGCCTTCCAACTCATCGGTCTGACCCAGGTACTGCGCAGCGGAATTCTCCCGCCGAACCGTTCCCTGGACTGCGTCGACCCCGTGCTGCGCCGCCACGAGCACCTGCTGTGGCTGCGCCAGCCGCTGGACCTTCGCCGCACCCCGCCGAAGGCGGGCCTGGTGACATCTCTGGGCTTCGGGCATGTCTCCGCCCTCATCGCGCTGGTTCACCCGAGTGCTTTCTTTGCCGCATTGGCCCGGGAGCAGGGTGAGGGCGTGGCCGAAGCCTGGCGGGTGGCCGCCGCCGATCGCGAGCTGCGTGGACTGCGGCGCTTAGAAGAAGGCATGCGCGGTGGGCCATCGCTGTACGAGCGGCCGGTAAAGCGCAACTTGGGAGCAGGCACAGCTGACGAGGTAGCTGAACGTGAGGCAGCAACGCTGCTGAGCGAATCCGCGCGGCTTCGCAACGGCATTCTCGAACCGGAGGGAGGAGACACAACGAAACGGGGGTAGCAGGCGCTAGAGTATCCCCAGCGTGTCCCCTCTGGAACGATAAAGAAGCAGGTCAGGCGGGTTGGAGAAGTCCCCCAATCTGGGGCACCATGCAAGGGTGAATAAAGCTAAGAAGCCACTACTAGGCCTTATTTCGGTAGCCGCTGCCACCCTTCTTGCCGCCTGCTCCGCCACCGGTGGTGCGCCCCGTCCCGAAGCTGACGGTGAGCTAGCCGGTGGCGTCGACACCGAGCGTCTTGTCGTTGCCATGATTTCCCATGGCGCACCAGGTGATACGTACTGGGATCTCGTGCGCAAGGGCGCGGAGGACGCCGCTCGTAAGGACAACATCGAGCTGCGCTACTCTTCCGACCCGGAAGCGCCTAACCAAGCTAATTTGGTCCAGTCCGCCATCGACTCCGGGGTGGATGGCATCGCCGTGACCATGCCCAACGCTGGGGCGATTGGACCGGTGGCCAAGAAGGCCGTGGATGCTGGCATCCCCACCGTGGGGCTTAACGCCGGCATGGATGATTACCAGAAATACGGCATGAGCGCCTTCTTCGGCCAAGAGGAAAAGGTAGCCGGCACCAAGGCCGGCGAGCGCCTCAAAGACGATGGCGCCAAGCACGTACTGTGCGTCATCCACGAGCAGGGCAACTCCTCGCAGGAGTCGCGCTGTGCCGGCGTGAAGGACGGGCTGGACAACGGCGAGGTGGAGATCCTGTACGTCAACGGCAAGGATCTGACCGCCGCGCAGTCCACCATCAATGCGAAGCTGAGCCAGGACCCGTCCATTGACTGGGTGATGGCGCTGCAGGCCTCCGTGGCCATGCGCTCCGCCGACGCGGTTGCTGACGCCTCCTCTAAGGCTAAGGTCTCCACCTTCGACACCAACGCCGAGCTTGTCGACGCCATCGCGGATAAGCGAATCCAGTGGGCCGTCGACCAGCAGCCTTATATGCAGGGCTACCTCGCCGTCGATTCGCTGTGGTTGGCACACCGCAACGGCTCCACCATGGGCGGCGGACGCCCCGTGTACACCGGCCCCTCCTTCGTGGACTCCACCAACGTGGACATCATCTCCGAATCCGCTAAGGCAGGCCTGCGATGAGCGAAGCCACGACTGCATCAGACGAGGCGCAATCAACCCCCGCCGATACCCGCCTGACCCGCCGCAGCGGCTTCGCGCGCTTCATCCGCCGTCCGGAACTGGCCAGCTTGCTCGGCGCGGTGGTCATCTTCGTCCTTTTCATGATCGTGGCGCCCGCCTTCCGCTCGGTGGAGGCCTTCTCCACGGTGCTTTACGCCAGCTCCACGTTGGGCATCGTGGCTCTGGCGGTGGGCCTGCTCATGATTGGTAATGAGTTTGATTTGTCCTCCGGCGTGGCGGTGACCTCCGCGGCGCTCGTGGCCACCATGCTCAACTACAACTTCCACCTCAACTCGTGGGTGGGCGTGGGGTTGTCCCTCATCACCGCACTGGCCATCGGTGCGCTCAACGGCTTCCTGGTGGTGCGCACCAAGATTGACTCCTTCCTCATCACCCTGGCGGCCTTCCTGATGCTGCAGGGCCTCAACCTGGCGATTACCAAGCTGGTGACCGGCCAGGTGGCCACCCCCACCATTTCGGACATGGAAGGCTTCGATTCTGCCCGCATCATTTTTTCCGGCACCATCCACATCGGCAGTTTGAGCATCCGCGCCACCGTCATCTGGTGGATCCTCTTCGTCGCCATCGCCTCGTGGGTGCTGTACAAGACGCGCTGGGGAAACTGGATCTTCGCCGTTGGTGGCGACGATGAAGCCGCCCGCGCCGTCGGCGTTCCCGTGCGCCGCGTCAAGGTGGCGCTGTTTATGCTCGTCGGATTTGCAGCGTGGTTCGTGGGCATGCACACCCTTTTTGCCTTCGATTCCATCCAGGCCGGCCAGGGTATTGGCAACGAGTTCCTCTACATCATCGCTGCGGTCATTGGAGGCTGCTCCATGACCGGCGGGCGCGGTACCGCGGTGGGCACCGCCATCGGCGCGCTTATTTTCGGCATGACCAACCAGGGCATCGTGTACGCTGGCTGGAACCCGGACTGGTTCAAGTTCTTCCTCGGCGCCATGCTGCTCTTCGCCGTGCTCACGAACACTTCGGTGGCCAACTTTACGAGGAAGCGATAACCATGATTGAGTTGCACGATATTTCCCAAACATTTGGCAACTTCCACGCCCTGCGCGGTATCAACCTCCGCGTCAAGGAAGGCGCAGTGACCTGCGTGCTGGGTGATAACGGCGCGGGTAAATCCACGCTGATTAAAATCCTCGCCGGCCTCAACCAGCCCACCGGGGGCACTATCACCGTCGATGGGGAAGAGGTGAATTTCACGAGTCCGCGCGATTCCCTCGGCGCCGGTATTGCCACCGTGTACCAGGATTTGGCGCTAGTGCCCTCGCTGTCTGTGTGGCGTAACTTCTTCCTAGGCCAAGAGCTCACCGGGGCGCTGGGGAGCTTGCGTGAGGAGGAAATGAAGCGCATTACGCACGAGCAGTTGTCCGAAATGGGCATTGAGCTTGGCGATGTCTCCGTGGAACTCTCCGCCCTCTCCGGTGGCCAGCGCCAGGTGGTCGCCATTGCCCGCGCCATCTACTTCGGCGCGCGCTACATCATCCTGGATGAGCCCACCGCCGCGCTCGGCGTGAAGCAATCAGGCATGGTGCTGCGCTTTATCGACGCCGCCCGCGAACGCGGCATGGGCGTGGTGTTTATTACGCACAACCCGCAACACGCCTACCTCGTGGGCGATCACTTCATCGTGCTCACGGTGGGGCAGATGTCTCTCGACGCTTCCAAGGAGGAGGTCACGCTGCCGGAGCTGACCCAGTGGATGGCCGGCGGCGACGAATTGGAGGAGCTCAAGCAGGAGCTGGCGCGCTAAACCACGGTTCGCGCAACTAAGCTGGCCTGCATGACTATGAGTGGCGTGAGCGTGGGCACCGACTTGGTGCACATTCCGTCCTTTGCCCAGCAATTGGCGCTTCCCGGCACACGTTTTGCGCGGGTCTTCAGCGCCTCCGAGCTGCGCGTGGCGCAGGCTCGTGGGCTAATCGGTGCTGCCCGCGCGCAGCACTTCGCGGGGCGCTGGGCAGCGAAGGAGGCCTTCATCAAGGCGTGGTCGCAAGCGCTCTACGGGCGCCCGCCGGTCCTGGCGGAGGAGGCCGTGGACTGGGCCGAGATTGAGGTCCGCCCGGATGCGTGGGGGCGCGTGGCAGTTGAACTGCGCGGGGAGATTGCCCGGCTCGCGCGGGAATCCCTGGGGGATTTTTCTACGGCGTTGTCGATCAGCCACGATGGTGACTACGCCACCGCTACCGTGCACCTTTCGCGGCACACGCCATAACCCACGCCATGACCTAGGCGCTGGTCGCGATGGCGAAGAGGTAGGCGATGAGCATGCGCTTAATTTCTTCCACCACGCCATCGAAGCTCTCCTCCGAGCGCATGGTGCTGTAATTAAGCAGCGAGACCACGGTGTGGACGAGGAAGGCGGCGATTTCCACTCGGGCGTCGGCGTCCATGCCCTGGGCAAGAGGCTCGATGATTTCCGCGATGGGCTTGAGCAGGCTGAGCTCCGTGTCGGCGGCCGTGGCGCGGGTCGCGGGTGTGGACTGCACGGCGTGCCACACGGCGCGGCGAGAGGGGTCGTTGCGCCAGACGCGGGCCATACGGTCGATGAATTCTTCCAGGAAGTCCGGCCACTGCAGGGCCGGCACGCGTTGGGAAAAGCGCTCAACTTCAGCTAGCATTTCCGCGGTGTCTTGGCGGTCGAGCTCGCAGATCAGCACGTACTTGTTGGCAAAGTACTGGTAGAGCGTGCCAATCGGTACTTCCGCGCGGCGCGAGACCTCGTCGAAGGTAAAAGACTCAAAGCCATAGTCCACGAGCGCCTGACGCGCGCAGGACAAAATCCGGTCATACTTGGCCCGGCTGCGTGCCTGCGCTGGGCGGCGCCTAGGGACCAGAATCTCCGGTGACTTCGAGCTAGATTCCACGGCCTAGTTGAGCCCCTTGAGCACGCGTGCGACGTGGCCGGTGGCCTTGACGTTGTACATGGCCTGGCCGATCGTGCCGTCTTCCTCGACGAGGAAGGTAGAGCGGATAACACCCTGGACGATCTTGCCGTAGTTTTTCTTCTCGCCGAAAGCAGCATAAGCCGTCATGACCTCCTTGTCGGGGTCAGACAGCAACGGGAAATTCAGCTCGTGGTCCTCGCGGAACTTCGCCAGTGCCTCGGGCTTGTCAGGGGAGATTCCCACCACGGCGATGTTCATGCCATTGAGTTGTTCCAGGCTGTCGCGGAAGTCGCAGGCTTCCTTCGTGCAGCCAGGGGTGTTGGCGCGCGGGTAGAAATAAACCACGACGCGCTGGCCGGCGTAGTCGCTCAGGCTCACGGTGTTGCCGGCATCATCGCTCAAGGAAAAAGCGGGGGCTTTGTCCCCTACGGACAGTCGTTGTGCTTCAGTCATGGTGTCTACCTTACCGTGCTCTGTTCAAGGGCTCTTTCGCTCATCGATGTTCACTCGGTGCAGCGTGGGTGAGATAAACGTTGACCGACTCTGCAGACACGCTGGCGGTCAATGTAGAATGTCCACGTTAGAACCACAACGGTTAGATAGAAGCTAACCGCAACAACACCGAACGAAGTCAAAATTCAGGAGATTCACGTGGCACGCAACATTGATGATATCCAGCGCGACATCGAGCGCACCCGCCGTCAGCTGGCTAGTACCTTGGATGAGCTCGCTGATCGCAGCAAGCCGCAGAACTTCGTCGAGGATGCTAAGGGCGCGGCAACCCAGAAGCTGCAGGAGCGCAATGTGCAGATGGCGCTCGCCGGCGTTGGCGCGGCCGTCGTAGGCCTCATCGCTTTTTCCGTCTTCCGCTCCAAGCGCCGTAAGTCCGATATCAAGGAGCTGCAGCGCCTGCTCGCTGAGCGTCGCTAGCGCGGGCGCGCGCCAGTGGGCGCGACTGCGCGCAGAGAGGCCCTGCCTTGGGGAATGCCTGGGGTGGGGCCTTTTTACGCTCCGCATAAATTAGAAAGAGCATTGCCTACCCTATGACAGCTTTGGGTAGCCTTACCTGACTGTGTAGTATGAACCTCCGGACAGACCGCAAGACGAAAGTTTGAAGGAGAAATTGTGCTTCACGTATCGACGCCTGCAGGTCAGGCATCCCGTCCACGCACCGGGCGAGTGGTAGGGGCGTGCGCCATGGTGGCGGCGCTGGCCGGCGCGCTGGCGGGCTGTGCCGCCGACAATGCCGGTGCTGGCAGCGAGCAGGCCGGGACTGCTGCTGTGAGTTTCACAGACCTTGCCGGCCGCCAGGTGGAGCTGGACCACGCGCCGGAACGCGTCATCCTGGGAGAGGGCCGCAGTGTCTTTGCCACCGGCATCCTCAACAAGGAAGACCCGCTGGACAAGGTCGTGGCCATCGGATCGGACCTGAAGCAGAATGTGCCCGACTACTACCGCGAGCTGGAAAAGACCACGCCCAAAGTCAACGAGCTGCCGGAAATCGGCGGCTTCACCAAGGGTGACGTCACCGTGGAGGAGCTCATCAGCCTCGACCCGGACCTCATCGTGCTCTCCAAGGATCAATATGAGGCCTCCCAGACCGCCGGGCTCACCGACAAGCTGGACCAGGCCGGCCTGACCTATGCCGTCACAGACTTCCGTTCCAAGCCCTTGGAGAACACCGTGCCCACCATGGAAATCTTCGCCGATATCTTCGGCCACGAGGACCGCGCGGAGGAGTTCATCGCAGACTGGCAAAAGAACGTTGACCTGGTAACTGAGCGCGCAAAGAAGGCGCAGGATAAGCCGTCCACCTTCGTGTGGCGTGCAGCAGGTATCTCAGATTGCTGCGGCTCGTGGAACGACTCCAACATTTCTGAACTGGTCAATGTCGCCGGCGGAAAGAACGTGGCAGATGGCATCATCGAGGGCGAGTCCGGCGCGCTGACCCCGGAGAAGGTCATCGACGCCGATCCCGACATGATCATCGCCACTGGCGGTGACTGGTCCGCCAAGGTGGATAACGCAAAGGGCCACACCGGCTTCGCTGCCGCCGGCTATGGCATCAGCGATAAGGATGCCCACGACAGCGCCGCTTCACTGGCCGGCGTCCAACCTGGTTTTGAGGACCTCTCTGCCGTCAAGGAGCACAACCTCCACGGCCTGTGGCACCAGTTCTACAACTCGCCCTTCAACTACCTGGCACTCCTCCAGATCGCCGCGTGGCTCCACCCGGAGGACTACGCAGACGTCAACGTCCAGCAAGAATGGGCCGAAGCCCAAGAGAAATACTCGCCCGTCCCCGGCGACGGAACCTTCTTCAGCACCAACTAGTCATGAGCATTCTCACATCAACCACGCGCACGGCAAACCCTGAACGAACCACGCGTGCAGAAACCGCGGAACTTCCTGTGGAGGCCCTCGCGCACGAACATTCCCGAGTGACCCGCCGCCGCATCGCTATCGTCGCCGGGCTTATCGTCGTAGCACTCGCCGCCTTCGTCGTGAGCGTGATCGTTGGCGCCATCGACCTCACCCCGGGGCAGGTGTTGCGGGGGATGGTGGACCCGGGAGGCGTCGACAAGCAAACGCGTACAGTCCTGTGGAGCCTGCGCCTGCCTATGGCCGTCATGGCGCTGCTCATCGGGGCTAGCCTGTCACTGGCTGGCGCGCAGATGCAGACCATCCTGGATAATCCGCTGGCGGAGCCTTTTACCCTCGGCATCTCCGCGGCGGCTGCTTTCGGCGGGGCCAGCGCCATCGTTCTGCGGTGGCAGCTCCTGGCCCAGCCGCAGTTCAACCTCGCGCTCATCGCGTGGCTGTCGGCGGCGCTGGCCACGGCCATCATCGTCGTCGCCGCCGTCATCCGCGGTGCGAAGTCCGAGACGATGGTGCTGCTCGGTATCGGCCTCGTCTTCTTCTTCCAGGCCATGTTGGCGCTCATCCAATACCGCTCTTCTAGCGAGGCTCTCCAGCAGATCGTTTTCTGGTCCATGGGTTCCCTCACCCGCGCTAGTTGGCAGGCCAACGCCGTGCTGGCCGGCGTGCTTGCGGTGGCGTTGCCCATCCTGGGCGCGCTGTCGTGGCGGCTGACGGCGTTGCGGCTTGGCGACGCCCGCGCCACCGCCCTCGGCATCAACACTTCCCGCCTGCGCGTGATTGTTCTCGTCGTGGTCTCACTCGTCGCGGCAACCACCGTGGCTTTTGCCGGCATCATCGGATTTATCGGCCTGGTGGGCCCGCACATCGCGCGCATGTTGGTGGGCGAGGACCAGCGCTACTTCGTGCCGGCCTCCATGGCCGCGGGCGCGGCGGTGATGTGCGCCGCCCACGCGCTAAGCCTCCTGATTAAGCCCGGGCTCGCCATCCCCATTGGCATCGTCACCTCGCTTCTGGGCGTGCCGTTCTTCATCGCCATCGTCATGACCCGAAGGAGGGCATTGTGGACGTAGAACTCACCATCACCGATCTATCTGCCGGCTATGGCTCGCGCACGGTGGTGGACGGGCTGAGCCTTCCCACCCTGTGCGGCGGGCAGGTCGTGGGGCTGCTGGGGCCGAACGCGTCCGGCAAGACCACCACCATCAAGACGCTCGCCGGGGTGCACCGCGCGCGGGGTGGCACGGTGGGCTTTCGCGTCGACGGCCAGGTTCCGAGCGGACAGCGGCGCCGCCAGCTTATCGGCTATGTGCCGCAGGGGCTGCCGCACACCGCGGCGCTGCGGGCGTTTGAGGCGGTGCTGATTGCGGCGCGTCGGGAAGCATGTGAGGACCCCGTCACCCGCACCGCCGAGGTCCTGCACTCCATGGGGCTCGACGACATTGCGCAGCGCTACCTCAACGAGCTCTCCGGCGGCCAGCGCCAGCTCGTCGCCGTGGCGCAGATGCTGGTGGGGACCCCTGGGCTTATGCTTCTCGACGAACCCACCTCCGCCCTCGATCTCAACCGCCAGCTCTTCGTCTTGGGCCGCGTGCGGGCAAAAGCTCGGGAGGAAGGCAGCCTCGCGTTGGTAGCGATTCATGACATCAACCTGGCGGCCCGGATGTGTGACCAGCTCGTCGTGCTCCACGGTGGCAAGGCCCGCGCCCATGGCGCGCCGGGGGAGGTGCTCACGGAGGAACTCTTGCGCGAGGTCTACGGCGTAGAGACGGATGTGCTGGACCACCGCGGGCAACCCGTCGTGGCGCTGCGGGAGGTTAGTTAGACTCGGGCCGTGTGAGCCGAAATTCGCCCGAGAACCTCCTGTTGTACCTCACCCCGGAGGACGAAAACACCATCCGGGAAGTCTACGCAGCCCTGGCTCAGCGTGGCTTTCCGGTGCAGCACCAGCGCCCGCACATTACGGTGACGTTCGCGCCGGTGCTCGAGACTTCAGTCGTTGACGAGGCTCGCAGCCTGCTCCCACCGCTGATGCCGGCGCAATTTCATCGCGTAGGAACGGTGGTCTTCGGAAGGAAAAGCAAGCAGACCGTGGCCTGGCTTCTGGAGACCACCGATGAGCTAGAAATTGCGGCGCGGAAGATAAGCGCTAAGAACCCCGAGGGGCGCGGACCACGGTGGACGCCGCATCTGACGATGGGCCTGCGCCTGCCCCGGGCGCTGGTGCCTGACTATATGCGCGTCCTCGATGAGATTGCCGGGCCGGAGCATAAAGAATTCAGGGCAGAATCTGCCGCCTGGTGGCGGCCCAAGACGCAGCGCCTGGAGGTCTTTGGGGCGGCCACGGAATGAGGAAACCCCCTTCATCGAAGGATGAAGGGGGTTGAACTGTGCGCCATCAGGGAATCGAACCCCGAACCCACTGATTAAGAGTCAGTTGCTCTGCCAATTGAGCTAATGGCGCTTGTGTTTACTCGGTGACTGCTGATTTCCTCAGTGCCTGCCGTGCAACGAGATGTAACTTTAACACCCTCTTTGTAAAAAGGTAAAATCGCCAGGTAGTTGGTGGTTTATTGGGGTCTTCGGTGGTGGCGTTGTGGCCGCTTTGAAGGAGGGGCGAATTGGGTGCGCAACGGGTGGGTAACGAAACGGTTAAGGGTGGTGGCGTCAACTGGTTTGAGAGGTGCGCTGGCGGTTAGGCTATGAGAACTCTTGTCATTGTCTTTAATCATTTCTATGAGCTAGGGGTTTCTGTGCGTTCTCTATTCCCTTCTGCACGTCCCGCAGTACTTCTCTCGAGCCTCGTTGCAACGGCTTCCCTTCTGGCCGCCTGCACCATCGGCGGGGCCGCGGATTCTGGCCCAGCCGAAAACCAATCGGAAGCAGATGCTCAGACGAGTGCTTCGGCGGAGGCGTCGGCCTCGGCAGCCGCTAAAGCGAAGCAGCTGAAGTTTTCCGTCAAGGACGGTGCTAGCAATGTTGATCCATCCGAACCGGTAGAAGTGAACTCCCCGGCTGGCCTGAAGTCGGTGACGATGACCAACGAGGCTGGCATTGAAGTGGAAGATGAGCTGTCCTCGGACTCGACCACGTGGAAGAGTGCTGAGGTGCTGGGATATAACCGCACGTACACCATCGATGCCACGGACAAAGATGGCACCCACAAGACCATCACGTTCACCACCCCGCAGGCCGCAGGGGTATCCGAGGTAGCTTTGAGCCCACTGCCGGACTCCGAAGTAGGCGTGGGTCAGGTTATCGGCGTGCGCTTTGGCAACTACGTCACTGACCGCAAGGCGGCCGAAAAGGCCATTACGGTCAAAACAGAGCCCGCCGTCGACGGTGCTTTTTACTGGGTGAATAACCAGGAAGTGCGGTGGCGTCCGGAAAACTATTGGGAGCCGGGTACGAAGGTGACTGTTGACGTCGATCTCTACGGCCGTAACCTTGGCGGCGGCGTCTACGGCGGCGAGGATGCCTCCACCAACTTCACTATCGGCGACCGCGTCATCACGCTGATCGATAACAACACGAAGATGATGTCGGTGTTCAAGAATGGTGAGGTGCTGCGACGTATTCCTGTCTCGATGGGCAGGGATGGCCAGTGGGATACCCCGAACGGCGCCTACATCATCGGTGACCAGTACCCGTCCCTCACCATGGACTCGACTACCTTTGGCCTGGCTCTCGACGCTGGCGGTTACAAGACCGACGTTCAGTGGGCGACGCAGATGTCCTATTCCGGAATCTATGTCCATGCGGCGCCTTGGGCTGTGGGTGCGATGGGCAGTTACAACCAGTCCCACGGCTGTATCAATGTAACTACTGAGGCTGCTCAGTGGTTCCAAAACACGGTCAAACGCGGCGATATTGTGAGGGTTTCCAACACCGGCGGTGGTGTGCTGAGTGCGCTCGATGGTCTAGGGGACTGGAATATGGACTGGGAGACGTGGTCTGCGGGGAATGCTACCGCTAATCAGTAGCTCCCCGGGGATCGATCAGGGTGCACCCGAAAGTTAAAACAGCTAATTCGGCGTCAGTGGCCTAAATGGCTGTAACGGGCAGCATTGCGACGTGCGCGCATGTAATGCAAAGTGTGTGAAGTGTAATACTTTAATTTCTGCAAAGTGGTTTGCATCACGTCTTTGTTTTGGTGAATCTTGTGGAGAACTAGTTATTCACTGCAAAGATGGAGGCAGAAGTGGATCTCTACGAGTACCAAGCTCGAGACCTCTTTGAAGCTCATGGCGTTCCCACCCTCAAAGGCATCGTTGCGACCTCGGCCGTGCAGGCTGAAGAAGCAGCCGTGAAGTTGGGGACACCGGTGGTCGTGGTCAAAGCACAAATCAAAACCGGTGGGCGCGGAAAGGCTGGGGGAGTCAAGCTAGCGCACAGTCCTGCGGAAGCCGCGGAGAAGGCCAATGAGATTCTAGGCCTGAAGATCAAGGGGCACACCGTGCGCAAGGTCATGGTGGCAGAAGGTGCCGACATCGCTGCGGAATACTACTTCTCCATCCTCCTGGACCGCACCAAACGCCGTTACCTGGCCATGCTCTCCAAAGAAGGCGGCGTGGAGATTGAGAAGCTGGCCGAAGAGCGCCCAGATGCCCTGATTAAGCGCAGCTTCTCCCCACTCGATGGCATGACAGACACCCTCGCTCGAGACATGGCGTATGAGGCGGGGTTTGACGAGGGGGACGTCGCCAAGCTGGTGCCCGTATTCAAGAAGCTCTACACGGTGTACACGGAAGAAGACGCCACGCTTGTAGAGGTGAACCCACTGGTCAAGACATCGAGCGGTGAGATCATCGCGCTCGATGGCAAAATCACGCTGGACGATAACGCGCAGTTCCGCCACCCCGAGCACCGGGACCTCCAAGACCACGGGGCGACCGATCCGCTGGAGCTCAAGGCGCAGAAGATGGGGTTGAACTACGTGAAGCTTGACGGTTCCGTGGGGATTATCGGCAATGGCGCTGGCCTCGTGATGTCCACGCTCGACGTCGTGGCCTATGCCGGCGAGGTTTTTTCTTCGCAGCCGAAGCCCGCGAACTTCCTCGATATCGGTGGTGGCGCTAATGCGGAGGTGATGGCCAACGGGCTCGAAGTGATTCTCAGTGATCCGCAGGTGAAATCGGTCTTTGTCAATGTCTTCGGCGGTATTACCGCCTGCGATGAAGTGGCCAAGGGCATCGTGCAGGCCTACAAAATCCTGGACTCGGAGGGGATTGAACCCAAGCCGCTCGTGGTGCGCCTGGATGGCAACAACGCGGAATTGGGACGCACGATTCTGAATGACGCACACCTGCCCAAACTGGAGCAGGTTGAAACCATGGACGCTGCGGCCCGCCGGGCTGCGGAGCTGGCGAACTAGGAGTAGACATGTCGATTTTTCTCAACAAAGACTCGCGGATCATTGTCCAGGGCATGACGGGGTCCGAAGGTATGAAGCACACGCGTCGCATGCTGGAATCCGGCTCCACCATCGTAGGTGGGGTCAACCCGCGCAAGGCAGGTGAGCGCGTGGATATTGAGGGGCGTGAGATTCCCGTCTTCGGTAGCGTGCGTGAGGCCATGCAGGCTACCGATGCCAATGTCACCGTCATTTTTGTGCCGGCAAAGTTCACTAAGGACGCAGCGGAAGAAGCCATCCGCGCCGGTATTGAACTCGTGGTCATCATTACGGAAGGAATTCCGGTGAAGGACACCGCTGAGCTCTATGCGCTGGGACGAGAATCCAAAACCCGCATCATTGGGCCGAACTGTCCGGGGCTCTACACACCGGGTGAATCTAATGCGGGCATTATTCCGGCAGAGACTGCGCCAAACCCAGGAAAGATTGGCTTGGTGTCGAAGTCGGGCACCCTGACGTATCAGATGATGTACGAGCTATCCGATATTGGCTTTAGCACGTGCGTGGGAATCGGTGGAGATCCGATTATCGGGACCACGCACATTTCAGCGATTGAGGCCTTCCAGAATGATCCGGATACCGAGGCGATCATTATGATCGGTGAAATCGGCGGTGATGCAGAGGAGCATGCCGCTGCCTATATCAAGGACCACGTCACGAAGCCGGTGATTGCGTATATCGCGGGCTTTACCGCGCCGGAAGGCAAGACGATGGGCCATGCTGGCGCCATCGTGTCTGGCGGTTCTGGTACGGCAGAAGGCAAGAAGGCGGCGCTGGAAGCGGCCGGCGTGAAGGTGGGCAAGACCCCCTCGCAGGCCGCGGAGCTGGTGCGAGCAGCCTTGGCTTAAAGATAAGGCGCATGAGTCTCAGGACTCATGCGCCGGTAGGGGCTAGCGGGGGAGACCGCGACGTCGAGACACTGTCTTGTCGAAGGGAATCCAGAATCGCAGCGCGGCGTCTTGGTTCTTTGAGATGCCGATGCGCGGCCCGCGGACCCACTCGGGCTCCTCTTCGCGTGCGCCAAGTTTTACCGGGGTTCCGTTATCTTCAAGGCTGAATCCTAAGGCCTTGCCCAAATTGCCAGGGCCGCGGGCGAGATTATGAAAATCCGTGTCGCCCCGGCGCTGGTAGGCAATGTCTAGCCCGTCGATGACTTCTCCGCCGCGGAGCAAGCAACCCTGACCGGTGCCTTCGGGCGCGCAGACGAGATTGCCGTTCCGATGGATGCCATAAGACATGTAGACGTAGAGGCGCCCGGGTGGGCCAAACATGGCTGCGTTGCGCGGCGTGCGGCCCTTAAAAGTGTGTGAGGCCTCATCGTCTGCGCCGAGGTAAGCCTCGACCTCCGTGATGCGTACTGAAACGCCGTTGTGCGTGAGCACCGTGCCCAGAAGCTGGGGAGCAACGACGTCGGCGGTGTCGGTGAAATCGATCATTGCCGCAGTCTAACGTGAAAACAAGCGTTAGGCCTTAGCTCTTTCTTCCTCTGCTTCAATCTCTGCATTGAATTCGCGCTTGGAGGATTGCCATTGGTCCTCAGTCATTCCGATACGCCAGTAGCCAGAGATAGAAACGTCTTCCTTGGGAATTCCAGATTCCACGAAAAGGAAGCGACGCAGCTCTTTGATCATCTCGGCGACACCGTGGATGAACCAGCTGGTTTTCTTCCCCTTGGGGATACCAGCCTCGCGTACCACGCGGGATAGCTCAGTGCCGTGGGTAGCGCCATTGCGGATCACCCAGACGATCTCCACGCCTTCGCGGGTGGGCAGCTCGAACTTGCGGTCTTCGTCTTCGATCTCGATGAAGGCCGTAGTGGTCGCGCCCTCAGGGAGGTGGCGCAGACCAGCGCCGATGGCCGGTGCCGCAGATTCATCGCCGGCGAAGATGAAGTGCTCATATTCTTCGGCAGGTCCCCACGCGCCACCTGGGCCGAGGAAGCCGATCTTCTCTCCGGCCTTAGCGACTCGTGCCCACGGACCAGCCAGACCGGAATCACCGTGGGTGACAAAAACAACGTCGAAGTCCCCGGTCTCCGGGTCTAGGTTAATCAGGGTGTAGGTGCGGAGAATTGGTTGCTTATCACGCGGCTGCTCTTCGCGAATCTGCTGGACATCAAATGGCCAAGAATAATCGGCGCTTTCTGGCACGAATAATAACTTGATGTAGTGATCCGTAAACTCCAGCTCCTTGCCTACAAAAGCCGGAGAGTTCATGCTCAACCGAATCAAATCCGTAGAAACCTGGTGGCGACCAGTCACGGTTGCTTCATGCGCCTTGCGGGGCTTGTGCTTCGGCGCTGCCTCTTTAGCTTGGCCAGCCATCGTTATCACTGTCCTTTGAAAACTTGAGGTGCTGTGCTGGCGGAAGCCTACGCACCATGCAATTAGGTAAGGCTAACATACTCAAGGCCGGCAGGTTGGGGGCTTGGGGGTGCTGAGGCTCAATGCAAAAAGTTGACCCCGCATCCTACTCAAGCAGAATGCGGGGTCTATTCGGGGTGGCTGACGGGGCTCGAACCCGCGACACCCAGGATCACAACCTGGTGCTCTACCAGCTGAACTACAGCCACCATCGTTGCGGAAAGCAACGAGATACAGGTTAACCCACGTTGTCCGTTTTACAAAAACGCCTGGTAGTCGTTGGTAGTAGCCGCCTTGAGCTCCTCAGCTTCCGGGGTGGAGGGGCCGTTATCTGTGCGGAACACACTGCGGCGATAAAAATCGAGCTCGCGAATGGACTCGATGATGTCCTGCAAGGCTCGATGTGCCATCCCCTTGTCGGGCTGGTTGTAATAGGCCCGCGGGTGCCAGCGGCGTGCCAGCTCCTTAATTGTGGAGACATCAATCATTCGGTAGTGCAGCGCGGCGTCCAGGCGCGGCATGTATTCGCGAATAAAGGTGCGGTCCGTAGCGATGGAATTGCCGGCAAGGGGTGCCGGATGATTGGCGTCGCAGTGCTTCTCGACGAGCTTCAGCACCGCCTCCTCTGCCTCCTTAATCGTGATTACAGATTCCCGAATCTCCTTGTCCAGCCCAGACTTCGCGTGCATCTCGGTGACGAAGTCATCCATCTGCGCGAGTTCTTCCTCCGTGGCGTGGACGACGAGGTCAATGCCCTCGTCGAGAATGTTCAGTTCGGCGTCGGTAATCACGGCGGCAACTTCCACGATCACGTGGCGCTTCGGATTAAGCCCGGTCATCTCCAGGTCGATCCAGACGAGGCGGTCGTTCTTAGCGGGGATATCACTCATGTCTTCCACCATAGTTTCTCTTGGGGCGTGGTCGGGAACGCGCGCTCTTGGCTCGGTGGGGGTAAGTGGGGGTGGGGGAAGAGTGTGCTTATCGAAATCGGTCTCTTAATCGATATGTGCTGGGGATTTGTGCTGGATGTCAATGTTGAGGGTGGCGCCTTCTCAACTTTTTTATGAGTTCACGCACGAAAGTCGTCGTGGAAGGGGCATTATTAGGTCAGCCTTTAACGTGACGGCACTCACATATTGCGAAGGACGGTAACCTACCGATGTCAGCCTTTCTCGACACCCTCAACTCTTTGATTTGGTCACCAGCACTAGTCTTCCTGTGTCTTGGCGCGGGAATCTATTTCACCGTGGCCACCAAGTTCTTGCAGGTACGCTGCATTCCGGACATGATTAAGCAGCTGAAGGATGGTGAAAGCTCCGATTCGGGTGTCTCCTCCTTCCAGTCGCTGATGATTTCGCTAGCGGGCCGTGTCGGCGTGGGCAATATCGCTGGTGTAGCGACGGCTATTGCCTTCGGTGGACCAGGTGCGGTGTTCTGGATGTGGGCCGTGGCCCTGCTGGGATCTGCCACCTCGTTTGTGGAATGTACTCTGGCGCAGGTTTATAAGGAGAAGGACCAGGACACCGGTGAGTACCGTGGTGGCCCGGCTTATTACATCGAGAAGGCCTACAAGCACACTAAGGCCGGACCATTCATGGTGGTTTATGGCATCGTCTTCGCCATTGCGATGATCCTGGCCACCAGCTACTTCCTGCCTGGTATCCAGGCGAACGGCGTGGCCGCTGCAGTCCAGAACGCTTGGGGTATTGAAGTCGGCTGGTCTGCCCTGGTTCTGGGCGGGATTCTAGCCATCATCATTATCGGTGGTGTCAAGCGCATCGCGAACTTCGCGTCCCTCGTGGTTCCGTTCATGGCGGCTGCCTACATTCTCTTTGCCATCATCATTCTGATCATGAACTTTAACCAGATTCCCGAAGTCTTCGGCATGATCTTTAAGTCTGCTTTCGGCGCCGAGCAGGCCTTCTCCGGCCTGTTGGGCTCGGCCATCATGTGGGGAGTCAAGCGCGGTATTTACTCCAACGAGGCTGGTCAGGGTACCGGTCCGCAGTCTGCTGCGGCCGCGGAGGTGTCCCACCCAGCTAAGCAGGGGTTCGTTCAGGCTTTCGCGGTGTACATCGATACCCTCTTCGTATGCTCCGCAACCGCCTTCATCATCATCTCTACCGACATGTACAAGGTCTTCGAGGGCGAATCTGAGGACGGTCCCGTGCGTTATGCCGGCTCTATCCCGGATGGTGTTGAGGTGGGCCCGGGCTTTGTCCAGCACGGTCTAGACACCCTGTTGGCAGGTTTCGGACCGAGCTTCATTGCCATCGCCATCGCGTTCTTTGCCTTTACTACCGTCTTGGCCTACTACTACATGGCAGAGGTCAACCTGACCTACTTCAACCGCTGGATCAGCAACAAGACCACCCGTCGCGCGCTGGTGTGGCTCCTGCGCATTCTCCTCGTGGTCTCCGTGATTGTCGGAGCTACCACGACTCCGGGTGCAGCCTGGGCGCTGGGTGATATCGGCGTTGGCGCGACTGCATGGCTTAACATCATCGCCATCCTCTTCCTGCAGGTCCCGGCTCTCAAGTGCCTCAAGGACTACAGCGCACAGAAGGCTGCTGGCAAGGACCCGCAGTTTGACCCAGAGGCGTTGGGAATCAAGAACGCAGAGTTCTGGGTAGAGCGCAAGGCTGCCCGGCAGGAAGCCGCGCAGAAAGCTATCGCGGAGCAATCGCCGCTCCAAGGTAAGTAAAGCAATGCCCGCTCTCTTTAAAACAGGAGAGCGGGCATTGTGGTGTTCTAAGCCATCTTCGAATAGAAGCTACCGATGAGCGGTGCAGCAATTGGGGTGGGCACAATCTTACCCAGCGCGTTCATTGCTTTCGAAAGTGGCCCGGGGACCACGCGGCGCTGGTTGCGGGCCATGGCCTCCAGAGTTTCTTCAGAGCAAGACTCGTAGGTGGTCCACAAGAAATCCGGGACGACCTTGTCCACGATCGATTGCTCTTCTTCGGGGATGACGGCATCGCGCACCGGGCCAGGGGCAAGCAGCGTGCAGGTCACGCCGGAGCCCTTGAGCTCGTAGTGCAGGGCCTCAGTAAAGGCATTGACACCTGCCTTGGTGAAAACATAGGTGGCATTGTTTGGAATGGAAACGTTGCCCGCCGCCGAGCCCACATTGCAGATAGCGCCGCTGCGCCGCGGCAGCATCTGCTCCAGAGCAGCGCGCGTCAGACGGTGAACGGCCTTGCCGTTGAGGTCGAACTGCCGGGTTTCATAGTCCCAGTCCTGATCCATGAACTTGCCAAAGCTGGCGATACCCGCTGAGTTGACGATGATGGAAATTTCCTTGCCCGCCATGAACTCGATGACGCGGTCCACGTCCGCTGCCTCGGAGAGGTCCGCTGCCAGCGCAATGGCGTCCACCTCGTGGCGTGAGCGCAGATCCGCAGCGATGGACTCGAGGACGTCTTCGCGGCGTGCGACGAGGATGACGTTGTAGCCGCGGGCGGCCAGGTCCTTGGCCATCGCAGCGCCAATTCCCTGGCTAGCGCCGGTCAGCAGCGCATAGGAGGAGCGGGTAGGGGCGGGCAGCCCAGGGGAGTGAGCCATAAGCGGCATCCTTTCTCTCAGGGTGGGAAGTCTCCACCCAGCGTAGAGCAATCAGGGTTTAAATCAGGGTAAACACCGATGAATCCTCAGTCCCAACTCTGGATAATGGAAGGTGAAAGGAGAGATCATGAACAACCAACGTTTGACCCGTTCCACAACTGACACGATGCTCGGAGGTGTGTGCGGCGGCATCGCACACACCTACAACCTTGATCCGACCCTGGTGCGCATTCTCTTCGTTGTTGCGACCCTACTGGGCTTCTCAGGCATTCTGCTCTACCTCATCCTCTGGGTTGTCATCCCAGTGGAGTAGTTACTGCAGCGGGCCCAGAGCCATGAACCGCTTCCACGTTTCCCACTCTTCGCGCAAGCGCGGCAAGGCGCTGGGTGGGGTGGCGGAGTCGTCGACAAGCACGGCGTCCTGCATGCGCACGCCGTTGTCGAAGAAGAGAGCCGCGTGCCCGGATGCCCCGTAGCGGAGGACCGGCACCAAGTTGAGCCCATCGAAAGACAGCGGGGCGTTGGGGCGCACATCGAGCCCCGCGATCGCCGCGAGCGTGGGTGCCAAGTCGAGCGGGGAGACGAGCTCTGTGCACTCTCCGGATTCTGCAACCCCGGGCCACAGGAGGGACATGGCGGCCTTATCTCCCTGCAGGGAAGACACCGCCACCACACCATCGAGGGTGTCCAGTAGCTGGGGGTTCGGCTGTTCGAGAAGACGAAAGACCTGCGAAGAAGCTGGCTGGGTATCCTCCCGAACCTCGAAGCCAGCGGCCTTGAAAATCTCCGTGATGCGCGTTGTGGCTCCGCGCTGTGGATATTGTCCGGTGAGCACCGCGCGGCGTGATGCCGCATAGCTTGGTGCCGGTACCCACGCGTTAGCGAAGCGCATACCGCGCAGCGCTGATTCCGGGGCGTGGTCAAAAGTCGCGAGGGTGATGTCCATGGAAGAGAGTCCAATCTGTGCCCAAAGGCCACTTTCTGAGGCTTAGTGAAGCCCTAGAAAGTGGCCTTGACCTGCGTGCCCCCAGCAGGATTCGAACCCGCGACAAACACCCCATTGCCCAGCGTAAACACGGCTTCTAAGCCATTTTCCACGACAATTCCACGACCTCCGAAAAACTTTCATCCATCCTGCCCGCCACCGCATCCAAATCGTCCTCCCACAAATCAGCATACGTATCCAACGTCATCGCCGCACTCGCGTGCCCCAACTGCCGCTGCACTACCTTCGGATGCGCCCCCGACGAAATCATCAACCCCGCCGCCACATGCCTAAGCCCATGCGGAGTCACACGCGGAAACTCATCATCCCCATCCATACACCGTTTCAACGCACCATAGAACCACGTATGATTCGACGGAACCCGCAACGGCGACCCATCAGACCTACACCACACCCAAGAATCCTGAGCCTTTCCATCCATCAACGGCACCAACATATCCATCACAAACCTCGGCACAGCCACCACCCGCGCCTCATGAGTCTTCGGAGTGCCAACCTCCACCCCAGACCCCACAGTCACCGCATTACGCCGCACAGTGATACGACCACGCAGCACATCCACGTCCTGGACTTGCAGCCCAGCAAGCTCACCCCACCTAAGCCCCACAGTGCCCAGCAGCCACACGATAGGCGCATTATCCCCACACTCCTCGGCAAACGCGGCAAGCTGCTCCCAACTCAGATACACCTTCCTCGCCTTCGCCTTCCTTGGAAGCGACACACCCTTCGCCGCGTTCGTCTTCACAATCCCGTCACGCACAGCCATATCAAGGATTTGCGACAGCATTGCATGATTCTTCCTCACGATTGATGCGGAACGATCCGTGCTTGATAGCCAGTGCTGAATCTCCGACGACAGCACGGCCCTGACTGGTGTGTCTCCCCATCGAGGTTCGACGTGGATACGCCAAGTCTGCTCCGTTGTCCGCATCGTGGATGGTTTCAGGTGGGTTTGCATGGCGAGCCAGCGTTCACCGAGTTCCTTAATTTTGACGCGCCCGGCGTTGGGGTTGATCCATTCGCCTTCGCGGATGGTGGTGGCGTTCTTATCCGCCCATGCTTGTGCCGCGCTTTTTGTTCTGAATCCTTGCTTTGTGCGGTTCTTACCGTCGGGGCTGCGGTATTGTACGCGCCACGCCCTGCCCTTTGCGGTCTTGTACGGTTTGATGCTTGCCATTATGATTTCTCCTTGTTAGCCAGGGCTGAAAGAACGCCCCGGGCGACAACTCCGACCCCTTGTTTGGGGTTCGTGTTCCCGGCCCTTGGTGCTCGCGACTTCCACATGTTGAGCGCCACGGGCCGGTCTTGATTTATTGGGGTGATTAGTCGGCGTACACCACCTGGATTTCCGTAGTGACAGGCCCAAAGTTCACGCCTACACCAACCTTGCCGCCATGCTTTGGCTTCGTCTCTGTCGAACGGGAGAAGAGGTCAATGAGGTACTTCTCATTACTCGTAAAGGTTCCACCACTGCCCTCGGTCATGCCCGCCTCGCCGAGCTTGGTGTAAATGGCGTCACGCTCCGGGCCGTGTTCTGCCTTGACGTACTTCTGGGCCAGATTGTTGAGGGTGGGGTCGACGGTGTATCCGTCCCTTTCCACACTCTTGATGACAGCGTCCCGTACGCGCTGTTCGGGAGTGCTAGCGGTACTCGTGGAGCTGGACTCGCTGGAGCTGCCACCAGGGGCTGCTGAGATACCTGCGATGACGCCGATGATTGCGAGGATAGCGGCGAGAGCTGCGCCGATGGTTTGGAGGTCTATGCCTTTGAGCATGTTGTTGAAGTTTGGCATGAGGGAGCCTTTCGGAGAGTTGAGGGTGGTCAAGTTTAGGGACGTTGGCGTGGGTGCTGTGGTCCAGGCGGGTTAGGCGGCGCGCATTTGTGCCGCCAGGTAGTGGTTCAGGAGGTGCTGGGTGACCTCTAATTCGTCGGCTAGTGATGGGATGTGCCAGCCGTGCCAGGCGACTGCGGCGGCTAGGTCGGCGGGGTGGACGAGCAAGCCGGCGGCAAAATCCCATGCGCGCTTTTCTTGACGCTGGTCGTAGTACCCATTGCCGGTGCGCTCGTCGCCGTAGTGGGCGTGGCCGAGCTCGTGCGCCAGCGTGGAACGGTATTGCTGGATACTCATGCCGCGCCGCGTCGAGATGGTGCGCGTCGCGTGGTCGTACCATCCCTTCTTGCCGCCGTTGTGCCGCCGCAGAGTGACCCCCATCGACTCAGCGAGCCGGTGGAGGTCGACGGCATTAATCGTCAAATGGATCACCTCGCATTTCATCTTCATCCGGCGAATCATCCGCGACCGCCGACACGGGCATTACATCATCCGGGGGAGACACGGGCTTTTGCTGCTTCGAACGTCGTCGCGCCTCAACTTCATTGATGTCGGTGGTGAACTCGTCGGTCTTGAGGCCGCGTTTCATGCGGCGCAGGACCTCGTCGGCCAACTGGTCCTCGGTGACACTGCGTAGGGCGGTCATGGGGTCGACCGTGCGTGCGTACTTCTCATCCAAATAGCCGGTATCAACCAGGGCACGAACCGGGTGCGCGCCGTAGGCGATGGCAATGGCAATGACGTTTTCGGCGGAGATTTCTCCGCGCTCCACCTGGCGGGCGAATGTGCGGGGGACGATTTTTGCGCGCTGGGCGATGGCGTGAACCGCGCCATCCTTTGAAATCTGATTGAGCCATTCGGTGTGTTTCATAGCTACATCGTAACCCACCCTTGCCATATTGACAAATTGGCTACCTGCGGAAACGTGAAAGTTTTTTAAACAACTTGACAAAACGGCAACTGTCTTGCCATACTGTCAAACATCACGCCAAACAGGCAAGGAGGTGAATATGAACCGCGAAAACAAGGAAACCCCCGGCGGGGCAACGCCAGGGGAAACCGAAACTATTTCCATAGACGACTACGGAAAAGGTAGCTACACACTTCGTGAACTAGTCAGCAGGATTGCCGAGCTGGAACCCAAGCTCGATTCGGTCAATTTGCTTTTGGAGTAGCTGCATACCTAGCGCTAACGACCTCTGGGACTCTGCCATTAACTTTTCATACGGAGTGCTCGCAGCCCGTACGGCGTGGTCAGCAGCAATTCCAGCGTGGTCGAAATCGTTCAAATCCACAGTTCTCACCTCACTTTCTAGGGCTGGCTGCCCTGAAGAAAGTGAACCACAACCACCAGGGAGGTGAACATGATTCGACTTAATCCCGCCGTACTTGACAAAGCCATCGAGCTAACCGGCTCCCGCTCCGATGACCAGCTAGGTCAAGCATTCCTGAACCTCACCGGGGTAACCATCCGCAATTACCGCGCCGGCAAATCCGCGCCGAGCATCGCCACCCTCATGCGCCTGAAGCAACTCACCGGAATCCCCCTCGACCGCATGGTCATCGAAACCGCCGAAGCCGCCGCATAGAAAAAGCCCCGCTTGGGGCGGGGCCAAAGAAACAACCACCAAGGAGTTTACACCATGTCCGATAAGGGTAACCACCACTACGGGATGGGCCTTGAGCCGTTCTTCCTGATGTTCCTGCGCCTGACTGGGGAGTCCCTACCTGATAGGGGCTGGGCCTACAAGGGGGTGCACCATGCCTGACACGCATCCTGCTGAGGCCGCGTACATGGCAGCTGTTCGCGCCGGGGCTGACTGGTACACCGCCGCTGACAAAGCAGTCGCTGAACTAGCGAAATCCCACAAACCCTTCACTGCTGATGATGTGCGGGATGTGTGCGGCGTGGAACCAGAGCATCCGAACGCCTGGGGTGGCCTGTTCCGCTACTGGAAGGGCCGGGGGTTGATACGCCACATCGGCTTCGCCCGGTCACGCAAAGCAGTACGAAACGCCTCCGTCGTGGGCGTGTGGCAAGGAAACGACATCGCCTAACCAGCAGGCAGGCGGGTGCAAGCCCCGCCATAGGCACCAGGCCGCTGACTCTCCTGTCCCTGGGGATAGGGCAGGAACCAGTTGGTCGTGATGAATGAGAACTCAATAGTGAAGAGCGCCGGATGATACCGGCCCCGTGAGCATGGTTCTTAGATTGCGATGACCGGGGCGAACCGTGAGGTAGGCACCCCAACGTGGTTGGGAGGGAACGAACGGCGCCGACAGAAATACCAAAGCTTCGCTGGCGGAATCGGCAGACGCACCGCACTCAAAATGCGGCACCCACACGGGTATCCGGGTTCGACTCCCGGGCGAAGCACAGCGGCCACACAACGCCGCAAGACAAGGAGAAATCATGGCAAACAAGTACGTTCCCGAAGACCTCAGCCTCATGGAAGCAGCCTGCGTCAACTGGGTACTTTCGGCCATTAAGGCCGATATTCTCTCCGGCACGCCCAGCGGCAAAGCCATAGACCAAGCGCTTCAGGAAATAGAAAGAAAAACCTACCCCTCAGAGTCCGACTCTGATGTTTCATCGTGACCATCTTTGGCTTCTGTGGACTCTTCATTGCTTGAAGAAATGGCCGGCAATTCTTCTTTCACCAATTCATAAAGATCTTTCCCTGCTTGTTCAAGTGAAGATGAAGCCAAGATAGTGCCAGCAAGCACTACGGAACCAGTAGATTTCTTGAAGAACCCCCAAGCGCCTTCCCGCGCCCTTTGATAGAACCTTTTGTCTTCTGGGGTATCCGCTGCTTCTTCGAGTGCTTCCAAAATGTATTTCAATTCATGGAGGGCATCGATAATTCTGAACTCACCGTAAAGGTCGAGATCTTCGAGGCAACCCCGAAGATGCCGAATAATTCGAATCGAGTGCTCACGCAAAAATCGATGTGTTTCATCAAGGGTCGAGACCCGGTACAGAAGAACTTCCAAGAAATTAGAGAACTTCTCCGAAGAGCCTTCTTCAAACTTTGGAATTACAAAGTCGAGTAGAGCTGCCACACTTTCCAATTGGTCTAATGGGACCTTCAGAATTCCCGGTTCGCTTCTTTCTTTCCACCCGTGAGGATAGGCAAAAATCGCTTTAGTCCACTGAGGTATGAACTGTTCGTAAACCGTGACAGGAACGCCCTCACGTTTGGCGACTTCAATTGATTCAACGACTTGGTTTAGTCGGGTTACTGCCAACCGATGGTCTGACCAAATCTGAGCAGTTCGACTTTGAAATTGGGAGTCATTTTCACCGTTCTGCTTGTCAAATTTTCTAGCTTCCTTAGCTGTCTTGGTGTGGCCATCAGCCCACCCCAAAAGCTGCTTGTGAAGTAGTTCTGCTGGGTTTGCCATGAGTTCTATTTAACCAGGACACGCAAATGCTTCTTGGTGGGGTGCGCATACCACAAACCACGCACACTTCTCACATACAAAAGGCCCCCGCGACTGCTGTAACTACGCGGGGGTCTTGCTCTGTCCACCTGAAACGGAGACACCAATGAATACTACACCGGCCTGGCTGTCCGTAAAGGATGCCGCCGAATACACCGGCCTCCACGCCGAAACAATCCGCATCCTGATGCGCCGGGGCGATATTGAAGCCCGCAAACCAGGTAAGGCCTGGCGCACAACACACAAGTGGCTCGACCAGTACATCAACGAAGGAGCAGCATGAAACGACTATTGACCCATTTTTTCCATCGTCGGCACCGCGCTCATACGCCGCGCTTTTACATGATGCGGAGGTTCTGATGTCGAAGTTTGAGATTCCCCTCGACCAAGCGGCGAAAGAATTTTATGAGATTGAGGGCCGATACCACGCCCTCTACAACCTCACCCGCATGCCCACCAAAGCACGCCGACTCATCAAAGACAGCGCTGCACAAGCCCACCAACTCGCTCTCATCGCACAGAAAGAAGCAGAAAAACATGGATACTAAACGACCCCCGCGCACCACACCGGATGCCCGCCGTGTTGCCTACTGGAAAGACATCGCAGCGAAGCGAACCCGATTGGCCTGGGCTACTGGCATCCTCGGAATGCTCATCGGCTTCATCCTCCACGCCTTCCTGTCAATGCCGCCAGTGTGGATGTAATGACCAACATCCACAAAGACCTAATCACAGGGGTGTGGCATGTGGAGGAGGGGGACATGGTGTTTCCTGCTGCCAGCTGGGGCGAAGCCCTCCAATTCGTACACGACATGGGTAAGCACCACGCCCAGGTAAGGCCACTCACCAAACAAGAAATCGTCGTGGAAGAGTACGAGCACTTCGCCCGCATCCTCGGCCCGAAGCTTGCCAAACAACGCCTCGCCACCCTCTACAACGTCTCCCCACGAACCGTAACTGACTACCTGAGGAGGGCACGCCAATGACCATCGACCTACCCCGATTCCTCAAAGGGAAGTGGTGGGTGAGCATCCCTGACCCCACCGCCTTCAGCAGGCGGAGTGAAGCCTTACAGGCCCGCAGCGAGTTCAAAAAGACACATGTGTGCCTCCACGCCGAATGTAACCAGCTCGGTACTGACGACCTGGGCTTAGGGGTTGGATTCCGTTTCTGCCCTCGCCACGCCTACCACGCACGCCAAACACTCCAAAGGACAGCATGAACACCCCCAACAAAATGCCGCCGCATTTGACCACCATCAACCCGCACTTCCTCTACCTAGAACCGTTGATTGAGGAAGCAGACGACGTAATGAACGCCTTCATGGACAAAGGCTACGACCCTGATATTGCGTGCACCCTGACGGATATGACCCTGTCCCGCTATGACGAGAAGGGGACCAAGTGAGACGCTACGACCCGGCAGATAACGAAGACTGGGCAAGGTTCCGTCAGGGCCGGTTGACTTCCACTGAGTTAGCCCGCCTGCACACCAGTAGGAATGCAGCGACGTGGCACGCGGTACGCGACGAGAAGGAGAACGGCAGTAAATTTCACGGCAACCAGCACACAGAGTGGGGCAGCGCCCGCGAACCACTCCTAGCCCAGGTGCTCATCGACGAGGTGGACTCGCGCCTCGTCTACAACGCTGAGCCGCAAACCATCTTCCTCCCTGATGATGAACGTCTGTCCTGCACCCCAGACCTCTACAGCGATGATTTGGAGGTCATTGGGGAGATTAAGACCGACACCGCCCCATTTTACGGCGGCAGATTTCATGACTGGTGTCCAAATCAGTACTACTGCCAGATACAGGCAAACATGCACTACACCGGGGCAGAAGCCTGCGCGTTGTTGGTGGAGGTGCACGACGATTTTGTGCCGGTCGCCCTCGACCATCGCACCATCCTCTATGACCCCAAGTTTGCGGCTGAGCTGATGGAAACAGCCTCTGAGTGGTTCGCCTGGCTGGACGGCACCACACCGGACTGGATGGGTGAGGTCACCTCTCTGGATGAGGTGGATGAGGTGACTGACCTCGTCGCCCAGTACGCCATGCTCACCGCTGAGGTAGACGACCGCAAGAAGCGCATCGCGAATCTCAAGGCCGAAATCCTGGAGCTGACCGGCGACTCCCACACCGGCGATTACGGCGGCTACCACGTGACTGTGTCTACCACGCAGCCCAGCAAGGTGTTCGACTCCGCAGCGTTCCGCAAAGAACACAAAGACCTCTACCAGCAGTACAAAACCAAGACCCGCGAAGGCTACACACGCCTCGACATCAAGGAGAACTAAATGCCTATCTGGGGAAAGCAACTACCAGAAGCAGACAGCGACACCCGACAACTGGCCGGACACATGGCCTCCATGGTCTCCGCCTACATCGACGCCGGATTCACCCGCGAAGAAGCAATCCAAATCGTCACCACCATCTCCATCGCCTACATCAAAAAGGAGCAGTAACCATGAGCAACGAACTCGCCACCATCAACACCTCCGAGGACGGTCTCGACCTCCTCACTCGCCAAGCCGAAGCCATGGGCGCAGCCCACAAGCTCGCCACCGTCCTCTGCAATACGCAGATGGTGCCGCAAACCTTCCGGGGCAAGCCTGATGATGGTGCCGCCGCCATCCTCTACGGCGCAGAACTCGGGTTGAAGCCCCAGCAGGCGTTGCAGCAGGTGTTCGTGGTTCATGGCCAGCCTGCTATCTACGCCCGAACAATGGTCGCCCTGTTGAAGGCGAAGGGCTACAAGTTCCAGACCGTAGAGACCAGTGATGAGAAAGTCACGGTGCGCGGCACCTCACCGGCCGGCGAAACCGAGGAATCCACCTGGACAATTGAGCGCGCTAAGAAAGCGGGCTATACCAGCAACAAGAAGTATCAGACCGACCCACAGGCCATGCTGTACGCCAAAGCCGCATCCGAGGTGTCCCGCAAGCTCGCCCCGGACGTACTCCTCGGCATCAAGTACACCGCCGAAGACCTAGAACTGGAGCCCGTCAAGATGACCGCGACTCGTGAGGATGTGCGGGCGAAGGCTGAGACGGCACCGGTACCAGCGTTGACCAAGAAACCGGAGCCTGTGGATGCGGATGAGGATTTCATCACCGACATCAAAGAGACCCTGGAGGGCTTCACCACCAGTGAGCAGGTCAATGAGTTTGCCGCCAACCTGAAACAGTCCGGTGACGTACCAGATGAAGTAATGGACTTGTGCCGCGCCCGTTGGTCTGAGCTGGAAGGAGAAAAGTAAATGGCTATTAGCATCACTCTCAGCGGAAACCTCATCAAAGACCCAGAGCAGCGCTTCACCCCAAACGGTAAATCTGTGGTCTCATTCACCGTTGCTCACAACATCCGCCAGTATAACCAGCAGTCACAACAGTGGGAGGATGGTGAACCCATATTCATGGATGTGGACTTCTGGGGCAAGAAGGGCGAGAACTTCCTGCACGACTACACGCAGAACGGGAAGCGCCCCGTGGTGGTCATCGGGACCCTGAAGCAGGACCGCTGGGTGGATAAGAGCACTGGTGATAAGCGCTCCAAGTACAAGGTGAACGCCGATGAGGTCTCATTCATCCCACGCGGACAAGGCGGCGGGCAGCAGCCATCCCAGGCTCAGCAGCAGTGGAATCAGGCCGCGCAGCAGGGGCAGACAGCCACAACAGGGGCGTGGGGTGACCCCGCACCCGTAGGCCAACAAGGCGAACCGCCGTTCTAGGTGACTGGTATGGATGCCGCCTACTACGAGGAGAAACTGAAACGGCTCGAAGACAGGCTCCTCGCGTACGCCTACGACATCGACCACCTCAAGCATTACAGCAACGATGATCCAACCCCCGCAGAGTTGCAAGACCTCGGGGCGGCAGATATGGCCAAAGCGGCTGCACACGTCATCGCCCTCATTAGACGAGGCGAGTACTGATGCCTTACCAGCGCATGACAGCGGCAGACCTACCTAATCACAGGGTTTGCCGCATTGTCCTGGATCCCGACACGTATGACCCCACCCTGGTGCCCGACCGCTTGGTCTACGCCGCCCAGGAAGGTGCCTACGTGCACGGGGCAACCCGAGACGGACGCTTCACCATCGAAGCCACCGCACCAGTCCTCATCGACCCCGAAAGCAAAAATGGACCACTTAGCCGCTGTGCAGCAACGCATAGCCAAGGACTACCAGCAGGGAACCTGCACTAAGCGCGGCCAACGTGACGGAGTGGTTGTCACTCCAGTTGAAGTTGTGGACTTTCAAGTACGCGCAGTCATTGACCAGCTCGCCGCCCAGGGCTACACCCTCGCAGACCCCGAAGTACGTATAGCTGACCCTTTTGGCGGGACGGGGATCTACCTCGCCCGCCTCATGCAGCTCTCAGGACTCAACTCCGACCAGCTGGATGACTTGTACCACCATCGAATGCTCATGGTGGAAATCGCCCCCGAAGCCTGCGCCATAGCGGACAAAAATCTACGCACCGTCTACCGGCAGGAAACCGGCAGAACAGCACGCCACAGCATCGTCCACAACTTCGATACTTTCACCCTAGGAGATGAACTATGGGGCTTAACCCATACAGGCTCTGGGACGTGGCACGCGCCGCCGCAAGCACCCAATACCGGCGCAACCTCCCCATAGAGGATGCCCTCATGGAGGCATGGGAAGGTGCAGCACTCCACCTAGCAGAGCACCCCGAAAGCGTGGAGAAAGAATGCTACACCGCCGCCATTAGCTACCTGGGCAAGGCATACGACAAAGACGTACAAGCACACGGGCATGGGCCACGCTTCACCATGTACTGGGAACCAAAAACAAGGGCATACCAGCCCGACGTACTCACCCCCATCGCACTCACGCAGGTCATGGCGAAGCTCCCGGATGCTGATAGGGAAATCCTCCTCCACGTATCCGAGTACCCAACGCTGAGGGCTGCGGCAGCCGCGTTGGGCTGGCCGGAATCAACTACGCGGGTTGCTGCGCGCCGCGCTGCCGATAAAGCCCGCCGCTTGTGGTTCGACTTTGAGACCCCACCACCACGCAGCGGGGGCCGCAGGCGACGAAAGACGCACTGCGCGAAAGGCCACGAATACACCGACTCAAACACCCAATGGGTGCGCGACAGAAAAGGAAACCTCACCCGCAGGTGCGCCACCTGCAACAGAGAAGCCCAACGCACAATCCGCGACCGCAAAACTCACAGATAGGAACCCCATGAACGTTAACTATTCACTTGACCAGCATGCTTACCCGCCGCGTCGTGCTTATACGGATGATGCTGGCACTGACCTGGCGTTGAATCATCCGGCGATAATCCCAGCCGGGCAGCACCGCCTCTGCCACACAGGGGTGCACGTAGCAATCCCACGCGGGCATGTCGGCATGGTGTTTGTTCGCAGCTCAACGGGGATTAAGAAGAACCTCGTTCTGAGCAATGGCACCGGCATCATCGACAGCGGCTACACGGGGGAAGTCATGTTGTCGCTGCACAACACAGGCAGGCACATGCAAACCATCCCCGAAGGGTATTACATCGCCCAACTCGTCATCCTCCCCATCCCCGAAATCAGACTCAACCGCGTTGACGCCCTCGACACCACCCAACGCGGCACCAACGGAATTGGAAGCACCGATGCATCTACAGCATGATCATTTTCAGAATTTTAAGCGCTATTCCATCCCAAAAGCACAGCTAATCATCGCAGACATTCCCTACAACCTAGGCACCAACGCCTATGGATCTAACCCCGCCTGGTACATCGGCGGAGACAACAAGAACGGGGAATCCGAACTCGCTGGCAAGCAATTCTTCGACACAGACAAAGACTTTAACGTGCCGGAATTTATGCACTTCGCCAGCCGCATGCTACGCCCAGAACCCAAAGCAAAAGGCGAAGCCCCATGCATGATTGTGTTCTGCGCATTCGAGCAGCAGTGGCCACTTATTGAAGCAGCGCGGAAAGCCGGGTTTAAGAACTACATCAATTTGGTGTTAAGGAAACGCACTAGCCCTCAGGTGCTCAAAGCGAACATGAGGGTGGTGGGAAACGCGGAATACGCATTAATCCTGTACCGCAATAAATTGCCCATGTTCAATAATCACGGCTCCATGGTCATGAACGTCATGGATTGGCCTCAAGACTACCGCGATGTTCCCAAAGTGCATCCCACACAAAAGCCAGTGAAGCTCATGGAAAAGCTCATAAGCCTTTTCACTAACCCTGGTGATGTGGTCATTGACCCATGCGCAGGATCAGGCTCCACATTGGTAGCTGCAGAAAATTTGAATCGGCGCGGGTATGGCTTCGAGATCAAAAAAGAATTCGTCCACGCCTTCGAAACGCAGATGAAACCATCCGTAACCCAAGGATTGCCGCTATTCGAGACCGCATGACCACCCATCAGCAGCGTGAGGACATGCGGGCGTGGTTGGAATCCCAAGACGTGTACTGCGCTACGCCTGTGTTCCTCGATGCACTCATCAAGTTGTTCCAATCCATAGAGAAAGGAGGAGAAGACGATGCCGCACGACCCTCGTGTGTACGCGGTGATCACTCATGATTTTGCTGATTCACCGAAGCTTCAAGTGGTGTCTGTGGAGGCGCGTTGGGCGCTCCTGGAGATGATTCTTTATAGCTGTCGGATGCAGACGGATGGGGTGTTAAGCAAACGGCTAGCAGCTGCTAAGTGGCCGCTTGACGTGTGCTTGGAGCTTGCTTCTAACGATGACGAAAAACCGTCACTTGTGGAGACCGAAAACGAGTGGATTATTCACGATTTTTTGGAGCATCAGACCTCAAAAGCTCAGATTGAGGCGCGTCGTAAGCAGAAACAGGAGGCTGGCCGTAAGGGCGGATTGGCCCGTGGAGCTGGGAAAACGCGCACTGCAAGCAGAAGTCAAGCACGTGCTAAAGCAGGTGCTAAAGCAAGTGCTAAGCAGACACTCAAGCAGAACGGAAGCAAACCTAAAGCAGAAATAAGAAGTAAGAAGGGGGGAGGGGGGCACGCAAACAGCATCGCAAACGCGGCACAAAACAACGCCGAAACGACCCCCCTCCCTGAAAGCCTCGACGAGTTAGCGGCGGCTCACGCCGCCAGCCAACCCGACCCACGCCGCTGCCAAGAACACCAACACCTCGCACCCGGCACCGTCCCCAACTGTGGTCAATGCGCCGACGCTCGACGCGCATACGAAGCCCAAACCGAATCGGAAGCCGAGACCGCCGCACAAGCCCGCCGCCACGCTATCGACGAGTGCGACCTGTGTGACGACAACGGCATGCGATACCAGGACGGGGAGGCATGGCGCTGCGACCACAAACCACCAAGAAAGCAGGCACCATTTTGAACATCCTCTCATTCCGAGTTGAGGGCGAACCAGCCCCTAAAGGCTCGAAACGCCACGTCGGTAATGGACGCATGATTGAGTCCTCGAAGAAACTCCCCGCCTGGATGCAGGCAGTCACCCAAGAAGCCGCCAAAAACCGGCCCAGCGAGCCGATAGACGCCCCCGTAAGCGTCTACATGGACTTCTACCTACCCAAGCCGAAACGACCCCGCTACGACGTCCCAGCAGTCAAACCCGATGTGGACAAACTAGCGAGGTCGATTCTTGATGGCCTTGAAGCCGCCGGTGTCCTCACCAACGACAGCCGCGTCACCCGCCTCCGCGCCACCAAGCACTACGCCAGCGACGTCACCCCGCCTGGCGCTGACATCACAATCCAATGGAAGGAACAGCAATGACTTTGCGTGAAAAATTCTCACAGTGGCTGGAGGAGGAACCTTTTGACGTCATCCTCCTGACCCTCACCATTGTCGCGTTCATACTGATCGGCATATTGACCCTATCCGTCATCATGCTTGCCACGGTCATAGGAGGTGCGCAGTGACCGAAGACGACTACTGGGAGCGGGTGCGTGACATCCGCAAGGACGACCAGATTCTGTACGACGAGCGTTTCACCCCACCATCGGAGAACCCTGACAACTGGCGGCGCAGCAATTATGACCCGCGTATCCACGGCACCCGCATCGCCCCTCGTGACGAGTTCCTGGTCATCGGCGCGGTGCGCTACGCCAGGGGGCGTGCCACCTACGTAGTGCAGGAGACCGTGGACTGGGTAATCAAACACTGGGACGACCTGAGCGACAACACCCGCTATGTCATCACCCGCGACGTAGCTGAGGAATGCGACTACCGCGACAACACGCCCCGCAGCGTCCTCAGCGAAATCGACGACCCCGACTGGAACCGCCTACTCAACCACATCAAGGACAACCAATGACCAACCCATTCTCCTGCATCGCCAACGACACCGCCCGCTATTTCACCCACCAGGGCATCAGCTGTATGACGCAGCTGGGGCCATTCACCATCAACGGATACATCGAACTGCCAGAAAACCACCCGTGGCTTGATTTCCCTGACACGCTTGAGGTGCACCCCGACATCGAAGTACACGGCGGCATCACCTACCACGAAGGCCGCGTCATCGGCTTCGACACCAACCACCTTGGGGATGGACAGCACCCCGACGCCCCAAACGCGTACCCCTCCCACTTCACCGGCCATACCTGGACATGGGAGGAAGTCGAGGCGGAAACCCGCCGCCTAGCAGAACAAGCAAAGGACACACACACCATGACCAACCCAACCCGTCAAGAAATCATCGACGCGTACGAAACGCTTGACATGCTTCTCGGCTTCTCGGAAGACCGCAACCCCGACCTAGTGCCAGAGCGCCGCCGCATCATTGAGAAAGTCCTCCCACCACGCCCACAACCCACAATGGCCGAGGTGGAATGGGACGACGATAAGCACTACCTCGCAGAAGCAGAACACAAGGATTACGGACGTGTCATCATGCTGGGGGATGCGAGTTATAACCCCGATCTGATTGAGTGTCTCGTTCCTCATTTCGAGGACAGGGCTGGACGGCTTAATAAGAGAAGCATCACCCCGACTGGTAAGCGCTACACCCTCACAGAGGTGCAGGAATGATTACCGGCGCAATCATCGGGGCCTCGATTCTCGGCGGGATAGCGCTCTTCTTTGCCCTCATAGACCACGAACCACCATTGAGGGCGATCGGTATGACCGTAGCGCTAGGGGCAGTAGGGGCGGGCCTCGCGGCCATGCTCACCGCCATGGCCATCGACGACGCGAAACGGGCAGAGTGCCAAACCATAGACAGCCAACACGAAACGGAAACCACCAATGACTGACCTGAGCACCGCTAATCTGAAGCGCCTACTCGATGAGGCCGCACCAGGGCCGTGGGGGGCGCGAGGCAACTACAAAGAGGGCGGCCCCCGCCCCGACACGTCATGCCAGATATTCAGCGCTGACGGAAAGTACCTAGGCATCGTCCACAGCCCACACGTTGACCTCGCAGCCGCCGCCCCGGCACTCGCACAAGAAGTCATACGACTACGCGGGCGCATTGAGGGACTAATTCTGGAGATGGAAACCAAAGCGGCAAATAACGAGTGGCAAGACCCCGCAACCATCGCTAGCTACCTCAAAGAAATCATCCTAGGAGACACCAATGACTGACTTGAGAACTAAGTACATTCAGCACCTACTCGCGGAGGCCTCACCCGGGCCGTGGACGGTGGAGTTTGAGGAAGTCCCGGACTTCACCCTCATTAACGGGGAAGCAGTGGAGGTGGACGCGGTTCACGCTTTCCTTGTGGGTGCGACGCGTTACCCGCTCAACTTCAGATACAAACACGACGCAGCCAAGATAGCAGCCCTCGCCCCGGAGCTGTTGGCCGAAGTCATCCGCATGAGGGAAGCCCTGCACGACCTCAGTGAGGTCTGGGAGGCCATAAGCATCGACCCAGAGCGCACCCCATCGGAGCAGCAGCTCGCAGCGGCGGTAATAGACCACATCGACCAAATCCTAGGAGACCACGATGAGTAAGCAAGACCGTGCCGTGAAAGCAATCGAGCACGCAGCCAAACGGGGATACACCCCAGAGCAGACAGTGAGGCTGCTAGATGCGTTTGAACTTCTCGCCCCAGACCTCCCCGAGCCGTGCATCTACCCCGACACCGGGGAACATGAGTGGCACATGGACGACGGCTACGTGAGCGTGGAGGACGGCATCATCCACGTCATCCACGATGAGACGAATGATGATAATGAGCCGGATGCGCTGATGCCTGACTGGGCTGAGCTTCGCTTCTCCAACACCACCAAGGGGCGTGAGACTGCCTACGCGATTCTCGCCGCCTGCGACCTAAAGGACACACAAGATGACTAATTTTGACCGTGCCGCGCAGGTCATTTACGACGAGGCCATCCAAACGTGGCAGCGCGGGGAAATCCTCACAGCGGCGGGCGAAGCAGAGCGCCTCGCCAACGCCCTCGCCGACGCGGGACTCCTCGCACCAGACCTGCCGGAGGCGAACGCCCCAGACATTTTCGTACCAGACGGCAAAGGCTGGCTGCTCGACGACGAAAACGGCCCTGTTGTGTGGACGGCACCTGGCGGGCTGGTCATGGTGCAGCGCGTCGAACCCGGCGACCTCACACCAGACGAAGCCAACGCCTTCGCCCTCACCGTCCTCGCAGCAGCCCAATACGCAAAGGGGAAAGCATGAGCGTCGCCTACAGAGGCGGCACGATAGACGAAATCAAAGCCACCGACTCCGATATTCACATCGAAATGCTGCAAGACCAGCTGTATCACGTCCGCATCACCGGCTACCACGAAGCCGCATTCATCATCCACGGCACCATCCAGGAGACAGACCAATGACCACACTTGCAGACCTCACACCCGAAGAAAGAGCACAGTGCCGAGGAATGTGGTGTGACTTCCCAGACCCCGACGAGCGCACCAACCTCGCCATCTATGTAGGCGACAGTCCAAACCATCAAGGATTCTGTGAGCTAATCCACGAGGGTCAGCTAGGCACTCTCACCATTCCCGAGAACCTCACCCCACGCTATGACCTACCCCGCGCCTGGACACCAGACGGACAACCGGTTCCCGGCGAGTGGGAGGACGGCCATGTGTTTGTTTCCTACGATGATCCAGACCCCTGGATTCTCAAGGACGCGGTAAGCATCGAGGGACTGTCAGAGGGTGGCATGAGCTACTACGATGCTCCGCCTAACGGTATTGAGGTGAAGCTAGATAAGTTTGGTGAGGGTGAGGGCAAAGCCCGCCGCTGGGTAGGGGAATGGGAGGAAGCATGAGCCGGTGCCGAGTCTTCAAAGCGTACCGCGCATGGCACGTGTACGAACCCGGGCCGAAGCGCTATGAATCCTTCCCAACCTGGGCTAAGGCCATGGAGTACGCCGACCGTTATTCTCGACTAGCTCCGGACATCACCATTGAAGACCCAAGCGGCGCATTCTGTGACCTCACCGCCACCAACAAGCGAGAGTATATTCACCTCAAATCAGGCGGCGACACCTTTAACCTCGCGCCACACGAATGGAAGCCACTAGCGGGCTTCCTACTCGACATAGCTAACCGCCAGGAGCACCATGAGCGTTGACGAACAAGAATTCCGCGACACAGCACGCCACCTAGGGCGACTCTATCAGCAGCTACACGAGCTGAAACACGCCAGGCCCAAACCACCAGAAGTACGCGTGATGAAACCATCACCAGGCCCGCAATCCCCAGGTAACTGGCTGTACGTCGCAACCTACATCGACCAAGAACAACGCCTGCGCGAAGTAGCGTTCAACGCCCTCGCAGACATCGGCGTACGCATCCGCGACACCGACGCCACAGCCCCACGACTCTGCGCTTTGCTGGCCTTCCACGCACAAGCCGCCAGCGAACTCGAATGGGCCACAGACCTCCACGACGAACTCACCAACCAAGTTCGCATCATCGACAGGAGATGCAACCCACCACAACCCGCAACCATCGCCAACCAACCCGAACCACGACACGGCGCAGAACACACCGCCCGCCAACTCAGAGCACGCGGCATCCCCACAACCGCCGACACCATCCGCGGCTGGGCACGCCACGGACACATCACCCAAACCACCATGCCCAACGGGAGAGCAGGATACCTACTCACCGAAGCCCTCAACCACGCACGAAAAGGACAGTCATGACACAGAAGAAGACATTCTCAGACCTCTACAAAGACATCGATTTCATACCGCTCCCAGGCGCATTCTGGCTCGAATATCTCCAGAAAGACGGAACCACTTTCCGCAGCGAGATGCCGGGGATACTCAAAGTAGAATTCCTAGGCACTTCCATCACATATTGGGGGGATGACGGGAAGCTGCTCCGAACCGCGTATCAAGAAGGAACGAGGGATATTGAATTCCATGCGGCAGACATTGTCGATGGCCAAGTAGTAAGAGCAAGTGAATCCTCCAACTTCCTAGGATGCGCCCCGATGCGCCAAGACCGAATTTAGCTTCTACGCTGACAACTCCCCACATCCGGTGTATAATCGACGCGACGACAACTTATGCCCCGGCAACAGCTGGGGTTTTCGTCGTTTTACGCCCTGGGAAACACTTTTCCATATCCATCCAATTTTGGGGTTCACCACTCCCAGGGCACCAAGTCTTACCGCCACCCCACCACACGCACCCAAAAAGGGGCGCAGGCCACCGGCTCACGACCGGAGTAAGACACCAAGAAAAAGGGGAGGTGACCGTGGTGCTCATCGTTGTCACCGGCCCCCCGGCAGCTGGCAAGACCACCTACATCCGAGAGCATGCGAAGCCTGGCGACATCCGCATCGACCTCGACCACATCGCCAACACACTCGCAGGCGAAGACCAGGGAAACCACGAGCACGCGGCGCACATCCTCACCGTGGCTAAAGCAGCACGACAAGCCGCCATAGACGCCGCCATCAAGCAAGACTGCGATGTGTGGCTCATCCACACCAAGCCCACGCCTAAGCAGCTGGACAACTACCGCGCCCAGGGTGCGACCATCCACGAAATTGATCCAGGCAAAGACGTGGTGATGAAACGCTGCAAGAGTGAGCGGCCCAAAGGGGCACTGTTTGCAGCTGCTAAGTGGTACGACAAGCAGGCTAAAGGCAAGAAGAGCACGCATGAGCGCGGCTACGGCTGGCAACAGCAAAAGGACCGCGCCAGACTCATCCGCCTACACAAGGATGGAACACCCTGCTGGTGGTGCGGAAAACCCATGTACCGCGACAAACACCGAAACCATGACGGATTGCCACTTGCCGCCGACCATGAGGATGCTAACGGTGCGCGAGACGGCAAGCGGGCCACGCGGTTGCTGCATTTTTCGTGCAATAGCAGCCGCAAGGACGGGGCGAATGATGCAAAACGGCCCGCGTTGACCAAACATGTCCCGCAGGCCGTCAGCAGCGAAACTAGCACGCCTAGCGTATTTACCTGGTGACCCCACCACCAGTTTTATCTGAGGGATTACCTCCCTGACCCTGCCCCGTCCGCTCTCGGTCAGGCGATTTTTTACGCGGGGCCGAAAAGTTTCGCTGAGCTGCGCAGAAAGGAATGGTGCTTCGTGGACGATTTGCCTGACCTCGAGGCCATGTTTGAGCTTGAAACGTTTGAATCTGGTGGTCGTGAGCTGTGGGAGCAAATGCAGGATGACCGTGACCCTGGTGATGTTGTTGCTTTGGTGGTTGAGTCTTGTCGTGTGAAGGACAGGTTGGACCGGCTGCATCGTATGGTGTCTCGGGATGATTCTGAGTGGGGGCGTATTTTGCCTTCGGGGGATTCGGAGTCTGAGTTTGTGTTGCAGGTGGGGAATCTTTTGCGTGAGCAGCGTCAGACTGAGGTTGTGTTTAAGCAGTTGGTTGCTGAGGTGGCGAGGAGGCGTGCTGAGTATGACGACGATGACGCTGACGAAGAGGGAGGACTTTCCGACTTGTGAGGCGTTCCCGGCTTTGTCGGGTAAGCAGTCTCCGCTTCATCTTCGTGAGGCTCCGGGGGTGCATGAGCATGGGCGTAAGAATATTGAGTTGGCGCGTCGTGCTGGTGTGACTGCGTTTCCTTGGCAGTGCAATGAGATTAATGCGATTAATGCGATGAATGCGGATGGTTCTTGGGTTCATTCGGATGCGGTGTTGATTTGTCCGCGTCAGAATGGCAAGTCGCTTGTTGTTGCGTTGGTTGTGCTGTACAGGATTTTCGTCCTTGGACAAAACGTTTTGTTTACGGCGCAGCAGTGGGAGACTGCTAAGGAGTTGTGGGAGCAGACATGGAAGATTGTTAAAGGCCGTCGGTTCTTGTCGAAGCATGTTGTGTCTAAGACGTGTTCGCAGGGCCGGGGGACTATCTTCCTAGCTAATGGTGGCCGGGTTGTGTTTACTACTCGGTCGCAGGATGCGGGGCGTGGCCTGACGAAGGTTGACTTGTTGATTTATGACGAGGCGTACAACCTGACTGATGGTGAGATGGCAGCGTTGGCGTTTCTGGTCCAGGCCGCTGAGGACCCGCAGGTGTTCTTTATGACTTCTGCTGTACACCAGGATTTTCCGCAGCATGCGAATGGTCGTGTGTTGTCGTCGATGCGGGCGCAGGCGTTGGATGATTTTGATGAGTCTGACCCTATTTATTTTGCTGAGTATGCGGCTCCGGATGGGATGGACCCGATGGCTGAGGAGACTTGGCGTGAGGCTAATCCGTCTTATGGTGTGATTGCTACTGCGAAGAAGATGAAGAAGATTATGCGGCGCATGAACACTGAGGAAGGCCGCATTAACTTTGGTGTTGAGGCGTTGGGTTGGGGTTCGTATTTTGATGAATCTGATGCTGATGGTTTCACGCCGATGGTGGATCTCGAGGATTGGGCTTTGGCTGTGGGGGTTCCTGCTTCCCCTGGCGAGTCGTGTGTTGGCATTGAGGTGAGTGTTGACGGCCAGGAGGTTGCGTTCGTTGCTGCGGTGCAGGATGGCGAGCGGGTGTTTCTGTCACTGTCTCCGTTGAGGGTGTTTGACCGTGTGGAGACGGTGGAGGCGCTTGGTCGTGCGGTTGTGAATAATGATCCGTTGGGGGCGGTTGTTGACCCGATTGGTCCGGCGTCGACGTTGTTGGGACCGATTGAGGATTCGGGGGTTGAGCCGACGAAGTTGTCTGGTTCTAAGACTTCGGCTGCGTTTGAGTTGTTTATGCGGATGTGGGCTGAGGGGCGGATTATTCATGATGGTGATGAGCGCTGGTTGTCTGCGTGGGAGGTCGCGGAGGAGAAGCCGGGTAAGTATCGGTCGTGGGTTCGTCGTCGTGAGGTGACGGTGTTGTTTGCGGCGGCTTTTGCAGTGTGGGGGTTGTCTGAGTTGGCGTTGCCTGTGGATGTGCAGGTGCGTTCTAAGAAGAGGTTTACGGGTCATGCTGAGCCGGTTGTGGTCCGGCGTGATGTTGCTGAAATGGCGTTTTAGGAGGTGAGCTATGTCCGAGATTAGGCGTGAGGTTGGTTATGCACGTCCTGCGCGTAATCGTGCGCTTGAGGAAGATAACGCGGTGTTGCGGTTTCCGCAGTCTGCGCGTGTGTACGCGAAGATGTATCGGGAGGATGCGCAGGTTCGTTCTGTGTTTCGTGCGGTGACGTTGCCGATTCGTCGTGCTGGTTGGCGGTTGGAGTCGAATGGTGCGCCTGATGATGTGGTTGCTGCGGTTGCGGAGGATTTGCGTTTGCAGGTTGTGGGGGAGTCTCCGAATGCTCCGGTGGCGCCGCGTCGTGGCCGTGTGAGTTTTGAGCAGCATTTGGAGCAGGCGTTGAAGTCGCTTGCTTTTGGTGTGATGTTCTTTGAGCAGGTGTATGCGCCTGGTGCGGATGGGCGTGAGCATTTGGTGAAGTTGGCTCCGCGTTGGCCGGGCACGGTGGATAGGATTCATGTTGATGCTGATGGTGGGTTGCATTCCATTGAGCAGGCTTCGGGCCTGACCCCCGGAAAGTAGACACGTCGG
>NZ_KV818438.1:0-335 GCF_001814945.1 Corynebacterium sp. HMSC066C02 | reverse complement strand
TTACGCAGGATGTCGCGTTCTTCGCGCAGCTTCGAGACTTCTTTTTCTAGCTGACGGATTCGTTCAGAATCAGTCGTCGCCTGTGCCTTGTCGCGCATGGTCTTCGTGCGGGCACGCTTGCCGGTGCCGTACTGCTTAAGCCAGGAATAAAGTGAGGAACGATTGACTCCAAGCTCTGCTGAAGCCGCGTGAAGTGAAAGGTCCTCATTGTTTTCGTAGAGGGCCACAGCATCACGTTTGAACTGTTCGGAGTACCTAGGCATGGTGGTAGATTACCTTTCTTCCCAACCCAACAGGGCTGGATATCAGGTGTCTACCTAACAGGGGTCAGGTCC
>NZ_KV818437.1:0-30648 GCF_001814945.1 Corynebacterium sp. HMSC066C02 | reverse complement strand
CCGCTGAACCCGTCGTTTTCTACCTCACCCCGAAACCGGAAGAGCCCGAAAAGTGGGCGAGGGATCGCCTTCGCCCTGCCGAATAACCCCGGCTAATCCACCCGCGAGGTTGACAAACTATATAGGAACACCCCCTGGATACGCGAAAGCTCGTGTGAACAACACGAGCTTCGGAAGTGGAGCACCTTAGTGCGTCCGTTGCATACGGTACCGTGTGCCGAAGGTTGTGGTCAATCGGTTCAGTTAGTTACTTCTATTGATATCTAGCGCTGCGAGCGCGGCGGCTCCGAGGCGTTAAAACGCTCGGTGCGCAGCTGGTCAATGGCGGGGATGTTCAAGGGCTCAAGTTCGCTGAGCGCGACTCCCATGGCTTTGGCCAGCAGCAGATCCGCCAGCTGCGGGTTGCGCGCCAAGACGGGGCCGTGCATGTAGGTGGCGATAACGCTGCCCTGTACCGCGCCCTCGGCACCGCGCTGGACGGCCCTGTCGGAGAGGTCCAGAATGGCGGCGGTATCCGCATTGCCGGTTCCGCGCGTGAGCGTTCCCAGCGGTTGGGCGGCAGGCCCCAGGATGGTTGCACCCATGTGGTTCTCAAAACCGGTGAGCGGCTCGGTGAGCTCAGCGGTGATTCCGGCCTTGGTCGGTTCCGTGGCTACCTCACCGATAGCGCGCTCGGTCATGGAGGCGGTGGTGGCGTCGATGAGCCCCACACCATCCACCACGCGGCCGGACGCACGGAAGGACTCGCCGAGTACCTGTAGGCCTGCGCAAATCGCCAGAATCGGGCGCTTCGCGGCCGCCGCGCGGGTCAGGCCGCCATCGGCGATGAGGTGCTCCGCGGCGAGAATCTGCGCGGTGTCCTCGCCGCCGCCAAGGGTGTAGACGTCGAGAGAATCCGGCACCGGCTCACCTAGCTTGATGGGCACGATCTCAGCCTCGTGGCCGCGCATGCGGGCGCGCTGGCGCAGGACCAGGGCGTTGCCGTCATCGCCGTAGGTACCCAGGATGTCAGGGAGGATGAGGCCAATCTGCAGGCTAGTCATTCGAGTGCTCCTTTGCTGCTGCGGCGGTGAGGGCCTTCTTCAGATCACGGAAGGCGGTGTAGTTGGCCAAGACCTCGATTCGGCCCTCCGGGCAGGATTTAATAGCGGCGAGTGGGTTTGCGATGAGCTCGTGCGAGATATCCGCATAGACCAAACGCACTGCGAGGTCGGTGCCGCGCTCACCCGCTGCCTTGACGGGAATACCTTCGAAGTCTTCGAAGCGCACGTCCCACAGCCAGGACATATCAATACCGTCGGCGACGTGGCCATTGGCGGCGATGACCAAGCCATCTGCCTCTCGGTCCACCATGGACAGCGCTTCCTGCCAGCCGGCCGGGTTCTTGGCCAGGAGGAGGCGAATCGTGCGCTTGCCCAGCGTGATGGTGGAGTAGCGTCCGGCCACATCATCGACGCCTTCCGCAGCGGCAATGGCCTTGTGGCGGTCCACGCCGAAAGCTTCAACCGCGGCGGCGACGGCTTGGGCAGCATTGCCGCGGTTCGCGCGGCCTGGGAGGGAAAGGCGCAGCTTATCGACGCCCTCCGGGCTCACCAGCCCGTCGTCCGTCACTGCCCAGGTGGGGGTGGGGCGGCGGAATTCGCGGCCGTCGGCAAGCGGCTTGACCGCGTGCCAGTCCTCGCCCTCGCGCACGATGTGGCCCCCAGTGCGCGGGCAAGTGACGGATTCACCCATCCAGCCGGCACCCGCGGAAACCCAAATGACATTCTTCGCGTCATAGGCCACGGAGGTCATGAGGACGTCATCGCAGTTGGCGATGACGAGCATGTCCGGGTGGGTCTCGACGGCGCCGCGCAAGGCGCGCTCAATCTTGTTGATCTCACCCACGCGGTCCAGCTGATCGCGGGAAAGGTTCAGCAGCACCAGCGCGGTGGGGTTGAGATTATCCGAGACGTGGGGAACGTGAAGCTCGTCTACCTCAAGGACTAGATGGCTCGCATCTTTGCCGGCCAAGAGTGCGGAGATGATTCCCGCATCCATGTTGTCGCCACCATCGTTGGTGGCCACGGTGTGTTCGGCGCGCACTGCGGCGGCCAGCATGCGCGTGGTCGTGGACTTGCCGTTGGTTCCGGTGACCAGGATAGCCGGGCGCTGCTTGGCCAAGTTCTGCATGATGGTGGGGTCGATGGCATTGGCGATGAGTCCGCCAATCATGCCGCCCGCGCCGCGGCCCGTGGCGCGCGAGGCGGTGGTGGCCAGCGCCGCAGCGGTGGTAGCAACCGCAGTGCGCGCGGAAGAAAACGCGCTTCGGAAGTTAAAATTCATGTTCCCCAGAGTAGTCGGGGGACCTTAGCTATCGGTGTTGTGTGAGCGGTTGTGTCCCGAGTTTTGCTGCTTCTGGTGGTTGCCACTACCGCGGCGGCCACGTCCACCGCGCCGGCGACGGCGGCGACCTTTATTGCCGCCCCTGTTCCGGTTGTTCGAGTCGGAGTCCGACTGGGCGCGCTTGTCACTCGCAGATCCGTCGGACGAAGAGCCCTGGTGCTTCTTCTGCGCGTGTTCCTGCTTGGCAGAGTGCTGAGTACCGGAGGACTTGCGGCGCGAGCGGCGGTGGTTCTTGTTCGTGGAACGATTGCGGTTGGATTGTCCGCTGCTGTGGCGTCCGCCCGAGCTACCCGTTGACTTAGACCCGGATTCTTCCTCTGGCTCCGTGGGTTCCTCGATGCGCTCGAGAGCGGCAAGGAAGGCAACGTCGGACATCAGGGGGATGTCCTTGCGGTGAGCGTGCATGGGCTTGCCCACGAGGTTGGTGGTGATGTTGCAGACCACCAGGGACGTTTCTCGGGTGAGCTTTTCCGAGTAGTTGAGCTCCTCGCGGGCTAGGGCGGCGATGATGGTATCGGGGTCCTCGGTGATTTCCGGGGCTACAACGATCTCCATGCCGCGGATGAGCTCCTTGCCGGGCACATACGCGCCAGGGTTGTGGTGCTGGCGGGGCGCTTCAGCAGCGTCGACGCGGACGTGGGAACGCTGCAGCCCAAAACGGTCCGCTCGCAGATCATCCGGTGCTGCACTGCTCAGTGGGCCTGAAGCTTGCGCGCGATAAAGATCCACAAGCAGGCGGGTTGCTTCGCGGGAGGTCTCCTTCTCCGGCTTCTGCGCACGTTCGACGCTGGCCGTGGGGTCAGGCGCCGGAAGGCCGGTATCGCGAGCAACTGCTGCCAGACGAATATCGGTGCCCCACACGCTTTGGCGACGAGCCGTGGCGAGGGTATCCACGATCGCCACTGGGGTGGGAACGTGTCCCACCTTGAATCGGCGGCGCCGGCCCTTGCCGCGGTTGCGATTGCGCGCGCGGTTTTGGCGGGCGGCGGCGGTCATTGCGCGGCGTGCCTCTGAGACGATGAAACCCCAGGTGTAGGGGGCGTCGTGGACGATGAGAGTGCGGCCATCGATGAGCCGGTCCAGTGGTTTGAGGAGCATGGAAAAGGACTGTCCTGCCTGGACTTCCTCAGCACTGAGACCGTGCAGGTGTTTAGGGCCTGGGTCCTCGCCCGGATTGATGACGGCGTGGAACTCTTGGCCGATTTCGCCTTCGGCGTTGAGGGCTAGCGCATCCACAGTGAGCAGTCTGCCGGTGGAAGGGTGGATGCCGGTGGTTTGGATGGTCAGCGCCACGAAGGGGAAAGCTGCGAGGGCTTCCTCGCGGGCGGTGGCCTTGTCCTTGTTGTCGTCCTTGTGCGGCTGGGCCGTTTGTTGCTCATTCCCGGTCTGCTTTTGGGCAGCCTGGTGCGGGCGTGGTCCCGGCTTCGGGGCGTTGGTGTTCGGTGACGCCGCGGCCGGCGTCCCTGCTGCGCCAGGCTGCGCTGCAGGCTTGGTGGGGCCGGGTGTCGTAGTCATTGTTCACAGTTTAGTACCCAACTGCGAGGAAGCTGGAAAGGGCACACGTGAAGCGGTGCGAACCACCTAAATGGAAGTAAGGGTGGCGCTACGCGCTGAGGTGACTAACCGAATTCGATGATGATGACCCAGCCGTCGCGGTCAGGCGTTGGCTCTGGAGTTGGGTCCGGTGTGCGGCTTGGTTCAGGAGTGCGCTCTGTGCTCGGCTTTGGCTTGGGCGTTTCGCTGGGCTCGGGCGTGGGCTCAGTGGTCAGTTCCGACGTTGGTGTCTCGCTCGGTTCGGGAGAGATCTTTGGCGTGCTGCTCGGTTCGGAGGTGTGCTCAGGCTTCGGCGAGGACTCAGCGGTCGGCTCAGACGTTGGCGTTTCGCTCGGCTCGGGAGAGGACTCGGTGGTTGGCTCTGACGTGAGGGAATCGCTGGGCTCGGAAGTTATCGGCGCAGCCGTGGTCGACGGAGCTGGTTCAGACGTACGTGGGGTAGCCGTCGGAGTGGTGTTCGGAGCCGCCGAAGTTGGGGTCGCCTTCTGAGTCGGCGTAGAGCTAGGTTCGCTCGTGCGCGTGGAAGGGGTGTTCTTCTCCGGCTCTTCGGGCTGAGTCTCTGCTTCCGGCGTTGCGGGCACTTCGTGGCTGCTGCGAGGGGAAGGAGTCACTTCCTCAGGCGCAGCCAGCTCTGCATGTTGAGTGGGCTCTGCTGGTTCAGTTGGCTCAGGCTGCCCGGTCAGCTCAGTTGGCTCTGCCGAGGCGGAGAAAGCAGTGTTCTCGATGGCGCGGGATGTGGTCGCAAGACTGTGATGCTCAGGGCGGTGAATCCCTGCGGCGGTGCCTTCGGTCTCCTCTTCTGCCCAGGCGGAAGGTTCGCTGTCAGCTTCTGCATCATTGGCCGGGCTCGGAGCCGGCAGCGACGTGGTATAGCCCTCCAGAACCGAGTCGGTGACATGGTCATGGGCGGGATGCATTGCGCGCACTGAGGAGACAAAGCTAGCGGTGCCGCCGACGAGTACAGCGACACTTGCTGCGCAGGCTAGCTTGAGCCCGGTGCCAGCGACAGCGATCTGGGTTCCAGTCGTCGCGGCAGCCCCAACTGAATTCAGGGAGAGGGCTTGTGCACCCTTTGTAACAGCGGAACCAGTGGTCTGTGCCGCACCCGCTGCCTTGGAGCTGCCGATAGGTGCGATTGTTGCGTGTGCCTTGGCGGTACTTGCCGCCGTCGCGGCAGCCGCCCCCGCGGCAGCAGCGATGACGCCTGCGGTTTTCACCGCAAAACTGGTGTTTGGTGTTCCATCTTCGGTGTAGAGAGTTAACGTTGGGGCTTCGGCATCTGGGGTGAAGTAGGCGCGAGCAATTGCGATGAGACCCTCGTGTTTGAATCCCGTGATGGTATCGCTCAACTGCGAGGCTTGATCGCGCGGAATGGTGGCGACGAGTTCGTCATCTAGGTGAACCTCGATGGCACGGCGGAAAAAGTGCCGGCGGTTGGACAAGCGCACGAGGAGATGGGCGGGGTGCTTCGGCAAAGAGTGCGTGGTCGCCGAAAAATCAGTGATATGCAGTGCGCGGTCACCGTTGAGCATGCCCCAGCGCTGGGCTGGGGGGATATTGAGGGGAACGCACAGGCCTGGTTCGGGGAGGAGAACCTCAAACACCGGGATGGATTCCTCTGCCGCATCTTCGCGGAGCGCGATCTCTGCGGTGGCCTGAGGAGTTAATCCCGCACCGATGATCGAGTCCAGCTCTGCATAAGCGGCAGACTGGGAGGCGGGAATGACGCCGACGATTTCCCCTCCATGCCGGACACGGAAGCCGGAGCTGGAGTGCCCACACAAGGTAACGGGGAGATGGCTATTTTCTGCTGAAGAGAACAGCTGTAAGAACATCTCTGGGTTGACGGCGTCAACCGTAAGGCGGCGGGGTTCACCAAAACCACGGTGGGGGACCACGTAGTTGGTGACCGTCATACTATTCGCCTTCGTTACTCGTACCGTGCCGAATTCGCTAGGTGTGAAACCGTGCGCAGTAGGGAATGTCGTAGCGTGGACTTAAATCCATTTAACCGCACAAGATGCTCAAATTGTTCTTGTGAAAAATTATCTTTGTTGATTATATAACTCGCCGTGGTGGGCTACAACAGCGCATATCCAGCACAGCGTTGCAAGGGGAAACATTAGCAAAAGAGATTGTGCTGGGGATTATACGCAAAGGAGGAGGTCGGGTGATGAGGCCGAGCTCCTCCTTCTTCTTCTGCTGCTGCTGCTTCTTCCGGCTGGTCGGCGGATGTGGTCAGCGTTAGTCCGCGCGGTTGACGGCAGAGGTAATCGCGTTGATGGACGCGCGCGTCGTGGAGCCGGCGATGCCGGCACCCCATACCTGGGCGCCGTTGACTTCGGCGGCAATGTAGCAGGCTGCCTCTGCATCGTCACCGGAGGTGCGAGACTGCTGGGAGTAGTCGATGACCTCAAAATCAATTCCGACATCCTCTAGGGCATTAGCGTATGCGGCGATAGGGCCGTTGCCGATGCCTGAGACGATGCGCTTTTCACCGTTGAAGACGATGGTTGCGGTTACCTTGGCATCCTCATCCTCCGTGGTGGAGTTGTCCACCTGGAAGGAGACCAGTTCCAGCGGGGAAGTGCGCTCCAGGAATTCGTTGGCAAAGATGTCCCACATGTTCTTGGAGTTGACCTCGCCGCCCTCGGCATCGGTCACCGCTTGGACCACGGAGGAGAACTCCGCCTGCATGGCGCGTGGCATGTTGATGCCGTGATCGGTCTTCATGATGTAAGCAACGCCGCCCTTGCCGGACTGCGAGTTGACGCGAATTACCGCCTGGTAATCGCGGCCGACATCCTTCGGATCGATGGGCAGGTAAGGGACCTCCCAGGTGGTTTCCTGCAGCTCTTCCCACGAGACCTCGGTGTTGTTCGCGCCCGGACGCACCTCTTGTGCCAGGGCGTCCAGTCCCTTGTTGATGGCATCCTGGTGTGAGCCGGAGAAGGCCGTAAACACCAGTTCGCCGCCGTAGGGGTGGCGCTCCGGTACGCGCAGCTGATTGCAGTATTCCACGGTTTCGCGGATCTTCGGCAGATCGGAGAAGTCGATCTGCGGATCCACTCCCTGGGTCAGCATGTTCAGTCCCAGGGTGACGATGTCCACGTTGCCGGTGCGCTCACCATTGCCGAACAGACAGCCCTCGATGCGGTCTGCACCGGCCATGTAGCCCAGCTCAGCGGCGGCGATGCCTTCGCCACGGTCGTTGTGGGGGTGCAGGGACATGATGATGGAATCACGTCGAGCAAAGTTGCGGTGCATCCACTCGATCTGGTCGGCGTAAACGTTCGGGCTGATCATCTCAACGGTGGAAGGCAGGTTGATGATCATGGGGTTTTCTGGAGTTGCCTCCATGATGTCGACAACGGCATCGCAGACCTCAACAGCAAAGTCCAGTTCGGTTCCTGTGAAGGATTCCGGCGAGTATTCCCAGCGCCAGTTGGTGTCCGGGTAATCCTTGGCAATGCTCTTGATGAGCTCCGCAGCGTCCGTTGCCAGCTTCTTAATGGCCGAGCGGTCCTTGCGGAAGACCACGCGGCGTTGCAGCTTCGAGGTGGAGTTGTAGAAGTGCACGATGACGTTCTTTGCGCCTTGGCATGCCTCGAAAGTGCGGCGGATCAGGTGCTCGCGGGCCTGTACCAGGACCTGAATGGTGACGTCTTCCGGAATCTTGTTGCCCTCGATAATCTCGCGAACGAAGTCGAAATCCGTCTGAGAGGCGGAAGGAAAGCCCACCTCGATTTCCTTGTAGCCCATCTTGACCAGCAGGTCGAACATGCGGTGCTTGCGCTCGGGGCTCATCGGGTCAATGAGGGCCTGGTTGCCGTCGCGCAGGTCCACCGCGCACCACTGCGGAGCCACGGTGATTTTCTTATCCGGCCACGTGCGGTCAGGCAGGCTAACCGGCTCGACCTCTTCGGCGAAGCTCTGGTAGCGGTGAACTGGCATCGAGGAACCGCGCTGTTTGTTCCAGGCAGGTTGGTTGTCATTGCGCGGGCCGGCTGGGGTGGTGATTTCGCGGGGAGCGGAGATGAAAGAATCGTTGGGGGACATAGTGTTGGTCTCTTCCTTATGTGAGGCGTGTGTTTCGCTGTGTCGCTGTGATGAGCAACTGTGGAGCGAATCGTGGGGACGGCCAGCTGCGGTGTGTGTTGGCATCACCACGCTCCGCGACGGGGCGCTGGCCGTAAAGCTACAAACCTAAATCCCGCCGCGGCTACTAAGGAGAAGAGTGTGCCGCAAAGTCATGTGAGCCACAATACAACGCTTCTCATTGTGTGGCAACTGATTTCACATATTGGGATGTGGTGCGGTGTGGATAGGATGTGTGGCGTGCACGAAGAAAACTCCACAAAGACGAGACCGGAACCTCGGGCGGATACCGCAGTAGAAGGCGCCTTATCAGCTGCTTCCTCCCCGGCAGGTGCGCAGGGGAGGCTAGCGCTTCTGTCGGTTGCTGTGCTGGTCGCGGTTGTCGGCACCGCAGTGCGTATCACTGTTCTCGGCGTCATTGCCGCCGTTAATGAACAGGAAATGTGGGATCGGCTCACAGCCTGGGATTCCAAGTACTACCTGGAAATCGCACGCGCGGGGTATTTCGACGCCGACATCAACACGGATGGCCCGGTCCATGAAATCACTATGGCTTTCTTTCCGGGCTTTCCCATGCTGCTGCGGGTGCTGGGCTGGACTGGAATCAGTCTGGAGATAGCCGCGCTCATTGTTAACACCGTGCTTACTGCAGTCATGGCCGCCGGAGTCATTGTTTTGGCGCGGCGCGTGGGTGCGCAGCGTCGTGGGCAATGTGCAGCGGCCCTCGTGGTGAGCAGCGCACCGATGTCTATCGTATTTTCGATGCCCTATACCGAGGCCCTTTTCGGTGCCCTCGTGGTGTGGGGGCTTATAGCCTTAGATGATCACGCCTGGTGGCGTGCAGCGGCATTCGGCTTCGCCTTATCCTTCGTTCGGTTGACCTCCGTCGACTTCCTCGCCGTCTTTGCTCTGTGGGTGCACATTTATGGGCGGCGCTCCTGGCAGGCGTGGCTTGGTGTCGTCGTCGCAGCGCTCCCGCTACCGGCATATCTACTGTGGACGCAGCGTTATTTGGCAGATGCTGGTGGCTACTTCGGGATTCAAACTGAGCATTGGAATTCCACCTTTGATGGCGGTGTGGCAACCGTGCAGTTCGTGTGGGAAACCCTGACTGAGAACAACGACGTGGGCTACCTGCTCACCACCCTGGTGATCGTGGGCGTTCCTGTGCTGCTGGTGGCAGCATGGGGGAGGGTTACCCCGGTGGCCTGGTGGTTTAGTGCTGCGCTTTGCGCGAATGTGCTGCTTTCCGACGGCATCATGCACTCGCGCCCGCGTCTCCTCCTGCCCGCCATTATCTTGATCCTGCCGTGGGTTGTGCGCGCGGCTAGTGCCCTGCGGCCGCGCGTGCTGTGGGCTGCCTGTGGTGCATGGGTCCTGTGGTCAGCGTGGTTCTCCGCGTATATGCTGGTGGTCTTTGAGTGGGCGATCTAGCGCGGGCTTTGCTCCGCGCGCTGAGTGCTTCCCGGGTTGACCGGAACGCGCGATAAGACGATCGTCGCCGCGATCATGATGATGAGTGAAGCGCCCATCACGCACCATCCCGCAACGCTCTCGACCTGAAATTTTTCACCCAGGACCCAGTAGCCTAAGCCGAAAGCCACGATGGGCTCCATGATGGTCATGGCGGGAAGGGAGTGCGCCAAGGCACCGGCGTGGAAGGAATACTGCTGGATGACCGTGCCGGAAGCCGCCAGTCCGATGAGTGCGTATAGCTCCCAACTGGCTAGCAATGTTGCGATGCCTTGGTGGGAGAGGACGTCAACCACCGCTTTTGCTACGAGCGCCACGTAGCCGTAGAGGATGCCGCAGGCGGCGCCGAGTGCCAGCGCGGATTCCTCCGGCCGGTTATAGGCCGCCACAAAGAGCGCGGTGAGTGTCAGCGCGCCGAGGGCGAAGGCGGGCCACCATTGGGACCAGGTGGGCGTCGTCAAGCCTGCGGTGGGGCGCCCGTAGACCACCATGATGCTCACTGCGATGGTCAGCGTCAGGCACCAGAAGATCTCCCGCGGCGGCATCGGCCGGCGGGAATACCACGCAGCAAGCGGCAGCGTGAACATGAGGGATAGGACAAGGATGGGCTGCACGATGAGCAGTGTGCCGAAATGGAGCGCGATGAGCTGCAAGGCATAGGCGACAATGGCGGCACCGGTGCCAACCCACCACAGGGGCGTGCGAATTGCAGTGCGCATGACGCTGCGGGAGCTGGCGTCCAACACGATGCGGTGGCGTATGACAGTTCCCCAGGCCACGACTAGTGCCGAGGCCAGTGCGAACGCAATGGCGACCAGGTTTGAAAACACTGTTTCTACCCTACCTGGAATTAATACCCAGTACGTGTTTCGATGGTAGCCAAAGGGCGGTAGGCTAAAGGAGTTGACTGCCGGTCTATAGGTATTGGGCGGTGAACAGATATTGGCCCTCACAGACAGGAAAGGTGGGACCATCAGTGGCCCTAGTCGTACAGAAATACGGGGGATCCTCCCTCGAAAGCGCAGAGCGCATTCGCGCGGTGGCGGAGCGCATTGTGGCGACGAAGAAACAGGGCAACGACGTGGTTGTCGTGTGCTCCGCCATGGGGGATACCACCGATGAACTCCTAGACCTTGCGGCCCAGGTCAATCCCGTCCCGCCGCAGCGCGAGATGGACATGTTGCTGACCGCTGGCGAGCGCATCTCCAATGCACTCGTTGCCATGGCGGTGGAGTCCTTGGGCGCGCAGGCTCAATCCTTCACCGGCTCCCAGGCCGGCGTGCTCACCACCGAGCGCCACGGAAACGCCCGCATTGTCGACGTCACCCCGGGCCGCCTTACCGAAGCGCTGGAAGAAGGCAAGATCTGCATCGTTGCGGGTTTCCAGGGTGTCAATAAGGAATCGCGTGATGTCACCACCCTCGGCCGCGGCGGTTCAGATACCACCGCGGTGGCGCTGGCGGCAGCACTTAAGGCCGATGTGTGTGAGATTTACTCCGATGTCGACGGCGTCTACACCGCTGACCCTCGCATCGTCCATAACGCCAAGAAACTCGACCAGCTTTCCTTTGAAGAGATGTTGGAGCTGGCGGCCGTCGGCTCCAAGATTCTGGTCCTGCGCAGCGTCGAGTACGCTCGCGCGTTCAACGTTCCCCTTCGAGTTCGCTCGTCTTATTCAACCGACCCCGGCACGCTGATTGCCGGATCAATGGAGGATATCCCCGTGGAAGAAGCAGTACTTACCGGTATCGCCACCGACCGTTCCGAGGCCAAGGTCACCGTTTTGGGCATTCCGGACCGCCCCGGCGAGGCAGCCAAGGTCTTCCGCACCATCGCGGACGCTGAGATCAACATTGACATGGTCCTGCAAAACGTGTCCTCCCTGGAATCCGGTACCACCGACATCACCTTCACTTGCCCGCGCTCCGATGGCCCGAAGGCAATGGAGATCCTGGCCAAGCTCAAGGAGGAGGGCCACTGGGCCAACGTGCTGTACGACGACCAGGTGGGCAAGGTCTCCCTCGTCGGCGCAGGCATGAAGTCCCACCCGGGTGTCACCGCCGACTTCACGGAAGCGTTGCGTGATGCTGGGGTCAACATGGAGCTCATCTCCACCTCCGAGATCCGCATTTCCGTGCTGACCCGCGAGGCCGATCTCGATAAGGCAGCCATTGCTTTGCATGAGAAGTTCCAGCTGGGTGGCGAGGAAGAGGCCACCGTTTATGCTGGTACCGGACGCTAAAGTTTAAGGAGTTAAGGTCATGACCACTGTTGCAGTTGTAGGCGCCACCGGCCAGGTCGGCCGCGTGATGCGCACCCTCTTGGAGGAGCGCAACTTCCCGGCCGATACGGTTCGCTTCTTTGCCTCCGCGCGTTCGGCGGGCCAGGAGCTCACCTTCCGCGAGGAGAAGATTGTCGTGGAAGATTTGGCGGAGCAGACCGTTGAAAGCCTTGCTGGGATTGACGTCGCTGTGTTTTCCGCCGGCGGCGCTACCTCGAAGGAGTATGCCCCTCTCTTCGCCGAGGCCGGTGCCATCGTGGTGGATAACTCCTCTGCGTGGCGCAAGGACCCGGATGTTCCGCTCATCGTCTCGGAAGTGAACCCGCAGGAAAAGGGCAACACCCCGAAGGGCATTATCGCGAACCCGAACTGCACGACCATGGCGATCATGCCGGTCACGAAGGCGCTTCACGACGCCGCCGGTCTCACCACCATGCGCGTCGCCTCCTACCAGGCCGTTTCCGGTTCCGGCCTGGCAGGCGTGGAAACCCTGGTTAAGCAGGTAGCGTCCATCGGTGACCGCAGCGTGGAGCTCGTCCACGATGGCTCGGCGCTCGAGGTCTCCGAGGAGGATCTGGGCCCCTACGTCGCCCCGATTGCGTATAACGCGCTGCCGCTGGCTGGCAACCTCGTCGATGATGGCACGGAAGAAACTGACGAGGAGCAGAAGCTGCGCAACGAGTCCCGCAAGATCCTGGGCATCCCGGAGCTGAAGGTCTCTGGCACCTGCGTGCGCATCCCGGTATTCACCGGCCACACCATGGTGGTGCACGCGGAGTTCGAGAAGCCGATTACCCCGGAGCAGGCCCGCGAGGTGCTGTCCTCTGCGCCGGGCGTCAAGGTCGTCGATGTGCCGACCCCGCTGGCGGCAGCAGGCATCGACCTTTCCCTGGTTGGACGCATCCGCCAAGACCAGACGGTGGAAGATAACAAGGGTCTCATCTTCGTTGTTTCCGGCGATAACCTGCGCAAGGGCGCCGCGCTCAACACCATTCAGATTGCGGAGCTGCTAGTTTAAAGGCAAAGCTGCAGCGAGTTTTAGAACCCGCATAAATAAGAAAAGTCCGCCCCAGATATCACTCTGGGAGCGGACTTTTCTTCTGTCAGCGGGGAAACGCTAGTCCTTCGGGACCTCGGGCTTGGTGTGCTCCACAAAGGTCACGGATGGATCCGGGTCCTCGCGGTCGTATTCAATCTCATCGTCAGCTTCGAGTTCTTCATGGATCTCATCGGCGACGGTGGAGACAAACTCTTCAGTTTCCATGTTGGAGGCCGCTGCCAGCTTGCGTAGCTCGCGCTCGTTCTTCTTGGTGAAGTGCTCGCGCGGGTCCAGGCGGCGCTTGACCAGGGTGCGGGCGCGCACGCGGCGGTCAGACTCGGAGGTGATCTTGTCACGTTGGGTAATCCACGTGATGACCATGACGGCAATCATGAGCAGGCCGATCCAGCCCAGAATCGGGTAGACGCTGGAGACCAGCTGCTTGAAGCCGATGAAAGAGAGGATGAAGCCGACGACACAGGCGCCTGCGTAGACAGGGTAGAAGAGCTTCGGCTTCTTACGGGTGAGGCGCTTGCCCATGGCGTAGAACATGCCGATGGCGGTGTTGAAGACCATGCCATAGATGATGAACGTCATGAAGTAACCCAGGATTGGGTTCACGTTATTGATCAGTGAGAGTACCGGCAGGTCCTGCTCGTGAACGTCCGGGGCCACCATGTAGAGAGAGACCACGAGGAGAGCGAGCAGGAGCAGGTAGAAGAAGCCACCGATGAGGCCGCCGATGCCTACAGCGCGGTTATCCAGGATGTTGCCGCCGATGACGATGGACATCGACACCGCACACATAACGTTGAGGCCGGTGTAGTTCAGCGCTGCCAGCCACCAGTTGTTGAGGGGACTCTCCACGTTGTTGATGGCATAGTCATTGGCCCAGGACCAATCCACGTCGGTCACGATGATGGTGTAGCCGGTGGCCAGGACCACGAAGAAAATGATGAAAGGCGTAATCGCGCCGATAACAGAACTGACTTTATCCACGTCAAGGAGACCCACCAGCAGGACGAGCACGAGCATGACGGCGCCGCCCACCCAGATGGGCACGCCCTCGAATTGCTGGCTGATAGTGGAGCCACCACCGGCGAACATGACGAAGCCAATGGAGAACAGCGTGGCCAAGGTTCCCCAGTCCAAAATTCGGGAGACGATGGGACCAGTGATCCTGTCGTAGACAGCCGTGTGTTCGTCAGCCTGGAAGTAGGATCCGAGCTGCAGAATCGACACGCCGGTAATGATCATGAGGGCGGCAGCAAGCACAACGCCCCACAGGCCCTTGTTTCCGAAGGCCACGAAGTACTGGACTGCTTCCTGGCCCGATGCAAAGCCGGCGCCGACGACGACGCCGATGAAGGCCATAGAGATGGCCACTGCGCGTTTCCACATAAAGTAAAGGTGTCTCTCAATCTCACACGCGCCGGGGGATGCCATCACTACCCAAGGTGTGGTGCGGGCAATTGGGAAAGCCTCGCGGGCCCGGTTCGACTATCGATTTATCACGTGTGCCTCGAAAAAGATTAGGTGTGTTCGATAGGTATTTTCCAGCTGGGGCTGCGGTTTCCTTAAGGATAGGCAGTGGCGGGGGTGTCAGAACTTGCCGTTTGGCGCATGTAGATGCAGGTTCTGTGACCAGCCGCACCCATTTGTAACGGCTCGATAACGATTAGCCGCGTTGGTCGATTAAGTCCTTGCGAGCGCGGGCCACGCGGGAGCGGATAGTGCCCACGCGGACCCCGGCGATCTTCGCGGCCTCCTCGTAGGTATAGCCCAGAACTTGGGTCAGGATGAGGGCTTCGCGGCGGTCTTCTGGGAGGGCGTCGATAAGCGCGCGGGCGTCGATCCACTCGCTCCACGTTCCGGCGTTTTCGGGAGTCGCAGCAAGGGCGGCGGCATCCTCGTACTCGGTGCTGGACTTGCGTGGACGGGCCATGTCGTGGCGGATGTTGTCTACCCATACGCGGCGGGCAAGCGAAAGCAGCCATGTGCGCGCTGAGGAACGGGCGGCGAAGCGGGGGAGTGCGCCGATGACGCGCAGATATGTCTCTTGGGTGAGATCGTCTGCGATGTCGGGGCCGCCGAGGTGGGCGAGTAAGCGCCAGACATCATCCTGGGTGGACTTGATGAACTCCGTGAGGGCTGCGCGATCGCCGCGGCCTGCCTTGAGGGCGAGGTCGGTGACGCGCGCATCGTCGCGCTCGGAGTGTCGTTTCACCTCCCATAACTTACCAGTCGGGGAGGTGGGATTTGGACACCTCGGTGTTAAGGCTATGACCTCTGGCAACCTTAAAAACTGTTGCGCAGGTCATTTTTTATGGGTAGTCTATGAAAGGTCCGTGATTGATAATGTAAAGCAAATTATCAACCGATCTAGGAGGCATTAACCCCATGACTAACGCTTCGAATGAGTCCGCGGCAGACAAGGTTCTAGACAAGGGGCAGCGCGCCCCGGGCGGCCCGAACACTACCCGCCCGTCCGGTCAGCCGGTTGCTACTGAGAACACCAGCATCACCGTTGGCCAGAACGGCCCGGTAGTGCTCAATGACATCCACCTGATTGAGAAGCTGGCGCACTTCAACCGCGAGCGCGTGCCGGAGCGCACCCCGCACGCTAAGGGCCACGGCGCTTTTGGTGAGCTGCATGTTACCGAGGATGTCTCCGCCTACACCAAGGCAAAGCTCTTCCAGAAGGGCACCGTGACCCCGATGATGGGCCGTTTCTCTACCGTTGCCGGCGAGCAGGGCTCCCCGGATACCTGGCGTGACGTCCACGGCTTCGCGCTGCGCTTCTACACTGAGGACGGCAACTACGACATCGTGGGCAACAACACCCCGGTCTTCTTCATTCGTGATGGCATCAAGTTCCCCGACTTCATCCACTCCCAGAAGCGTCTGGGCGCCAACGGTCTGCGCGATGCTGACATGCAGTGGGATTTCTGGACCCGCAACCCGGAGACCACCCACCAGGTGACCTACCTCATGGGTGACCGCGGTACCCCGAAGACCACCCGCCACCAGAACGGCTACGGCTCCCACACCTTCCAGTGGGTCAACGAGTCCGGCGATGCCTTCTGGGTGAAGTACCACTTCAAGACTCGCCAGGGTGTGGAGAACTTCACCGACGCCGAAGCCACGGAGATCGCTGGTAAGAACGCGGACTACCACCGCGAGGACCTCTACAACGCCATCGAGGAAGGCAACTTCCCGGTCTGGGACGTCAAGGTTCAGATCATGCCGGTGGCGGAGGCCGAGGAGTACCGCTTCAACCCCTTCGACCTCACCAAGACTTGGTCCAAGAAGGATTACCCGCTGGTAGATGTCGGATGCTTCGTGCTCAACCGCAACCCGCGCAACTTCTTCGCGCAGATTGAGCAGGTTGCCCTGGATCCGTCTAACATCGTCCCGGGCATTGGCCTGTCCCCGGATAAGATGCTGCAGGCACGCGTCTTTGCATACTCCGACCAGCAGCGCTACCGCATTGGACCGAACTACAAGCAGCTGCCGGTGAACCAGCCGCTCAACCAGGTCAACACCTATGAGCATGAGGGGCCGATGCAGTACCTGTTCAACGCTCCGGAGGATCCGGTCTACTCCCCGAACCGTCACGCCAAGGGCGGCGGCTACCTCGACGGTGATGAGAACCTGCGCTTCAAGGAGCAGGAGACCACCACCGCCCCGGACCTCTACGTAAACCCGGACCCGGCGGGTATCGACCTGGTCCGCGCGCCCTACGTCCATCACGCTGAAGACAATGACACCGTACAGGCCACCGACCTGTACGAGAACGTCTACGACGATGGTGCCAAGGAGCGTCTGGCAGACAACATCACCAATGCCATGGCAGGCGTGTCCCCGGAGACCGAGGAGCGCGTTTACGCTTACTGGGATGCTGTCTCCCCGCAGTTGGGCAAGCGCGTGCGCGAGCTTTTCGCTGAAAAGAAGTAATACCACCTCAGTGAGTTAATCTCGTGGCTTCAAAAGCCCCGCCGGTCTAGTTCATTAAAGCTAGTTCCTGGCGGGGCTTTTCCGCGCGCCTGACCGCTTTTGCGCAGCGTGAACGATAGTTTCTTTTACATGACCTCACGCCTCGCCAGCCCTGCAGATGCCAACCGGAAAATTGGCGCCCGCGCTCTTATCCTCACCCTCGTGCTCATCCTGCCGCTCATCATCGGCGCGGCCGTCGCCGCCGTATCCGAATGGCAACCAGCCGAGACCTGGTCCCAGGAACAGGTGGGTGCGCCCAGCGATGGCACCATCGATCCGGCTGAGCTTTACGACGTCGCCCGAGCCCTCTCCGAAGCCAATGCCCAGGCCGGCTTCCTGGCTAATGGCGCGCAGCAGCTTGCCGATGGCACCGGCGAGCTGCAGGATGGCGCCGGTGAGCTCGGCGGCGGAGTAGACAAGCTGGCTGGCGGCTCGCAAGAGCTTTATGACGGGCTTGTGCAGCTGCAGTCCGGCACCGCGCAGCTGGGCAACGGCGCTACTGAGCTGGCTAACGGCGTCGGCGGAGCCGTCGACCAAGTCATCGGTCTCGGGGTGGTTCGCGGACAGATCCTGCAGGCAATCGACGGCACCCTCAAAGACCTGGAAGGGAATAACTCGGCGGAGGCAAAGAACATCCGCGCGCAGCTCGGTGATCTGCGCAGCCAAGTGGAGAACTTCCAATTTGATCAGTCCATTCAGGACCAACTGACGCAGTTGAAGGATGGCTCGCGCGAGCTTTCCAACCAGTTGTCCGTGAGCGGCTATGCCTATCACGATGGTGTCTACCAAGCCACGGAGGGCGCACAACAGCTCAATGCTGGCATTGGTGAGCTCAATGCCAAGGTCGATGAGGCTCTTAAGGGCGTGGACAAGCTTGTGGAAGGAGCGGAAAAGGTCGACGGCATGGCCAAGCAGAATCAGACCAAGGTGCAGGGAGCGCAGCGTGCGATGCCGACCGTCGCCGGGCCCGCTGAGGCCGGTGCCGAGCCCGCTCAGCTGCTGAGCCCCATCGTCGCTATGCTCCTTGCGGCTATTGCGGTTCTGGGCGGGGGCGTTATCGGTGCTCTGCTCACGCGCGTCAACCGCCGTATCCTCGTGCTGCTCGGCGGAGCGGTGCTCATCGGTGTTGTCGTGGGCCTGCTCGTGGCTCTTTTGGCTACCGGCGTGACCGCGGCCGCAGTGGCCTGGGCGGGGCTTGCGGCGGCGGGGGCTGGGGTGGCGTCGGCAAGCATGGTGTTCGCGCTGGTGCGCTGGCTTGGTGCGGGCGGCTGGTTCCTGGGAAGTGTGCTTGCTGTCGCACAGGTCGGCGTCGTGGGATGGGCGTGGAAGGCGGCGTCGACCGGCACCGATCTCAACGCCGCGATGAGCGCGCTCGTGCACCTCTTCCCCATGCAATGGGCAACCTCTGCCATTACCGCGGCGGGCAATGGTGGGCAGTCCCCGCAGCTGTGGACAGCCCTGGCTATTTTGGGGGTGATCGCGGTCGCGGCCTTCGTGCTCGTAGGCGCACCCGCCGGGCGGGAAGGCAAAGAAAAGGCCTAGTTCACAGGTCTGCGGACGGCACATCGCATAAGTGTCAAGATACGTTACGTGCATTTCCAGATTTTGCTACCGCTGTGAATGAAAAGAGTGCTAGAGTGAGAGGCGCTCACAAAGCCTACTTAGGGGGTAGGCAAACGGTTTCTCCAATCCGTTGTGAGTGATAGGGAATAGGGGCGACGCGGCTGCTGTAGGGGCACCGCGTCGTTTCCAATTGTGGGGGTAAAGTTGGCGGAAACGACCGCTCCGGAATTGGAGGATCACCGTGACCGACTCCCGCGATATCAAACCTTTTGCTGCCAGCCGCGGCCCCAAAATAACCTCCGTTGGCGCGATTATTGGTACGGCCCTGGTGGGCGGGTTGCTGCTTGGGGGAATCGTGTGGGTACGAGCTTGGCGGTCTTCGATGAGCCGGAGCGCTCCGATTTTCTCATGCAGCCCGCGCAGCGTGAGGTGCAGGCCGACATCATGGACCCAGACGATGTGCTTTCCCCGGAGGAAGAAGAGCGCATGCTCGGCGATGTCTCCCGGATCGCCGCCCCCGACGTGGTCCAGGGGCTGCACTACATGGTCTTTGCCAAGAACAAAGAAAACGTCAACGACTCCGTGGAGGCGTACCTGCGCGATCATCACCCGGAGCTCATTGGCAAGGACAAGTTTGCCGATGGTCAGGTCTTCGTCGGCGTAGGCCTTGACCCGCGCCAGGCCTTCGTCTTCGCGGGTGAGGACGTGGCCGATCGGATGAAGCTGCGCAAGGGTGACAGCCATTTGGAGCAGTCCATTGAAGCCATTAAGCCGGGCGTGCGGGATGACAACATTCCCGCTGGTCTCTTTGCGGGTGCGGCGGCAGCGATCGATGTGGACCGTGCTGCGGATACCCAGTATGAGAGCGCGAAAAATGGGCGCATTGGGGCGGCCATTGGCCTGGGGGCGGCGGGACTGAGCGTTGGTGGCGCGGGCGCGGGCATCGTCGGCGGTGCTCGTCGCAGCCGGCAGAAGAAGGCGCAGCAGGCGCGCGAGGATTGGGACTACGTGTCGCAGACCTATACCGATGTGGCGCAGCGCCTGAGGGAGATCGATATCCGGGCGCACTCGCTGCAATCGGGGCTGGTAGATGAGCGCCTACGTGAGGACTGGGAGGGTCTGCGCGATGACTTCCTCGCTATCGACTCCCAAGTAGGCTCGCTGATGTCGATACCGGCTGACGCGCCGGATGACCAGTTCCGCTCGCATGCCGAACCCATCGCTCACGCGCGCGAACTGTGTGAGCGCGTGGAAACCGCCGAAGTCAACATTGAAAAGCTGCACCGAATCGAAGACGCTGATGCCGACGCCCGCCGCTTTGAGCTCTACGAGTTGGGTAAAGACCTGGCCCAGGCGGGTTACCTAGCGGCGGATATCGACTCGTCTCTGGAGCGTCACGCCAAGGAGCTGGAAGACGCCGCCGTGGCCTTGTCCAAGGAGCCAAACCACCCGCAGTTCATGGAGCGCTACTTGGAGCTCTTGGACCGCACGGCGTTGCTCTCGGAGCACCTGCAGGCGCAGCTGCAGAAGCGCAACGAGGCCGATGAGCGGCCGGAGCGCACGCGTATCTATGACTCCAGTTTCTTCGCCGGTTCCGGCTACCACGGCTACGTGCCCTTCTACGTTGTGAGCACCTGGGACAGCGATGCCACCACCGCCCGCGATAGCTCCTCCAGCAGCGGTGGCGTCAACAGCGGGTTTAGCTCGGGCTTTTCTGGTTCGGGTGGTTCTTCAAGTTTCTAGGCAGGGCAGGCGGCTCTGCCCGTCGGCGCCTGCTGCTCGGTGAAAACACAAAAGAACCCGCAGTTTCCTGCGGGTTTGTGGTCGGGATAACAGGATTTGAACCTGCGACCTCTTCGTCCCGAACGAAGCGCGCTACCAAGCTGCGCCATATCCCGGTGTCTCGCTCTAAGCGGTACCGGATTACTGTAACGCACCCCAGCCTGAAAGGACAAAACGGCAGCGTGGAGGGGGTATCCCTAGGCGGCCTTCTCGGTGATGTGCAGGAGAGTGGCCGACGGGCGGCAGAACACGCGGAAGGGAACGAACTTCGAGGTGCCCAGTCCGTTGGAGACGTGCATGTACATCTCTCCGAAACGGTGCAGGCCCTCCGCGCGAACGCGGTCGATGCCACAATTGGTCACGATGGAGCGCGAGCCCGCTACCTTGAAAGGCAGGCAGAGCTGGCCGCCGTGCGTGTGCCCGGACAGGGACAGCTGGTAGCCGTCGGCGGCGAATTTCTCCAGGACGCGGGGTTCCGGGGAATGCAGTAGTGCCAGGGAAAGGTCGGCGTCCTCGTTCGGCGCACCGGCAATCTCTGAGTAGTCATCCAAGTCGTGGTGTGGGTCATCCACGCCGGCGGCAGCGAGGCGGACGTCGCCGACCTTGAACTCTACGCGGGCCTGGTTGGCGTCGTGCCAGCCGTGCTCGAGGAAGGCCGCGCGCATGCCCTTCCAGGGCAGGTTCACGTAGGAAGGTTCGTTCTTCTTCCCAACCAGGTAGTTGAAGGGATTCGGGATGCGCGGCGCCCAGTAGTCGTTGGTGCCAAAACAGAACATGCCCGGACGGCTCAGCAACGGGCCCAGGGCGCGGAGTACCTCGGGGACGGCGCGCTCGTCGGAGAGATTGTCACCGGTGTTGATCACCAAGTGCGGGTCAAGGGCATCAAGCCCCGAGACCCACTCGATTTTGGTGCGTTGGCCCGGAATCATGTGGAGGTCGGACACGTGCAGGATACGAAACTCGGACTCCTCGCGCAGCGTACCGGGCTCCAGTAGCGGCAGGGTGTACTCCTTGAGCTCGAACTTGGTGAGCTCTGAATGCGCCCATGCGGCAGTGCCCAGACCAGCGGCGGCGAGTCCGCCAAGGACAGGGTAAATCTTCACCCTCACCACACTACCTGGGCCGGCAGGCGTAGATTGAAGGGCATGAGTGAGTTGAAAGAAACTATCCGTGCTGACCTCAAGACCTCGATGAAGGCCAAGGACAAGGCCCGTACGAGCGCCATCCGTTCTCTGCTGTCTGCCATCCAGGCGGAGGAAACGACTGGTTCTCGCCATGAGATTACCGATGAGGACATCCTCAAGGTCATCGCTCGTGAGATTAAGAAGCGCCGCGAATCCGCAGAGGTCTATGCAGAAAATGGCCGCCCGGAGCTGGCGGAGGAAGAGCTTGCTGACGTCCCCTTCTTCGAGGCTTACCAACCAGAGCAGCTTGACGACGACTCCCTGAACACCCTCGTCGCTGAATCTATCGCCGAGGTTGAGAAGGATTCCGGCGAGACGGTGACCATCAAGCAGATGGGCAACGTCATGAAGGTGGCCACCGCTAAGGCCGCTGGCCGTGCCGACGGCAAGCGCCTGTCCACCGCGGTCAAGGCCGCCCTTAACTAGAACCCGCCTTCTCGCGCGCTAGTGTTCCCGCCCTAGCGCGCCCGCTCTAGTCCGTTCTACGCTTTAGCTCGATATTCACGCTTTAGCGCTCGGCGCTAGAGCCCGAAGAAGCTCCGCACGTCATTCGTGAAGCGGTCGACGTCTTCTTGGCTGAATAACGGCTCAGACTGCGAGGGCTGGCCGCCACCAGCGCCGCCGCCGTCACCGCTTGGGGCAGGGGGTGCGCCGTAGGTGGAGTCCCAAGCTGCTTGGTCCGAGTTCGCGGAAGAGGAGTCGCTTGCGGAGCCGTCGGAAAGCTGGAGCGTGACCTCCGAACCCTTCTTCGCGCCGGATGGGCCGGTGATGACGCGAACCACCTTGCCGTAGCCCACACTGGGTGCGGGAACCTCGGTGGTTTTCACTACGAAGCCGGCCTTCTCCAGAGCGGACCGGGCTTGGCTTTCGGACTTGCCCTTCAGGCCGTCGATAAGCGGCGATACCGTACCGGAGTCATAGGCGCGGTCATAGTCCGGCACCGTGCCCTTCTGTGCCGCGGGAACGCGCGCGGCCATCGTGTAGAAGGTTGCCGCCGGCTCCTTGCCGCCAAAGAGGTTGCCGCTGGCGCACTGTCGCACGGGGCCGGTGCACAGCGGGCTCGTGGTGGTCCCGTCATTGTAGATATACGGTGCGGCAGCGACGGCCGAGTTGAAGCCCAAGAAAGCCGAGGACTGGTTGGACTCCGTGGTACCGGTCTTGGCGGCGGCCTGACCGCTGAAGCCGGCAGCGCGTGCCGAGTCGGCAGCGGTGCCCTTTTCGGTATCGGCCGTCATGTTGTTTTCCAGGGCCTTGGCTACTTCCTTGCCCACTGCGCGCTCGCACGGCGTGTGTTTGAGGTAGACCTCGTTGCCGTGGGAGTCCGTGACTTCCTCGATGGGGTTCGGCTCGCACCACATGCCTTGCGAGGCCACCGTCGCACCCACATTGGACAGCTCCAGCGCGTTCACTGCTGTGGGGCCGAGTGTGAAGGAACCCAGGTTGGATTCCTTGATGTGGTTGGCGATGGAAGTCTCGCCGTCGTAGCTGCCGGGTTCCTCATAAGAACGCAGGCCGAGCTTGACGGCGATGTCGACCAAGCGCTCGACGCCCAGTTGCTCGGTGAGCTGGATGAAAGGGGTATTGGGGGAGTAGGCCAGCGTGTCCTGCATAGTCATCGTGGGGGCATAGCTGCCGGCGTTTTCCACGCAGTACTTGTTGGGCGGGCAGTTAGCAGCGCCGCCGTATCCTAGCCCTTCCGCCTCGTAGCGCTTAGGCACAGCCAGCTTGTCCTTAATGCCGTAGCCTGCCTCCAAGGCGGCCGCGGCAGTAAAGAGCTTGAACACCGAACCGGCACCGTTGCCCACTAGCGAATTCGGCTGGGGGAGGAGGGTTTCGTTGTTGTTGAGGTCGAGCCCGTAGGTGCGCGACGAGACCATGGCCAGCACCTTGCGGGTACTGGTGCCGGGCTGGATGACGTTCATGACCTCCGCCACGCCTTCCGCATCCGGGGCGGTATGGCTGCGCACCGCGTTGAGCGCCTGGTCCTGGACATCGGGGTCAAGCGTGGTCTTGATGGTCAGGCCACCGCGTGTCAGGTGCTCGCGGTCGATGCCTTTTTCGTCGAGGTATTCCAGCACGTAGTCGCAGAAGAAACCGCGATCGCCCGCGCCGATGCAGCCATTGGCCAGGGTAGCGGGGCTATCCAATACACCCAGGGGTTCCTGGGCAAAGGAATCGGCGTCCTCCTGGGAGAGGGAGCCGGTGTCGGCCATGGCCTGGAGCACCATGTTGCGGCGTTCTATGACGCCTTCCTCATTGGTGTAAGGGTTGAGATACTCCGAGGACTGCACCATGCCGGCGAGCATCGCTGCCTGCGGCACCGTGAGGTTCTCGGCACTGGTACCAAAGTAGGTGCGGGCCGCAGCCTCAACGCCATAGGCGTGGTTGCCAAAGGGCACGAGGTTGAGGTAATTAGCCAGAATCTCATCCTTGGACAGCTTGGCGTCGATATCCGTGGCCATGCGCATCTCGCGTAGCTTGCGGGCTACGGACTGTTCCGTCGCGGCCTGGCGTTCCTCGTCGGTCGTTGCATTGACCAAGAGGAGATAGTTCTTTACATACTGCTGGTCCAGCGTCGATGCACCCTGGGAGACGCCGCCTGCGGACAAATTGGTCCACAAAGCGCGCAGATTGCCCTGCAGATCGACGCCTTCATGCTCATAGAAACGGCGGTCCTCGATGGCCACGACCGCTTGCTTCATGGCATCCGAGATTTCATCCGGCTGCACCGGATGGCGGCGTTGCTCGTAGATATAGGCAAGGGTGTTGCCCTTGGCATCCAAGATGGTGCTCACACCAGGGGCCTCGCCGTTGGTGAGATCCTGGATGTCCGATTGCATCGTGTCGTTCGTCCTGGCCACGGCAACGCCACTAACGCCGGCGACGGGGGCGATGGCCAGCGCGATGAGGACGCCGACCAGTGCTGTGGACAGGACGAGCTTTCCCAGGGATTTGATCACAGTCACCCTCCACACACTAGTGGTTCAGGTGCAGATCCGGGAGACCCCCCTAAAGTGTGACCTGTTAGACAGGGATACCGGTCTGTGAATAGACTTACCAATGGTACATAATATTCCGTCGAGTAGAGGGTTATTCACGATCTTCAGCTTCGACGGGGGTGAGCTTGGAAGGAGTTACCTAGCCGTGACAGTCAGTGTCAAAGGTGCAGGACGGTCCACAATGCTAAAGAATGCCTCGCTAACTTCTGAGCGTGGTGAGTGGGTTACCCAAGCTAAGTGCCGCAACGGTGACCCCGATGCACTGTTCGTGCGAGGTGCTGAGCAGCGAAAAGCTGCGGTGATTTGCCGCCACTGCCCGGTGCTCAATGAGTGCCGCGCGGATGCTCTGGATAACCGCGTGGAGTTTGGCGTGTGGGGCGGCCTTACGGAGCGCCAGCGCCGCGCGCTTCTGCGCAAGAACCCGCACATCACTAGCTGGGCTCACTACCTTGCTGAGGGTGGCGAACTCATCGGTATTTAGTAGCATTGATTCCATGACTAAATGGGAATATGCCACCGCGCCGGTTCTTACACACGCGACGAAACAAATCCTCGATTCCTGGGGTGAGGACGGCTGGGAGCTCGTCACCATCACCCCGGGCATGAACCCGGAGAACGTTGTCGCCTATTTCAAGCGCCCTTTGGAGGAATCCTAATGGGTGCGCTTGCCCGCCTTGAAGAGCTCGGCGTCGAGCTGCCTTCCGTCGCTGTTCCTCTCGCGTCCTACATCCCGGCTACCCAGGTGGGTAACCAGGTCTGGACATCTGGCCAGCTGCCCGTTGTGGGCGGAGAATTGCCTGCCGCCGGCAAGGTCGGCGCAGAGGTAAGCCTCGACAAGGCGCAGGAATTGGCGCGCACGGCGGCGCTGAACGCATTGGCTGCAATCGATGGCCTCGTGGGGCTTGACCGCATTACCCGCGTGATAAAGGTAGTCGGTTTCGTAGCTTCGGATCCCTCTTTCACGGATCAGGCCGCAGTTATCAACGGTGCCTCGGATTTCCTCGGTGAGGTCTTCGGGGACGCTGGAATCCACGCGCGTTCTGCGGTGGGGGTAGCGGTCTTGCCGAAGGATTCCCCCGTTGAGATTGAAATCATCGTAGAAATCGCTGAGTAATCGGATAGGGTTAGAACCATGGAGCATCCTGCATATAGCCAACTGCGTCCCGTGAGCCAGTCCGTCGGTGTCGTGCTGTGTGATAACCCCAGCTACACCGCCTTGGAGGGCACTAATACGTGGATCATCCGCGCCGGAGAAGATTCCCGCGCCATTGTGGTCGATCCGGGCCCGGAGGATGAAGGTCACCTCAACGTTGTGACCGCGAAAGCGGGCGAGGTGGCGTTGATTCTTCTTACCCACCGCCACGATGATCACGCATCGGGCGCCCAGCGTCTGCGCCAGCTCACCGGCGCCCCCATCCGCTCTTTCGATCCGAATTACTGCAACGGAGGGGACGCGCTTGTCGACGGTGAAGTGATCACCGTCGACGGCATCACCCCTCAGCTTGAGGTGGTCCATACCCCGGGCCATACCGCAGATTCGACCTGCTTCTTCGTGTGGTCGGCGGAAGCGAAGAACTCCATGCTGGAGGGCATTCTGACCGGCGATACCATCGCAGGCCGCCACACCGTGCTGCTGTCTGAGACCGATGGTGATTTGGGCGCCTACCTGAAGACATTGGATCTTCTCGAAGAGCGTGGCAAGGATGTAGCGCTTTTCCCAGGGCACGGCCCGGACTTGGAGGACACCTCCGCGGTTGCCCGTAAGTACATTGACCGCCGTCACCACCGCCTGGACCAGATTAAGGAGGTCCGCGGGCGCCTTGGTGAGGATGTCGACGTCAAGACGCTCGTCGATGAGATGTATGACGACGTCGACCCGGTCCTTCGCCACGCCGCCGAGCAATCCACGCGCACTGCGCTGAAGTACCTCGCGGCTCAGAAGTAAAACACCGCATAGGAAAATCCCCCGAGAAATTCTCGGGGGATTTTGCATTGGGCCAAAGCCGCCCGGAGGCAGCATATGCAGGTTCGGCCTTGAAGACCTAGCGCGCGCGGCGGGCCAAGTGCTCGGTGTCAACGATGAGCACCGACTTGCCCTCCAAGCGGATCCACCCGCGGTGAGCGAAGGTGGCCAGCGCCTTGTTCACGGTCTCGCGGGAAGCTCCGACGAGCTGGGCGATCTCTTCCTGGGTGAGGTCGTGGTTCACGCGGAGCGCGCCACCCTCCTGTACACCGAAGCGGTTCGCCAGCTGCAGCAGGGTCTTAGCCACGCGGCCTGGAACGTCGGTGAAGATGAGGTCCGCCAGGTTGGCGTTGGTGCGGCGCAGGCGGCGGGCCAGCACGCGCAGCAGCTGCTGGGCAATCGCCGGGTGATCGGCTACCCACTGCTTGAGCATCTCAGAGTTCATCGTGGCGGCGGTAACCTCGGTGACGCACACGGCGGAAGAGGTGCGCGGGCCCGGATCGAAGATGGAGAGCTCGCCGAACATGTCGGACGGGCCCATCACGGTCAGCAGGTTCTCGCGGCCGTCCGGGGCGTGGCGGGCGAGCTTAATCTTGCCCGAGGTAATGATGTAGAGGCGGTCTCCCGGCTCACCTTCCTCAAAAATGGTGGTGCCGCGCGGGAAACGGACGGTTTCCATCTGCTCAATAAGGTTCTGTACTGCTACCGGATCGACGCCCTGGAAAATACCAGCGCGGGAGAGGATATCCTGTACGCCTTCCACTGTTACTCCTTAAAGCCTGCGCAGCCCGGAATACACTGGGACACAAGCTGGTTTGGTTTATGTTGACGCACCTAGACTCCAGTGCGCCACGAGGCACTGCACAACATCATACAGTGTAATTAGTCACTATTTCCACCAACGTGAAAAATAATCACACGCCGTGGTTAATCCTCGAAGGCCGTCGCTTCTAGCTTCTCCATGAGAATGGCAAAGAGCGCGAGGCACAGCGGCACGAAGAGGACGAGTGAAATCATGCTTCCCATTCTAACCGCCGTCACTAGAGTTACTTCTATGTCCCCTGACCTTTCCACACCGCATGACGACGATACCGAGGCAGCGCGCATTGTCCATATTCGTACAGCCCTCGCGGAGGAATACCCCGACGCCGACTGTGAGTTGGATTTCACCTCTGCGTTGGAGCTGCTCGTAGCGACGGTTCTCTCCGCTCAGTGCACGGATGCCCGTGTCAATCAGGTCACCCCGGAGCTTTTCGCTGCCTATCCCTCCGCACCGGATTATGCAGCCGCGGATCGCTCCGATCTCGAGCGCATTCTCCGCCCACTCGGCTTTCAGCGCGCGAAGGCCGGCCACTTGCTGGGCATCGGGGAGAAGCTTGTTGCGGATTTCGACGGGCAGGTGCCCCAAGGGATCGACGAGCTCACCTCCCTGCCAGGAGTTGGCCGCAAAACCGCACTGGTGGTGCGCGGAAATGCCTTTGGGCTACCGGGGATCACGGTGGACACCCACGTCACGCGCTTAAGCCAGCGGCTCGGTCTGACTGGGGCAAAGACGCCGCGGGCGATTGAGAGGGACGTCGCCAAGCGCGTGCCCGAAGAGGAGCAAACAGTGTTTTCACACCGTCTCATCCTCCACGGGCGGCGCGTGTGCACCGCCCGGAAGCCGAAGTGCGCGGCCTGCGTCCTTGCGCCATGGTGCCCGTCGCGGGGTTAAGGTGGAGCAATGAGCCAATATTCTCGGTGGCCTGGATACGTGAAGGCGAGCATCGTTGCCATTGCTGCTCTGGCAGCACTCGCATTCGTCGGCGTGGTGAATCTCCTTGAGGATGATGAGCCGGAAGTCCCTGTCCCCGAGGTACAGGAGCAAGAGGTAGCCAAGCGTCCCAAGTGCCCCGAAGGGCCGATCGCTGGTGTGGACCTTCCCTGCCTGGGCGCGGCCGGTACAGCGGCGGCCAAAGACGTCCAGATCGTCACGGTGTGGGCATGGTGGTGTGAACCGTGCCGCACGGAGCTGCCCTTCTTCGAAGACCTTGCGCGCTCGCACTCCACGTGGAATGTCGTCGGCGTGCATGCGGACGCCAACGCCGCCAACGGTGCGGCGCTTTTGAGCGATCTGCAGGTCGATATTCCCAGCTACCAGGACGAGGATGGGACCTTTGCTGGCGAGCTCGGGCTGCCGGGCGTCATCCCCATCACCCTCGTGGTGCGCGATGGCAAGGTGGAAGAGAAGTTCATTAAACCCTTTACCTCCGCCAAAGAATTGGAGGAGGCCGTCGAGGAGGTTCTTAAATGAGCCGACTGTTTCCTGCGCACGCCCCTGAGTGGCTGCACCCCGCGCTCGGGGTTGATGCCGGCAAGGTACAAGAGCACCTCATCCGTCACCTCCCGGCCGCTCGGCGCCGCCGCGAATCGGCTGTGTTGGTGCTGCTGAAGGGCACGAGCTTTGAGGATGGCGAGGTGCTGCTCACGCACCGTTCGCCCTCGATGCGCTCGCACTCCGGCCAGATTGCATTTCCTGGTGGGCGCAAGGATGAAGAGGACACTTCGCTTGTCGACGCCGCCCTGCGCGAAGCCGAAGAAGAAACCGGCCTCGACCGCTCCACCGTTACCCCTCTTGAACAGTGGGGCAAGCTAGATATCCCGGCGACCGGCAACACCGTGAGCCCCGTCTTGGCGTACTGGCATAAACCGGGCACCGTGTGGCCGGCGAGTCCGGAAGAAACCGACGACGTCTTTACCGTCCCGCTGCGGGAGCTGGTGGATCCTGCCAACCGCCTGATGGTGGGCTTTAGCCGGTGGAAGGGGCCGGCGTTTCGGACACGCGGATACCTGGTGTGGGGATTTACTGCGGGAGTGCTATCCGGGCTCATGGACCACGCGGGCTGGAGCGTGGAATGGGATAAGAATCTGGTTCATGATCTGCGTGACTCACTCGATCGCTCTTCGAATAATGAGAAGATAGGCTAGTTCTGCTCCTTTCAGCCCTTAAGAAAGTATCCCCTCTGTGTCCTTAGTCGTTGACGTTCTGATCGTGATTGCCGTGCTCCTCGCCGTGCGCGTGGGCTGGCGGCAGGGGGCTTTGGCAGCGGTCCTCGCGGCGGTGGGAATCATCGCGGGACTGGTGCTGGGAACCGTTCTGGCCCCGCTGGCGATGGGCTTGACTGACCAGGCGGCCGTGCGCTTCTTGCTGGCCGTCGGCGTGCTCATTTTGCTGGTGGGGCTGGGGCAGCTGGTGGGGACGTCGCTTGGCATGGCGCTGCGGGACCGCATGCGAACGCGGTCGGGGCAGCGCGTGGATTCGTCGATTGGCGCGGTGTTCCAAGCTGCGGCGGCCATCGTGGTGATTTGGTTGGTGTCCTTGCCCCTGGCCTCCAATTTGGGAGGCCAGCCGGGGCAGGCGCTGCGTGAATCGCGCGTGCTGAGCTCGCTCAATGCGGTGGCGCCTTCGCGCCTGGCGGCGTTGCCGAATGGCTTGGCTGCGCTCCTCAACGAGTCCGGGCTGCCGCCGTTGGTCTCGCCCTGGGAGCGTTCCGGCTCGGGCGTTGAGGTGGATGTGCCCGCGGTACATATTGGGGATCCTGAGCTCGCGGAACGCGTGCGGCCATCCGTTATCCACGTGCTGGGTGATGCCGAGGCGTGCTCGCGCCGCCTGATGGGCTCGGGCTTCGTTACGGAACCGGACTACGTCATCACGAACGCCCATGTTGTGGCGGGTACGGATAAGGTGCGTCTTGATACCGTGCTCGGGCTCAAGGAAGCGGATGTGGTTTACTACAACTCGGATGTGGACATTGCGGTGTTGCATAGCCCGGGCTTGGACCTACAGCCGTTGCCGTGGGCGGAGCACGCGGCTGTGACGGGGGACGATGCCATCGTCTTGGGCTTCCCGCAGTCGGGTCCCTTTACTGCAGAACCGGCGCGCGTGCGCGACCGCCTTACCATCGCTGGGCCGGATATCTACTCCACGGGCCGCGTGGAGCGCGATGCCTACACGGTGCGCGGCAGCATCCGGCAGGGCAATTCCGGCGGCCCGATGATCACCCCGGAGGGCCAGGTGCTCGGCGTGGTGTTTGGTGCCTCTGTGGAGGATTCCGATACGGGCTATGCGCTCACTGCGGACGAGGTGCGCGGCCACGTGGGTGACGTCACGCAGCTTGTCGACGCCATCCCAACCGGCTCCTGCGTCGGCTAGTTCTCGCGTGCGCTTTTCTTCCCCTTGGTCGGCATTAACCCCACCTGTGAGACACTTTCTTCCCGCCCCCTTCTAAGCAGGAATTATGTTCCTCCGGTTGCGGGGTGGCTAGTGCTGTTTTAGTCTCTGTGCTCATGGG
>NZ_KV818436.1:274313-274603 GCF_001814945.1 Corynebacterium sp. HMSC066C02 | reverse complement strand
AAACTGCTTTCCGGTGAAATACAGCCACCAGCCACCGTAGTACTCCACACCTACCAAGCCCGCGATATTGAGGATGCACCGACCTTTATTGAAGGCTTCGGCTGGCGGGCTGAGCCCATGCCACATGACAAGACGCGAGATTTAACCGAAGAGATAAAAGAAGCCGACGGCTACCAACCAGGAATCATCATGCGCAAACTTGTCGAAGGACGCGACGGTACCTGCCGGGTCGGCGGCTGTGGCGAGCCTGCTTTCCTTAGCCAGTTGGATCACCGACACAACTGGGCCGA
>NZ_KV818436.1:0-274213 GCF_001814945.1 Corynebacterium sp. HMSC066C02 | reverse complement strand
CAAACAGTCGCCCAACACATCACCGCCACCAGAAAACGCATCCGCGAGGAAGCCCAACATTTAAAACAAGAACTCGACGACTACGCACAACAACAAGCCCAAGCCCAAGCCGAAGCCGAGGACAACACCGACACAGATGCCAGCACCGACGACATCCCCTTCTAAACCTCACCGTCGAATAAAACGACGACACCAATCCAGCAGAAAGGAAAGAACCCAAGAAACCAGGAACACAACCACCGTCGTCACAGACGACGACTGCACTGCCGAAGCCCAGTCAGGCTCGCCCCAACTGTTGCCATTGGGACCGGCTGGACTTAGTCATGCCGGTTAGGATGGAGTGAATGCAGATCTACATTGCCTCAGTACCCGTCGATGATGTTGCCCTCGCTCACGACTTCTATGTCAATACGCTCGGCTTTCGAGTCAAGGACGATGTAACCCACGGAGACTTTCGGTGGCTCACGGTCACCAATGCGGAAGGCCAAGGGGATATGGAGCTCCTGCTCGAGCCCAAGGCCCATTCCGCGGCCAAGGACTACGCAGCAGCACTCAAGGCTGACGGTGTCCCTGTCACCCAGTTCCTATCCGCAGACGTGGAGCGAGAATATAGCGAGCTCACTGAAAAGTGGGAGTGCATTTCACTATGGTGCCGACCGACGTCGGCCCCTCCATCATCGCCGTCTTCGATGACACCGTAGGCAACCTCATCCAACTGGTACAGCTCAAGAAATAGAGAATAAAGAATGTCACACTTACCTTCTTCCGTCGCTATCATCGCAGCCGTTAGCGCCCTATGCGTAATGCCTCTAACTGCATGCGCGGAGCGTGGGTCAGACACGACTCCGGCACCGCAGTTCAGTGCAATTCCGTCTAGCTCCGCTGCTATCGATGGGCCGGAGCCGCCGTCCAGTGACACGCAGAATGCTCTCTCACAACAGGATGCCAATGTTGCTGCCTTTGCGGGTATGGGGACGGCTGCGATTGATGACCAACACCACATGCCAGATCGGTTGGGCGGCCTCATTCCGACGGGCGTGCGCGTAGGTGCTCACGACGGTTTCACGCGGGTAGTGGTTGACCTCGAGGGAGAAGGTGAGCCCGGCTGGTTCACCGCCTATACCGACGATCCTCGTCAGCAGGCATCAGGTCATCCAGTCGAAGTAAAGGGAAGCACTTTTCTCAATCTGGGGGTCGAAGGAACTCCGTGGCCTTCCACACCCGATCTCGAAGAAAGGTATATGAAGCCAGGAACTACTCCCGGTACTGGTGTGGTGAGCGAAGTCGTATACACGACCTCATTCGAGGCACAAACCCAATTGATCATTGGACTACAGAAGAAGACACCGTACTCAGTGACTTTCCTGGAGGACCCTAAACGCCTAGTTCTCGACTTCCAGGTTTGACGTGTGGTGAAACGATAAGGGCCCTGTCCCCAGCTAATTTCTGGGTTACAGGGCCCTTGATCTAGGAGGTCCTAGTGGTCCTAGCTAGTCCGAGGATTAGTCCTCCTCAACCGGAACCAGGGAGATTTTGCCGCGATTATCAATGTCGGCAATTTCGACCTGAATCTTATCGCCAACATTGACGACGTCCTCGACCTTCTCAATGCGCTCGTCGCCACCGAGCTTCGAGATGTGTACGAGGCCGTCACGACCCGGAGTCAGGGAAACGAAGGCACCAAAAGCCACGGTCTTCACCACGGTGCCAAGGAAACGCTCACCCACCTTCGGCAGCTGCGGGTTAGCGATGCTATTCACGCGGTCGATCGCAGCGTCAGCTGCTTCACCGGTAGCGGCAGAGATATACACAGTGCCGTCTTCCTCGATGGAGACATCGGCGCCAGTTTCCTCAGTAATGGCGTTGATAGTCTTGCCCTTCGGGCCAATGAGCTCACCAATCTTGTTCACCGGGATAGTCACCGAGGTAATGCGCGGAGCCAGGCCAGACATCTCGTCTGGACCCTCGATGACCTCAGACATCGTGTCGAGGATGGCGGCACGGGCGTCGCGGGCCTGTTCGAGGGCGTCGGCAAGCACGTGCGAAGGAATGCCATCCAGCTTGGTATCCAGCTGCAGGGCGGTGATGAACTCGGATGTACCGGCAACCTTGAAGTCCATATCGCCGAAGGCATCCTCAGCGCCGAGAATATCGGTCAGCGCCACGAACTTTTCCTTGCCGTTGACTTCGCCCGAGACCAAACCCATGGCGATACCCGCCACCGGAGCCTTCAGCGGAACGCCCGCGTTGTAGAGGGACAGGGTGGACGCACAGACGGAGCCCATGGAGGTAGAACCGTTGGAACCAAGGGCCTCAGACACCTGGCGAATGGCGTAGGGGAAGTCCTCACGGGACGGGATCACCGGCAGCAACGCGCGCTCAGCCAGCGCACCGTGACCAATCTCGCGGCGCTTCGGGGAACCTACGCGGCCGGTCTCGCCGGTGGAGTACGGCGGGAAGTTGTAGTGGTGCATGTAGCGCTTGGACTCCACTGGGGTCAAAGAATCGATCTGCTGCTCCATCTTCAGCATGTCCAGGGTGGTCACACCCAGGATCTGGGTCTCGCCACGCTCGAAGAGAGAGGAGCCGTGTGCACGCGGGATCAGATCAACCTCCACGCCGAGGTCACGGATATCGGTCACACCACGGCCATCGATCCGGAAGCCCTCGGTGAGGATCTTGGTGCGCACGATGTCCTTCATCACGGCGTTGAAGGCGTTGCGGATCTGTTTGGATGCATCGGCCTCGTCGAGGTCATCAAAGTCTTCGATGAGCTTAGCCTCGACCTGCTCCATGTACTCATTAGTGGCGTCGTCGCGGTCCTGCTTACCCGGGATGGTAAGCAGCTTCTCCAGCTTCTTGGAGGCTGCCTTTTCGACGGCCGCGTAAACATCATCACCGTAGGGCGGGAAGAGCGGAAACTCCTGCGTCTCCTTCGCTGCACGCTCCGCCAGACCTGCCTGCGCTTCACACAGGGACTTGATGAAAGGCTTCGCAGCCTCCAAGCCCTCAGCCACGGTGGACTCCTGCGGAGCCGGTGCACCTTCCTTGATACGCTCGGCTACGTTCACACCAGCGCCGGCCTCGACCATCATGATGGCTACGTCGTCCTTGCGGCCCTTCTTCACGATGCGGCCGGCAACGACCATCTCGAAGAGGGCATGCTCGTGCTGCTCGTTATTCGGGAAGGCCACCCACTGGCCCTTCGGGTGCTTATCATCAGCAATCAGTGCCATGCGCACGCCGCCCACCGGGCCGGATACCGGCAGGCCAGAGAGCTGGGTGGAGGCGGAAGCGCCGTTGATGGCAACGACATCGTAGTACTCCTCCGGGTCCATGGAGAGGACCGTGACAACGACCTGAACCTCGTTGCGCAAGCCCTTCACGAAGGTTGGGCGCAGCGGGCGGTCGATGAGGCGGCAGGCCAGGATAGCTTCGGTGGAAGGGCGCCCCTCGCGGCGGAAGAAGGAACCCGGGATTCTACCCGCGGCATACATGCGCTCCTCGACGTCCACAGTCAGCGGGAAGAAGTCGAAGCCTTCGCGCGGCTGGTTAGAAGCGGTGGTCGTGGACAGCAGCATGGTGTCCTCGTCCAGGTAAGTGGTCACGGAGCCACCGGCCTGGCGAGCCAGCTGGCCCGTCTCAAAACGGATGGTGCGAGTGCCGAAATCGCCGTTGTCCAGGGTGGCGATGGCCTCGGTGATGCCGTAATCGTCGTCGATAAGAAACTCGACGGAATTGTTCGGTTGCTTTTTAGCGTTCTTAGCGCTCATGGATATAACTCTCCTTGGAGCTGTCATGGCGATCTTCGGTGCCGCCTCTTCTTCGATGTTTTCTGACAACGTCCAAGGATTTTAGCAGATGAGACAAGAAAACCCCCGCACACAAGGTGCGGGGGCCAAAAGTTAAGCGCTTAGCGGCGCAGACCCAGGCGAGAAATCAGGTCGCGGTAACGGTCAACGTCGTTAGCGGCCAGGTACTTCAGCAGGCCACGACGGCGACCAACCATCAGCAACAGACCACGGCGGGAGTGGTGATCGTGCTTGTGATCCTTGAGGTGCTCGGTCAGGTTGTTGATGCGGGAAGTCAGCAGCGCAACCTGTGCCTCCGGGGAACCGGTATCGGTCTCGTGCAGGCCGTACTCCTTGAGGATTTCAGCCTTCTTCTCGGTACTCAAAGCCATGGAAAATCTCCTATTGTATTTCAGTCCACATGAAATGTTGCGCCATGAGGCGCTGCCCGTGACTACTGTGGACCGCAGTCAGCAAGCCGAAGTAGAAGTATAGAGGCTGCCGAGCTTCGACATCAAATCATCAACAAAGCGCGCGTCATCTACCGCAACGGCCACACGGGTGGTGGGGTTATCCAAGCGTTCCGGGTCACCGATTGTGCGGCCAGTATCCTCACACCGCAGATTGAGGTCGAGGCAGGTGACCAGCGAGGGATCGGCAGCCACAGCTACCGCTAAAGGGTCGTGGAGCCCGCAACCGCCAAGGTGCGGAGAGGTCGTCTTGTAGGCGCGAATGTAGTAGTCCACGATGTCTGCGTAGATACGACCAGTGGGTGTACCGCGCCATTGCTTCGTGTGCTCCCTGGTGAGCAACGTGCGCAGCGTGACATCGAGCCCCACCATCGTGAGGTCCTGAGCATGGCGGAATACATAGTCCGTGGCTTGGGGATCTTGGAAAACGTTGGCCTCGGCATAAGGAGTGACGTTCCCGGGTACGGTCAGCGCCCCCCATCATCACGATGCGGGCGTTGCGGGCAAAGTCCGGGTCTTTGCGCATGGCGGCTGCAATGCTTGTCGACGGCCCCGTCGGCACGATAACCAGATCCTCGCCATGCTCACGGACCGAACGGATAAGAAAGCCCACTGCGTCCTCGTATGCCTTGCGGCGCGGCGGAGGCAGAAGTACTTCCCCAAGGCCATTGCGGCCATGGATGAAAGCAGAAATGGGAGCAACGCTAAAGCCCGGCCGCGTCGGACCGATGAAGACGGGGACATCCTCGGCGTCGAGAAGCTCGAGCAACGCCAGCGAGTTACGCACGCCCAACGCCACCGGAACGTTTCCATAGGTACCCGTAACCCCGATCAGCTCGAGATCGGGGTGCGCTAAGGCATAGGCGAGCGCAAGGGCGTCATCAATTCCGGTATCAAGGTCGAGGATGATCTTCATTTAAACCTCGCGGGCAAGAATTTCACGAACTCGGGCAACGTCACGTTCCATAGCTGTCAGGAGCTCCTCCACGGAATTGAATTTCTCCATGTCACGCACATGGTCGACGAAATGCACGGTGGCTTCGTGGCCGTAAAGGTCAGCGTCGCGGTCCAGCACGAAGGACTCCACCGAACGCTCCTCGTCACCAAAGGTAGGGTTGGTGCCTACCGAAATGGCTGCGGGATAAGGAATGCCGGGCTCCATGTCACCTTCCAGAGGGGCGCCGGTGGGCTCAACCACGAACCAGCCCGCGTAGACGCCATCGGCTGGAATGGCGACGGATTCCGGGAAATACTGGTTAGCGGTTGGGAAACCAAGCTCCTTTCCACCACGTCCTGCACCACGCACAACGGGCCCAGTCACCGTGAAATGACGCCCCAGCGCCCAATTGGCGCGCGCAATATCGCCCTTGGCAAGGGCGGCGCGAATGTTGGTGGAGCAGATGCGCTCGCCGTCGTCGTCAAGCAAGGGCACGATGTCAACGCCGAAGCCGAACTCAGCGCCGAATTCCGCCAGCGCCTCCGCGGTGCCGGACGCGCCCGCGCCAAAGGTGAAGTTCTCCCCCACCACGACGTGCTCTGTGTGCAAACGCTCCACCAGGAGCTCCGTCACATAGTCGCGCGGCTCGACGCCCCGGAGTTCTTCGGTGAAGTCGATGACGAGCACGGCCTCGATGCCCATTTCTTCCGCCAGCTGCATGCGACGCTCGAAAGTAATCACGGAGAGAGGAGCGCGCTCCGGCAAGAATACGGAGACTGGGTGCGGATCGAAGGTCACCATGACCGCGCGCTGTCCATGTCTGTGTGCGTGCTCAACGGCCTTCCTCACGAGCTGTTGGTGCCCGCGGTGCAGGCCGTCGAAGACACCAATTGTCACCGAAGTCGGGCCAAGGTCAGTGGGGATGCTATCGATTCCGTACCAAATATCCACGGGCACCATGCTATCCCACTGCGGCCGGTGCCCTAGACTGCAGGGCATGACTGATCCGCTCGAACGTTCCGGCCTCGTGGTCGTCGACAAACCCGCCGGCATGACCTCGCACGACGTCGTGGGAAAACTGCGCCGCTTCTTCCGCACCCGCAAGGTGGGGCACGCAGGCACGCTTGATCCGATGGCTACTGGAGTGCTCGTCATAGGCATCGAGCGCGGCACCAAGTTTCTTGCCCACATGGTGGCCTCCACCAAAGCCTATGACGCCACGATTCGTCTCGGCATGGCAACCCACACCGACGACGCGGAGGGGGAAGCGACGTGGGGCAAACCGGCAACCGCAGTGGAGAATTCCGCCATTGCGCGGGAAATTGCTGCCTTGACCGGCGATATTATGCAGCGCCCAGCAGCGGTCTCCGCCATCAAGGTGGATGGCAAGCGCGCGCATGAAAGGGTGCGGTCAGGTGAAGAGGTCGAGCTTCCGGCTCGGCCAGTAACGGTCAGCCGCTTCGATATTCTCGCTACGCGCCGCGAGGGTGAGTTCATCGACCTCGACGTCTCAGTGGCGTGTTCTTCGGGAACCTATATCCGCTCGTTGGCTCGGGATTTGGGCGAGGCCCTCGGCGTCGGCGGACACCTTACCGCGCTGCGCCGCACGGAAGTGGGCCCTTTCACGCTTGACGACGCCCTCCCTCTCGACGCCCTCGAAGACTCCCCGGAGTTGTCCTTAAGCCTCGACGAGGCGCTCGCTCGCAGCTATCCGGTTGTGGACGTCACCGATGATGAGGCCCAAGCTTTGGCCATGGGTAAGTGGCTGGAGCCGCGTGGGTTGAAAGGCACGTACGCGGCCGTCGACCCGCAGGGACGGTCGATTGCCTTGATCAAGGAAAAAGGAAAGCGCTTAGCCACGGTTTTCGTCGCGCGCCCCTCGACGCTATAACTGCCTGATTTAGCGGTCAAAGTTGAGCGCAGGGACAGCGGTGGCGACGATGACATAGCCATCTCGGATGATCCAGTGCCCAGTGATGAAAGGCACTGGGGTCGGCCGCGCCAAGAGGTAGGACACCAGAGTGCCATCGAGGCGTAAATCGATTTCGGCTTGGTCAAAATCCAGCCAGCGCCGGGTCATGGGGAACCACGTCTTGTAGGTGGCCTCCTTGGCGCAGAACAACAGGCGGTCCGGACAGGAAATACCCGCCGCTTGCAACTGAGCCAACTGCGGCATCTCCCCCGGCCGCGCGATCATCGTCAGCACGTGTTCCGGCAGGGGCTCCGCTGGTTCGGCGTCGAGCCCCATGGAGCGCACGTGCGTGGCAGGAGCTGCCACGGCTGCGCGCAAACCTTCGGTGTGCGTCATCGATCCGGTATAGCCCTCCGGCCACAGCGGCATGCCGCGCTCGCCGCGCAGAATCGGCTCGTCTCCCGTGTAGTTGAGCTCCTTCAAGGCCTGGTGGGCGCACCAGCGCGCATCCCCAAACTCGGATTTGCGCACGTCCACGGCTTGGGAGACCACGGAGCGCTCTTCCGGGGAGAGATGATGATAATTGAGAAGATTGGTCATCGACTCATCCGTGCGCACATAGCAAAAACGAGCTGATTCCGGGAAGAGAGAAGGTTCAAGCATGCTCGGCCCTCCCTGTCTTCTCGTCGATGGTAAGCACTGGGTACGGCCACGGCTGAAGACCACCGTGCGCCTGCCACTCACGCGGATAGCCCAGGGACACCTCGATGTGGTCTACCCCATCGATGTTGGCGCGATTAGGCATGTGGAGGTGACCATAGATCACAGCCTTAGCGTTATAGCGCCGCGGCCAGGAGCGCGTGTGGCGGGTGCCGCACCACAAGGCCACTTCGGGCCAACGCAAATAGAGAGTCGGCTCCTGTACCAGCGGCCAGTGGTTGATAAGAACCGTTTCGCCCTCGACCCGTGACAGCCGCTTGATCGAATAAGCCAGGCGGTCCCAGCACCACGCGCGCACATCGACGAAGGGGGCGATGGCAAATTCATCGGTCATGACGATCTGCTTCTCCTTCGCACTCGCAAGCGCCTGTTCCACCGTGGTGCCTGGTGGACGGAAGCTGTAATCGTAGAGCGTAAACAGCGGGACCACGGTGACGTCTCCGAATACCGGAAACGGATCCTCTGGGGTAATCACGCCGATTTCCCGACAGCCTTCAACGAGGCGATCGTATTTCGAGCGTCCCTGGTAAACGTCCTGTGACCGAGAAAAAAGCTCATGGTTGCCAGGTGCCCAAATGACCGTAGCGTAGCGGTTCTTTAGGCGCGCCAGGGTGTTAATCACCAGATCAATGCGTTCGGCGACGTCTCCCGCAACAATCAACCAATCGTTGGGATTCGGCGGGACAAGTTCATCAATGCGGTCCCCGTTCACGCGTACCGCTGCATGGAGATCAGAGACGGCCCACAGAGTGGTCATAGCGCCTCCTTCGCACGAACAGTCCTTCTACTTGTACCACAGGCTTAGACCCGTGCCCACCGCATGGAGTAAAAGCGCCCAACCACGCCCACCATGCGGATGAGGATGAATGCGGCAATACCGCCCCACACCCCGGTCAGGCCGGTGCCGAAAACAAAGGCCAACCAGACCCCGGACAGGAAGCCGAGAAGCACTGACGCGAGGGTCAGCGTGCGGAGGAAGGCTGCGTCCCCAGCGCCCAGGAGGACGCCGTCCAAAGCGAAGACAACGCCGCCGATAATGACGAGGAAAGTCATAACCCACCAGGGGCCGGAGATGGCCTCTAGGACCTCCGGGCTCGTGGTGAATATCCGTGGGATAAAGGCGGAGCCAAGGCCCAGTACCGCTGCCAGTGCGAGGGAGAAGGACGTCGAGTAGAGCGTCACCTTGGTTCCTACCGTGCGGGCATAGCGCGCTGAGCCCGCTCCCAATGCCGCGCCGGTCAAGGCTTGGGCAGCGATCGCGAGGGAATCCAGAACGAGGGATAGGAAGTTCCACATCTGCATCATGATTTGATGCGCAGCGAGCTGCGCAGTGCCGATACGTGAGGCCACGGCCGCCGCTGACAGAAACGCCACTTGGAAGCTCAGCGAACGCACGATGAGGTCACGCCCCAGCACGAGCTGCCGACGAACCACGCTCCAGCGAATCTCCCACGAGCCGGTATGCTCGCGGCGCAGCTCCGCCACGAAGAACGCCGCGATGATCCCCATGCCCAGCACCGTGGCCAGAGCGGAGCCCGGTAGACCCCAGAAGTGCACGAAAATAGGCACCGCGATGGCGCCGGGAACCATACCTGCAAGGGTGAAGTAAAGGGGCTTGCGGGTGTTGTGAACACCGCGCATCCAGCCGTTGCCGGCCATGTTGATGAGGGTAAAAGGAATAGCGACAGCGGCAATCCGCAACCACTGTGCAGTCCCTCGCGCTGTATCCGGGTTACCTGTCAACCAGGTGGCAAAGACGCCGGCAAAGAGCCACATGATGACGGCGAGCACCATTCCAACACCCACGGCAACCCACGTTGCCTGGACGCCCTCGGCGACGGCCTCCTCGCGCTTCCCCGCGCCGAACAGCCGTGATGCACGCGCGGTCGTGCCATAAGACAGAAAGGTTAATTGGGTGGTAACCACCGAATGGAGTGTGGCCGCTGCGCCAAGCGAGGCCAGATCCTCCGCCCCTAAACGGCCTACGACCGCGGTATCCAGCAATAGATACAGCGGCATGGCCGCCAGAACGCCCAGAGCGGGGACGGCGAGGCGGAAGACCTCAGCGGCAGAAACCTTCACTGGTTGCTCGGAAGCCATCTAGGACAACGCACCTACCAGCTGTGCTATAACCTCTTCGGGCCTTCCGTGCGCGGTATAACCTGCGGCTGGAATATGCCCGCCGCCGCCGAAGGTGAGGGCCACTTCCGCACAGTTGACGGCGGAGGAGCGCAAGGACACCGCCCACATTTCGGGCGCCTGTTCCTTGAAGACCACTCCGATGTCAGTGCCTTTCAAGGCCCGGACATAATCGACGAAAGATTCAATCGCGGAATCGGCGTGGGTGCTGACCTCCTCATGCGGGACGAAGAGAACAGCGAGGCGGTGCTCCCCTGCTTCCTCAATCCTGAGGCCTGAGAGCACGCGTCCAATCATCTGCAGGTCATCGGCCGTGCTGGAATCCATGAGTTCCAGCGCAATCTGCTTGGTGTCGAGACCATAGAGCATCAGGCGCGCAGCGATATCATGCATGGCTGGGCGCCCCCACCGGAAATTACCGGTATCGGTGACTAGGCCCGCGTACAGGCAATGCGCGATGACGCGATCGATCTGGATGGACAGCCTGTCCAGAATGTCCAGCAGCACCACCGTGGTGGACTCACATACCGGATCCACCACATTGATGGCTCCAAAACCATCGTTGGAGGCGTGGTGGTCGATGCACAGGACGCGGCCCACGGCGGCCATGTCTTCGATCTCCCGGGCCACCGAACCCGTCCGATCTATCGAGCCGCAGTCCACAGTGACATAGAGGTCATATCCTTGTGGAAGCTCATCCACCAACTCAATCTCATCCACCGTGGGGATGGAAAACAGGTTGGCTGAAATGTCACGGCGTTGGCCAATCACGGTGCGGGTTTGTTTCCCGCGCTGGCGGAGCGCCAGGGTAAGGGCGGCTGCCGAGCCGACCGCGTCGGCGTCTGGGCGCAAGTGCGTGATGATGCAAATACTGCTGGCTTGCACCAGCGCATCCACTGCGGCTTCGTAGTTGGTTCGCGACACTTAGTCCTCTTCCTCATCCGAGGTCTTGTACGGGTTCGCGTCGCCTGCGGGCCGTGCACCTTCCTTCAGCTTCGCTAACTCCGCATCGCGTGCACGGGCGCGGGCGAGCAGCTCCTCCATGTGCGCGGAAGCCTCGGGGACAGTATCGAGCTCAAAAGACAGCGTCGGTGTAAAGCGAACGGAGAGCTCATCACCCACAATCTTGCGCAATTGTCCCTTGGCCCTGGTGAGGGCTTCGGCCGCTTGACCATAATCTGGCTCGGTCTCGATATCCGTACCACGCACGGTGTAGAAGACGGTGGCGTCGTGGAGATCACCCGTGACCCGGGCATCCGTGATTGTCACCAGCTCAAGGCGGCGATCCTTGATTTGGCGCTCAATTGCGCTGGCAACGATTGTCTGAATGCGCTTTGCCATGCGTGCGGCGCGTGCGTGATCAACCATAGTGAAGCTCCTTTACGTACGGTTACTGGCAACTAGTCTAGGATACCGATTCTGCACCTTTCGGCTGAAATGAGGAAAGCCCAGCCAGAATCTTTCCTGGCTGGGCTTCACTACCTGAGGTTTCCTGCGCTTAGTCGCGCGGGACCTCGACTTCTTCGTAGGCCTGGATGATATCGCCTACCTGAATATCCGGGTAGGACAGAACCATACCGCACTCGTAGCCGGCGTTGATCTCGTTTGCGTCATCCTTCTCGTGACGCAGGGACTCGATCTTGGCATCGGAGGTAATGACGTTTCCGTCGCGGACCAGGCGCACCTTGCCATTGCGCTTGACCTTGCCCTCCGTGACCATACAACCGGCGATGGTGCCGACGGCGGAGGACTTGAACAGCGCGCGGATTTCTGCCGCACCGGTGTCGCGCTCCTCGTAGATGGGCTTGAGCATGCCCTTCAGAGCTGCCTCAACCTCTTCGATGGCGCGGTAGATCACCGTGTAGTAGCGGATATCGACGCCCTCAGCGTTGGCTTCCTCGGTGGCCTTGCCCTCAGCGCGGACGTTGAAAGCGATGATGATGGCGTCCGAAGCCGCAGCCAGGGAGACGTTGGTCTGCGTCACCGCACCCACACCACGGTCGATGATGTTGAGCTGTACCTCGTCGTCGACCTCGATGTCCAACAGGGCATCTTCGAGGGCTTCCACGGAACCTGCGTTGTCACCCTTGAGGATGAGGTTGAGCGTCGAGGTTTCCTTGAGCACTGCATCCAGGTCCTCGAGGGAGACGCGCTTGCGAGCCTTCGCCTGCAGAGCAGAACGCTTGCGGGCATCGCGCTGTGCAGCAATCTGGCGTGCCACGCGGTCATCCTCAACAACTAGGAGGTTGTCGCCGGCGCCTGGCACACCATTGAGACCCTGCACCTGGACCGGGCGGGACGGGCCGGCCTCTTCCACATCGTGACCGAATTCATCGAGCATGCGGCGCACACGTCCGTGTGCATCACCAACCACGATGGAATCACCAATGCGCAGCGTACCGCGCTGGATGATGACCGTAGCCACCGGACCGCGGCCGCGGTCGAGGTGGGCCTCGATGGCAGAGCCCTGTGCATCCATGTCCGGGTTAGCGGTGAGCTCCAAGGCAGCGTCCGCCGTCAGGATGACGGCTTCAAGCAGATCATCAATGTTGATGTTGTTCTTCGCGGAGATATCCACGAACATCGTGTCGCCACCGTACTCTTCCGGAACCAGTCCGTATTCAGTGAGCTGACCACGGATCTTGTCCGGGGAAGCCTCCGGCTTATCAATCTTGTTGACTGCGACAACCACAGGGATGTCTGCTGCCTTCGCGTGGTTGATTGCCTCGATGGTCTGCGGCATCACGCCGTCATCGGCGGCAACGACCAGGATGGCCAAGTCGGTGGACTTAGCACCGCGGGCACGCATGGCGGTGAAGGCCTCGTGACCCGGGGTATCCAGGAAGGTGATGGTGCGAGGACCATCCTCCAGGTCCACCGTGGTTTGGTAAGCGCCGATGCCCTGGGTAATGCCACCGGCCTCGCCGGCACCCTCGTTGGTCTTACGAATGGTGTCCAGAAGGCGAGTCTTACCGTGGTCGACGTGACCCATCACAGTAACCACTGGCGGGCGCTTCTCAAGTGCCTCTTCGCCACCCTCGTCCTCGCCGAACTGCAGGTCGAAGGACTCGAGCAGTTCGCGGTCCTCATCCTCTGGGGAGACGACCTGGACCTCGTAATTAATCTCCGAACCCAGCAGCTGCAGGGTGTCTTCGGAGACAGAAGCCGTAGCAGTCACCATCTCACCGAGGTTGAACAGCGCCTGCACCAATGCTGCAGGATCTGCACCAATCTTCTCAGCGAAGTCAGCCAGGGAAGCACCGCGACGCAGGCGCACGACCTTACCGCCGCCGTCAGGCAGACGTACGCCGCCTACCTCATGCTTCTGCTGCTCTTCAAACTCATGGCGCTTCTGACGCTTCGACTTCTTACCGCGACGCGGCGCACCACCCGGACGGCCGAATGCACCAGCGGTGCCACCGCGACGACCGCCGCGTCCACGGAAACCACCGTGGCCAGGACCACCGCGGCCGGGGCCGCCACCGCGGCCGCCGCGACCACGACCACCGCCGCCACTACCAGCGGCCTTCGACGGCATGCTGGCCGGGTTCGGGTGCGAAGGCATCATTGCCGGCGAAGGACGACGTCCACCGCTACGGTTGCCATCGCCCTGCGGGCGTGCGCCGCCCTTGCCGCCACGGTTATCACCGGGCTTGCCAGCGGAGCGCTGTCCCTTGGTGCCGCCTGGGCGAGGTCCGGGGCTCGGACGATCGCTGGAGCTACCCGTGGAGAACGGGTTATTAGCCACGCGGCGGGTGCCGCCAGGCTTCGGCATGCTGCGCGGAGTGACAGCGCGCTCGCCACCCTTCTCGGTGTTCTTGCGCTGTGCTCCAGGCTTCGGTGCGCCACCCGGCTTCGGAGCGGCACCCGGCTTCGGTGCACCGCCCGGCTTGGGGGCGGCACCCGGCTTGGGGGCAGCGCTTGGCTTCGGGCCTGGCTTTGCCGCGGCGGCAGGCTTCTTTTCTGCCGGTTTCTTGGCAGCAGAAGCTGGGGTGGCTGCTGGCGCGTTCTTCTCCGCTGCCTTGTCCTCGCCACCCTTAGCTTCGTAGTGAGCGCGCATCTTCTTGATCACCGGGGGTTCGATGGTCGAGGATGCGGTCTTGACGAACTCGCCTTGTTCCTTCAGCGTGGCGAGTAGTTCCTTGCTGGTTACGCCGAGCTGCTTTGCCAACTCGTGTACACGTAGCTTTCCGGGCACTTGTCTCCTCTTTAATCTTTCTAGGAGCCAAGGCCGCGGAATACGGCCTGACCCCTAGTTAATGGCTATGGACTTTCATCGCTGATGCTGCTTCATGGTTGTGCGCTCATCAGTGTTCGGTCTTCCTTTTTAACTCTGGGTCGCACGGGCTGTTGCCCGCCGACTGCACCTGCTGCGTGGCAGCGAGGTACTCACGTACGTGACCTGTGTCCACGTCTGTGGACAATCGGAGCGCGCGCCTGAAGGCACGGGTCCGCTCCGCCAGCTCTACTGCTTCCAGATCAGGCCTTATCCACGCTCCCCTTCCGGGAAGGCGTCGGCCGGGATCCGGAACAACACGGCATCCTGTGGGATCACCCTTATCGGCGACAACCCTCAGCAGTTCCGTGTCGGGATGCTTTTGACGCGTAGCGATACAGGTGCGGAGACGCTGTCCTCGAGACATCCAACTCCTTAGGTCATATCGCTATTGCTGCTACGCCACAGCATTCCTGCATGTGGGCCGTTGTCTAGTCTACGCGAAAATAGGCCAAACCTTTAATTCCACCGCAGGCTGCTCGGAAAGCTAGTCCCGAGCGGCGTCGGAGTGAATATCAATCTTCCATCCGGTCAGGCGTGCTGCGAGGCGTGCGTTCTGGCCTTCCTTGCCGATAGCGAGCGAAAGCTGGTAATCCGGCACGGTTACCTTGGCCACCTGCGCTTCCTCGTCGAGGATTTCTACGCGCACGACCTTCGACGGGGCGAGAGCATTGCCCACGTAAACGGCTGGGTCTTCGTTGAAGTCGATGATGTCAATCTTCTCACCCCCGAGTTCACGCATAACGTTGCTGACGCGAGAGCCCTTCGGGCCGATACACGCCCCCTTGGCGTTGAGGCCCTTGGCGTGGCCGCGAACGGAGATCTTGGAGCGGTGGCCAGCCTCGCGGGCAATGGCGATAATCTCGACCGCACCGTCGGCAACCTCCGGGACCTCCAGCTCAAAGAGACCGCGAACCAGCTCGGGGTGAGTACGCGACAGCGTGATCTGCACCTTAGCGCCGTTGCGGTTCACGCCCACGACATAGGCCTTGACGCGGTCACCGTGCTCGAGCTTCTCCCCTGGCAGCTGCTCAGCAGGCAACAGGAAAGCATCCTGGGAATCGTGTTCGGTGCCCAACTGCACCACAACGACGCCGCGCTTGTTGGCGTGGATATCGCGCTGGACGACACCCGACACTACCGTTCCGGTCAGCTCAGAATAGGAATCATAGGTTCGCTCAGCCTCGTTCTCGCGCAACTTGCGCAGAATGGCATCGCGGACCGCCTGCGCGCCGATGCGCCCAAAGTTGTCCGGGGTGTCGTCGTATTCGCTGATGACCTCTCCGGTCTCCGGATCACTTTCGGTCACAATGACAGTGACGGCGCCGCTGTCGGCGTCGATGTCTACGCGCGACTTCGTACCTTCCGCCTTTTTCTCAGCGGATTCTGCACGGTGGTCCAGGTAGGAATACAAAAGGGCACCCGCGATAGCTTCGAGCAGGTCCTTCACAGGTACGCCGCGCTCGCGCTGAATCGTGCGGAGTGCCTCTAGGTCAATATTCACTTGTTAGTCCTCTCGGGTTGCCGAGTTCTGCTCGGCGAAGTCGAACGTCTGCATAGCCGCCTCCAGCTCCATGGCTGAAGGCTGAGCAAATTCAATTTCTACCACTGCACGGCTCAAGTTTTCCAATCGCTCGATCTGGTAACGCACCTCCTTCTTCACCGTCGTGATAAGCGCCACGGATTCTTCGTCCTCAGACAGGGCGCCGATGCGCGCGACGCGAGTGGTTCCAGGTTCCTCGACAAGCGCATATCCGACCAGCCTTCCTTGGTTGCGGCGCCAATGGCGCGGGGCGCTCAGCGGGAAGTCCACACCTGGCGTCGACACCTCCAAGGTGTAGCCCGCGCCAAAGTTGAGGGTGCCCGCTTCCTCTTGGGCATCGAAAAGCTCGGAAATCTCCTGCGATAGTTCTTCTATGAGATCGGAGCTCGGGCGCTCATCGCCATCGATGCGAATGATGACCTGAGACTTCTTACCAGCTCGCGTGGTCTTCACGTCTTCGATGTCGAGGCCGCGTGCGGCGGCGACAGGCTGCAGAATTTCGGTTAGTTGCGCGGGTGTTGGGAATGCCATGCGCTCTAGACTAGGTCACCCGGGTAGGGTCTATCGCGTGAACCGCCGAGTAGTTATCCCCACCCTGCTTGTGTGCGCTGCCCCCTGGATGGGCGGCTGCCAAGCCACCGACGCGATCGTGGATTATTTTGGCCCCCACGCGGACCCCTCCCTCACCTCGCTTGCTCACACCGCCAGTGCGGATGCTCTCGCCTTGGAAGAACTTGATGCGGATGCCGCTGCCTTGCGCGCAGAGCAAGCTGAGCAGCTCTATGAAGAAATCGAGCGACTATGCGGACGCGATGAGGAAGGAGAGACTCCACGCTCCTGTGCGGTCGACCGTGACGTTGCCCCGCAGGATTCCGCGGACGTCTCCGCCGTGTTTGACGCCGCCTCCTCATTCTCCGAAGAGAACATCAGCAACGTTCCTGAAGAATCCCGCGCCCTTGTTCTGACACAAGCCATTGCGCTTAACGCGTGGAAGAACGAGGAGCTGGCAGACGCTCCCGAACTCACAGAACAGGACCGTGAACTCGGAGTCGAGCTCCTAAAATGGGAATACCAGCAGGTCTATGCCCTCGATTTCGCGCGCTCCTATGTGTCCCCCGACCAAGAAGATCATGTCGATGAGCTTCTGCGCATTCACGAGGACAGAATCCTGCAACTTCAGCTGCAACTGGAAAAGCTCGGTCCCGTGCCGCAGCCCGCGCCCGCATACGATTCACCGGCAGGTAGCCTGCCAAAGGACGCCGACTCAGCGCGCGCATTCATCGACGAGGTCGCACACAACGACACGCTGAAGTGGACCAATGCGGCCATCACGGCGGCACCGGCAACCCCGTGGCAGCACTGGCTTATCACGGTTGCGGCGCAATCGCACCGCTTTCATGCTGCCTAGCCGCGGATAAGTTCCGTGAGGGTCTCCACGATCTGATCGGCGGGAACTTCACGAGTCTCGCCGCCGCGGATGCGCAGCTCAATGATGCCATCAGCGAAAGCGCGACCCAGGATGGCGATGAACGGCATACCCAGAAGCTCAGCATCCTTGAACTTCACGCCCGGGGAGACCTTGGGGCGGTCGTCGTAAAGCACCTCGATGCCTGCGCGATCCAGATCCTCCACCAGCTTCTGACCTGCCTCCAGGGCAGCGGCGTCCTTGTTCGCTACGGCCACGTGCACCTGGTACGGGGCCACGGCCACCGGCCAGTTGAGGCCCTTCTCATCGTGGCGCTGCTCTGCCAGCACGGCGAGCATGCGCGTAACACCAATGCCGTAGGAACCCATGGTCGGCACGGCGCGCTTGCCGTTCTCATCGAGAATCTGTACGTCGAAAGCCTCGGTGTACTTGCGGCCCAGCTGGAAAATGTGGCCAAGCTCAATGCCGCGCTCCAGAGTCAGAGTGCCCTGACCATTCGGTGCCGGGTCCCCTTCCTTGACCTCGGCGGCCTCGATGAACTCATCCACAGTGAAGTCACGGCCGGCCACCAGTCCGATGACGTGACGCTGCGGGGCATCCGCACCGGTAATCCAGGAGGTACCAGAAACCACGCGCGGGTCAGCATAAATCTTCACGTCGTGGGCATTCAGGACACGCGGCCCGACATAGCCCTTGACCAGGAAGGAGTTCTTCTTGAAATCCCCCTCACCGGCGAGCTCAAACTCGGCCGGCTCCAGCGAGGCCTCGAGGCGCTTTTCATCCAGCTCGCGGTCGCCCGGAATGAGGACGGCGGCCAGCTCCCATTCCTTCTCTTCTTCCGTGGCTGCGGGGGCGGCCACCTTGATCATCATGCACTTGAGGGTGTCCGCGGCGGTGACTTCGCGGCCGTCGACAGTAATGCCGGCACCCTTAGCCCACTCCACCAGAGACTCAATGGTCTCGGATTTCGGAGTCTCATGCTCCTGTGCCTCCGGCAGGCCGTCGAAGGGGATTTCCTCCGGAGCCTGAGTGACCACGGCCTCCACGTTGGCAGCGTAATCGCCCTCGGTGGCGCGCACGAAGGTATCTTCGCCTACCTCAGACACGGCAAGGAATTCCTCAGAGGCCGAACCGCCCATCGCACCAGAAGTGGCCTTGCAAATCGCGTAATCGATCTCTAGGCGGTCAAAGATGTTCTGGTAGGCCTTGCGGTGGCGGGCATAGGACTCATCGAGCCCCTCATCCGTCATGTCGAAGGAATAGGAATCCTTCATGGTGAACTCGCGGCCGCGCAGCACGCCCGCACGCGGGCGCTCCTCATCGCGGTACTTCGTCTGGATCTGGTACAGCGTGACCGGGAAATCCTTGTACGAGGAGTACATATCCTTCACCGCAGTGGTGAACATCTCCTCGTGGGTCGGGCCCAGCAACATGTCCGCACCCTTGCGGTCCTTCAGACGGAACAGATTATCGCCGTATTCCGTCCAGCGGTTCGACTCCTCATAAGGCTCGCGCGGCAGCAGCGCCGGGAAGAGCATCTCCTGGCCACCGATGGCGTTCATCTCCTGGCGGATAACGTCTTCGATCTTGCGCATGGCGCGCAGTCCCAATGGCAACCAGGTGTACACACCCGGCGCAACGCGGCGCACATAACCTGCGCGGACGAGAAGCTTGTGGCTGGGGACTTCGGCATCAGCCGGATCCTCACGAAGAGTGCGGAGGAAAAGCTCAGAAAGACGTGTAATCATGGTTGCTCAGTCTACATCGCTAGCATGTAGCCATGCTGATCATCCTCCCTCCTTCTGAGACCAAAGCACACGGCGGCAGCGGCGCGGCCCTGAACTGGGACGAGCTTTCCTTTCCCGCGCTGAACCCGATCCGCCGAGAAATCGCTGCAGAGTTGTCGTCCCTCGACGTCGATGAAGCGCTGGAGGTGCTCAAGCTCTCTGAGAAGTTGCGTGGGGAAGCCGAGTCCAACCGCGAGTTGGCTTCCTCCCCCACCATGCCCGCGCTGGAGCGTTTCACCGGCGTGCTCTACGACGCCCTCGACGCCCCCACCCTCCCTCCAGAAGCACGGAAGTACCTAGCCGTGGGCGATGCGCTCTTCGGGTTGCTGCGCGCCGATGACCTCATCCCGCACTACCGGCTCTCCGGTAGTACGAAACTGGGCGGGCGGACGCTGAAGTCTCAGTGGGGTACGGCGATCACGGATGAGCTACGCGCGCTTGTCGACGCTGGCGAGTTCCTCATCGACATGCGCTCGGGCACCTATCAGCAGCTGGGCAAGCTCAAGGACGCCGCCACCGTGCGCGTGGAGTCAGTGCAAGAGGATGGCTCCCGCAAGGTGGTCTCTCACTTCAACAAGCACTACAAGGGGGAGCTCGCTCGCGTACTCGCTCTCAAGGGCGAGAGCGTCTCCACCCTCGAGGATGCCGCCCGCGTAGCCCAAGAGTCGGGCATGAGCACCGAACTGCGCGGCAGCGAGCTGGTGCTCGTGGTCTGATTTATCTATTTATCAATTTATCTACGCCCGCCGATTTATCTATTTATCAATTTATCTGTCTGCTCTATACTTCCAGCATGACTGGAAACCCTTTTCGCCCAACGTTTGGTGCCAGCCCACTCAAGTGGGCTGGCCGCAGTGCGGTCCTCAATGACTTCACGGTTGGGCTCGACGGCGGAGTTGGCAACCCTAATCGCGCAATGCTCATTAGCGGTCATCGTGGGATGGGGAAAACAGTCCTGTTGACTGAGCTAGAGGACATCGCAGCACAACAAGGATGGGCTGTTATTCGGGTCAGTGGTCGAAGCAATTCAGTCACCCAGCTCATCGACTCCATCATTCCAGAAAAAATCAACCAGCTGTCTTCTCCATCAACCCGTCGAATCAAGGACATACGCATTGCGGGCCTCGGTGGCATTGGTACTGAAGAGATTGGGACGCCACCGGTGCCAACATTAGAATCGCGCTTGCGCGAACTCTCCGCTCATCTCCGAGACAGCGGAATTCTACTTACAATCGATGAGATTCAGGACGCCGATCCTCATGACCTTGAAAGCATCGCAGTCGCATTCCAGCATCTTGTTCGCGATGAACTCGACGTTTCCATTGTGATGGCAGGGCTTACTGCCGGTGTTGACAAGCTTCTGCACCTGCCGGGAACAACGTTTTTGCGCCGTGCCCGCAGATTTCACCTAGGACCTGTTAACCCGCAAGCTACAACCAGCGCTTTCAAAGATACGGCAGCTTTAACGTCGATTGCTTTCAACGACGAAGCCGCCGACCGCGCTACTGAAGCGAGCCACGGTTATCCCTTCCTCATCCAGCTCATCGGATACTTGGCCTGGAACGCTGCATCCCAAGCCGGTGAAACGACCATTTCCTCAACAACCGTCGACGCAGTTCTTGGTGAGGCAATCACGGCAATGGGGACCCAAGTGCACGATCCTGCGGTACGTGCACTCAGCCAACGCCAACTTGAGTACCTACACGCGCTGGCTGATATCGCAGATGAGGCGGGGACGGCCACATCTGGCGCTATCGCTCACGAACTCAAGACAACGACAACATCTCTCAGTGAAGTACGCGCGCGTTTGCTGGAGCAGGGACTTATCGACGCCCCACGACACGGCACTGTTGCTCTAGCCCTGCCGTACCTCCGCGATTATCTTCACGCCGGCGGCGAACAAACCTACGTGGACTAACCGTGACCGCTTACACCAGTGGGTTATAGCGCAAGCTATTGCGTTTGAGCTCGCACTCAGTGGCGATAGAGATCCCGGAAGCAATCTTTCCGCGCTCGCGAAGGCGGAACATGGCGTCCACGACGCGATCACGCAAACCCCACGGATCAATGGTGTTGATGTAGACCTTCGTGCCGCCCTCAAAGCCAGCCAAGGTCGATACCCTGAGCTTGAGCATGACGCGCCACGGCTGAGGCAGGTCCACGCTGGGCGGACGGTGGTGCCACTCTTCATTGCAGGCCACGTCCGGCCCCACCGCGGCGTGGGCCGCGTGAATCAGATCCGACATTCCACGTACTTCCTCCGGGTTCTGTTCCCACGGTTCACAGCGCGGTGACTTGGAGAAGATCTCCAGTGTGGGATAGCGGTGGCCAAATCCGGCGAAGAGCACCGCATAATCATTTTCTGCGATGACGAGGTTGCGCTTTGCCGCATAGCCCACAGCCCAGTCGTTGTACATGTTGGGGTGCGCACGCAGAATCGCATTTTCCTGGTGAGCGGCCATGCCCAGGGCGTCAATCGCGACGAGCTGCTTATGCAAGTGATCGAAGGACGCGCCCGCCGGTGCCAGCCAGTTCTGAAATACAGCGACATAGGAGGCATAGCGGTTGCGCTGGTAGAGCTCGCGCGTCGATTCCGCAGTGAACGTTGTCAGCAGGAAGTGCTCATCGGGGCTCAGCGTGCCGGAGGAGGCTAGCTGACTATCATCGACGGCCCCATCCACGAAGTGCCGTGAGGAGATAATGACATCATGTCCGCCGCCGAAGAAACCATCGGCGAGGGCGAGCAGAGAATCGTCGTCCAGCGCGGTATCCTTGCCCGCTGCCTTGAGCTTGGTGCGCACCACGTTAAGTACGTGCAGGCGCCCAGCCTCGTCGCCTTCGTACTTCTCCTTGTGCTGAGCCAGGTCTGGATCCATGGTGAAGCCATAGTTCTCGTGCCAATAGTCATAAGACACGATTTCAAAAAGGTTCGGAACGCGGCGAAACAGCGGCTGGGAGTTATCCAGCTCGTGGGGAAAAAGGCCGCGCTGAATCTCCCCCGAAGCCAAGATGCGGGACTTTTCCGGCGGGGTGTCCAGCATGCGCCCGGAGCAAAAAGCACAGCTGTGCGTCAAGGCATCAGGGCCCAGCGGATGCGGTTCCTTTGCCGCATGCGCAAGCGGGCGGTTGCCGCGTCCTGGCACGGTCCACACCTCTGTTCCGGAGAAAGGGTTAACCTGTTTGACGGTCCCATCCGCCATGGTCTGGATAGGTTCGACGCGGCTAAAAAGTGCTTCGCTCATGCTGCCCAGCGTAGACCTCCCCACCCGCCGGTGCGACTAGACTTAGGCCTCATGCAGCACCGATTCTTTGAAGTAGATGTCTTCGCCACTGGGCCGTTTACCGGTAATCCCCTCGCCGTGGTTGCGGATGCCGATGGTTTGAGCACCGAAGAAATGCAGCGTATCGCACACTGGACCAATTTCTCTGAGACGACCTTCCTGTGCTCACCTACTGATCCTGGCGCGGACTACCGCATACGAATCTTCACCCCGCACGAAGAGTTCCCCTTCGCCGGTCACCCCACGCTGGGCAGTGCGCGCGTCGCGGCGGAGCTATTAGGAAAGAGCGGGACCCTGATTCAGGAATGCGGTGTCGGATTAGTCGCCGTGCGCCAGGACGAGGGCCGTTTCGCCTTCGCTACCCCGCCCTTACTGCGCCACGGGGAGCTCAGTGAGGCTGAGCGCTCCGAAGCAGCCGCCGTACTCGGAATCGATGAAGAGAGCATCGTTGACTCCGGCTGGGTGGACAACGGGCCTGGCTGGCGCTTGGTCCAGCTCGAATCTGCTGAAACCGTCCGGAAGCTTCGCCCCACGCCCACCCCCGGCGTCAAGGTCGGCGTGGTCGGCCTCACCGGGGATACGGAGCCGGCCTACGAGGTTCGCGCTATCACCGGGCAATTCGAGGACCCCGTCACCGGTTCCTTCAATGGCGGAGCCGCCCAGTTCCTCCGCGCCAAGGGCGCCGTTCCTGCCCGCTATACCGCGGCACAAGGCAGCCAAATAGGACGCGATGGCCGCGTCTTTATCGACGATGACGGGGACGAGCTCTGGGTAGGCGGCAACGTCCACATTCGCGTGCGCGGAACCCTGGGGTCCCGCGATGACTAAACAGCCCCTGCCTTTTGAGCTGCACAATGATTTTGCCCAACGCCTGCCACAGATGGTCACGGCAAGCCGCGGGGAAGAACAGCCAGCTCCACGAATCGTGGCGCTCAATGAGCACCTAGCCGCCGAGCTCGGCCTCGACCCAGACTGGCTGCGCAGCGAGGACGGAATAGAGTTCCTCCTTGGCCGTGGAGCAGTCACTCCGCACGCGATGGCCTACGCGGGCTTTCAGTTCGGGCAGTATAACCCGGCAATGGGTGACGGCCGCGCCCTCCTCTTGGGCGAAGTCACTGGCCCCACCGCCGCTCACAACCCCACGGGCCTGTGGGATCTGCATGCCAAGGGCACGGGGCTGACTCCCTACTCGCGTTATGGCTCTGATGGGCGCGGCACGCTGCGCTCAATGCTGCGTGAGTATCTCTTCTCCGAGTCGATGCATGCCCTAGGTGTGCCCACCACTCGGTCGCTGGCGGTGCTCGCCACCGGTCGCCCCATCCAGCGCCAGATGGCGGAAGAGGCAGGGGTTCTCGTGCGGGTGGCCGCGAGCCACATTCGTGTTGGTTCCTTCCACTTCGCCGCGCACTCGCAGGTGCCTGGGCTACTAGAAAGCCTTGCCGCCTACACCAGTGAACGCCACTACCCCGGCGCCGACTTCCGGGAGCTGTTCACGCACGTCATGGAGGCACAAGCCGCGACGGTCGCCGGGTGGATGCAGCTGGGCTTCATTCACGGCGTAATGAACACCGATAACACCACGTTATCGGGCGAAACCATTGACTATGGCCCCTGCGCGTTCATGGAAAGCTATGACCCCAACACCTGGTTTAGCTCTATCGATACGCAGGGACGCTACCGCTTTGGGCGCCAGCCCGACATGTTGGGCTGGAACCTTGCGCGATTGGTGGAGTCACTGCTTCCGCTTATCGACGACTCCCCTGACACCGCCCTCACCTGGGCTCAAGAGGCCATTGATACCTTTGGCGAGCGTTATGAAAGAGCGCGTCACCAGGAAGCACAGCGCTGCCTACAGATGCCCGAAGAGCTTTTCCAGGATTACAACGCTGCCCTCGTGCAGGCCGCCCCGGACCTCACACAAGCCAACCGCAGCCTTGTCAGTGCCGCGGCGGGCGAGCCTGCGGCGGCCTATGAACTCCTCAAGGATAGAAGTTTCGTTGAAGCCTACTGCGCAAGTAGCCCCGACGCTGTGCTGCTCGAGCGAACCGTGCCGCGCGTGATTCCTCGGCCGCGGCTGGTCGAAAGCGCTCTGGGCGATGCCGAAGAGTTCGCCCGTCTTCTGCACGCCACCACGCATCCTTTTGATGCTGCGCCGGAGTATGAGCAGCCCGGCGGCACCGAAGGCTATCTCACCTACTGCGGAACCTAAGAACCACGAGCGCAAACAGAAGCAAACACACCACCGCCCCGAGGTCTCCGTAGGAAAGGAAACGGAGTCTCGGGGCGGCGGTGCGTCTCTATCTTTCACTGCCACGCTCCCGGTCGGTTTCTCAGGCCGACCGCCCCGCGTGGCTGGGGTTCTCTCTATCTCTCTCGCATGCGCTCTCTCAAACGCACACCATCATTATGGGGCGCTGTCCTTGGTGAAGCGTTCCGGTGCACTGAACGCTTCCTGCCAATTACTGAGAATTACCTGCGAGGAATCGCCGACGGGGCGAAGAGCGAGATTACTTGGTGTCCAGCTGCAGAGTCTTCTGCGTGTACTCCCACATCTCGTTGTAGAGCTTCTTGTCCTTGGACAGCTTAGTTCCGTAGGAAGGAATCATCTCCTGGATCTTGTCGCCCCACTGAATCATGTTCTCACCGAAGCAGCGCTCCAGTAGCTCAATCATGATGGCTGGGGTGATGGAAGCACCCGGGGAAGCGCCAAGCAGACCAGCGATGCTGCCTTCTGGGTTGTTGATGAGGGTGGTGCCGAACTCCAAGGAGCCGAACTGCGGTGCACCCGCTGGCTTAATCACCTGGACACGCTGGCCGGCGATAACAGTCTCCCAATCAGCCGGGTCAGCGCTCGGGACGTATTCCTTCAGGGTTTCAACGCGCTTATCGAAGTCCTTGAGAACCTCAGTGACCAGGTACTTGGTCAGACCAAACTCCTGTGCTGCCACGCCCAGGTAAGAGGTGATGTTGTCCGGACGGATGGACTTGAACAGGTCCAGGTAGGAGCCCTTCTTCAGGAACTTCGGGGACCAGCCGCCGTAGGGACCAAACAGCAGGCCTTCTTCACCGTCGATGACACGGGTGTCCAGGTGCGGCACGGACATCGGCGGAGCGCCCACAGCAGCCTTGCCATAAACCTTTGCGTGGTGCTGCTTGACCAGCTCCGGGTTCTTGGAGCGCAGCCACAGGCCCGAAACCGGGAAACCGGCGAAACCAGAAACCTCACGGACACCAGCCTTGCGCAACAGGTCGAGTGCGTAACCGCCGGCACCAACGAAAACAAACTTGGCGTGGACAGCCTGGTAGTCACCGGTGTGGAGGTTCTTTGCCACCACGCGCCACTTGGAACCCTCACGCTTGATATCAACGACCTCGTGGCCATAACGGATCTCGGTGCCGGCAGCCTTAGCCGCAGTGAAGAACTGCTTAGCCAGGGCGCCAAAGTTGACGTCGGTGCCCGCATCGGTCCACGAGATGGCAACCTTCTGGGAGTTGAAGTCACGGCCCTGGGACATCAGGGGCAGCTTCTCCTGGAAGGTGGCGTCATCGTCGCTGAACTGCATGTTCGGGAACATGTGGTTATCCTTCAGCGCGTCGAAGCGGCGCTTCAGGTAATCCACCTGGATGGAGCCCTGTGCAAAGGACACATGCGGAACCGAGTTGATGAAGGCCTTCGGGTCCGTCAGGATGCCGTTGTTGAGCTGGTGGGACCAGAACTGGCGAGAAACCTGGAACTTCTCATTGATATTCATAGCCTTGGAAACATCAATGCGGCCGTTCTTTTCTGGGGTGTAGTTCAGCTCGCACAGCGCGGAGTGGCCGGTACCGGCATTGTTCCACGGGGAAGAGGACTCAAGCGCAGGGCCGTCCAAACGCTCGAAGACCATCTGCGTCCAGCTGGGCTCGAGCTCACGCAGCATGGCGCCGAGGGTGGCGCTCATAATACCTGCACCAATGAGTGCGACCTCAACCTCGTCTACTACTTGTGCTGTCTTCTTATCGGAGGACACTGTACTTATTACCTCTTTGAGTCGATGTATTCGTTGTGGTCAAGTGCCCTGCGCATGTGGGTACACAGGGCGCGGTGAGAAAGCGCTCGACGATGCTAGGAAGCAAACCGGCATACAGACCTCCCCTACGAGAGGTCCGTCAAGCATTAATTCCACTTTACGCCCCTTAGTGCGAAATAGGCATTCCTGGAAAAATAAATGCCCGAATCTGAAGTTGCTACCCCATTTGTGGTGCAGGGCATTTCCCGTCAGCGCTCTGCGGGGCCGGACACTTCTGGGAGCGCGACCTATCATGAATCCCATGATGCATAACGAACTCGAATGGTCAGAAGATATCCTCGGCCCCGACTTCCAGGCCGCCCCACTCGAACTCGGCACCGACCCTGACGGTGAAGGCAATGTCCGCGCGACGCTCGTGCGCTATTGCCCCCGTGGCGATGCCCATGATGACCGCCCCGCCTTACTGTGGGTCCACGGGATGACGGACTATTTCTTCCACGACCACGTGGCACGATACTTTTATGAGCTCGGCTATGCCTTCTACGCTATCGACCTGCGCAAGTGCGGACGCTCTCGACGGGACGGACAGACCTGGCATTACATCAGCGACTTGCAGTACTACGACGCTGATCTCAACGCGGCCCTCGATGCCCTCCCCAACCAGCGTGTCATCATCATGGGCCACTCCACCGCTGGCACCATCACCGCGCTCTGGCTTGATCGCCTTCGCCGCCAGGACCGTGAGCGCTTCGATCGAATCTCTGGTGTCGTGTTCAACAGCCCCTGGTTAGCCATGATGAGAATAGCGGATAAAACTTATGAGGTGCTCAAGCACGTAATCTTCGCTGGCGCCGCTATCGCTCCGCGGATCGAAATTCCCGGGGGCGATCTCACCGCCTACGGGGAATCTATCCATGCCGAGGAGCAGGGCGACTGGGATTTCGACCGTCGCCTCAAGCCACTGGGCGGGCACCCGAAATACCTGGGCTGGGTAGCAGCGGTCTTCCATGGCTTCGACGCGATCCATTCCGGCCGCATCAACATGGGACTCCCGCTGCTGACCATGACTTCAGGACGCTCCGAACTCAATCAGCCTTATAGCGAATCCTCTAACACCGCCGATGTTGTTGTGGACGTACGCCAGAGCCAGCGATGGGCCAAGGAGCTCAGCGCCCGTTACACGCTCCACGTTGTAAATAATGGGCGCCACGATCTCTTTCTTTCCCGCCCCGAGCCGCTGCAGGAAGCATTCTCCACCGCCGCGGAATGGTTGCGCGCCGTGGCCCCTCTTGAGACGGATTAGACTCGCCCACCTCGCGCTTTTCGGCCTGCACGGGTTGCGGCTAGGCAGCCTCTAGAATGGTCGGCATGACTTCCGCACAGCACTTTGACCTCGTCATCATCGGCACTGGGTCGGGAAATTCAATCCCCTCCCCTGAGTTCGACGATAAATCCATCGCCGTCATCGAAAAGGGAACCTTCGGCGGAACCTGTCTCAACGTGGGCTGCATCCCAACGAAGATGTACGTCTACGCTGCCGACGTGGCACTCGCCGCGCGCGAGGCAACCCGTCTTGGGCTCAGCGCCCACGTGGATGCTGTGGATTGGGACGGCATTGTCGAGCGCGTATTCCACAACCGCATCGATCAGATCGCCCGCGGCGGCGAAGAGTACCGCCGTGGCGAGGAAACGCCCAATATTACAGTCTTTGATCAACATGCTCGGTTCATCGGACCGAAAACCCTGCAAGCGGGCGATGACATCATCACCGGTGACAATATTGTTATTGCTACCGGCTCACGCCCTGTACTGCCCGAACCCTATGCCAGCTCTTTCGTGCCGGTCCACACCAACGAGGACATCATGCGGCTTGAGAAGCAGCCGCGTAGCCTCATCGTGGTCGGTGGCGGCTACATCGCCATGGAATTTGCCCACGTCTTCGACGGCCTGGGGACGGAAGTGACCGTGGTCAACCGCTCGGAGAAGTTCCTCCGGTTCCTTGACGAAGACTTAAGCTCCCGGTTCAACGACATCGCACGCGAACGTTTCGACGTACGCATTGGCACCGCCACAGCACTAGAGGAAACCGCAGACGGTGTACGCCTCACCTTGGATAACGGTGATGTCGTGGAGGCGGAAGCCATCCTCGTGGCCACCGGCCGCCAGCCCAACGGCGATCAGATGGATCTTTCTACCAGCGGTATTGAAATGCACGAGGACGGGCGCATCAAGGTCGACGAGTTTGGTCGCACGACCTGCGAGGGCGTGTGGGCGCTCGGCGATGTCTCCTCTCCTTACATGCTCAAGCACGTAGCCAATGCGGAGCAACGAGCGGTACAGCACAATCTGTTGCATCCTGAAGACCTCCGTCCCATGCCGCACGAGCACATCCCCGCTGCCATTTTCACCCACCCGCAAATTGCGACGGTGGGACTTACTGAGGCACAAGCCCGCGAAGAGGGCTATGACGTCACGGTGAAGGTGCAGAACTTTGGCGACGTTGCCTATGGATGGGCTATGGAAGACGCAACGGGCATCTGCAAGCTCGTGGCCGATCGTGCCACCGGCAAGCTCCTCGGCGCCCACATCATGGGCCCACAAGCGTCCACTCTTATACAGCAGTTGATCACTGCCATGGTCTACGACCTTGATATACGCGAGTTCGCTCGCTCGCAATACTGGATCCACCCGGCACTGCCAGAAGTAGTGGAAAACGCAGTTTTGGGACTAGAGTGGCAGGAGTGAAAGTTACATCGGATTGAGTGATCTTTTTCACATTGCGATTAAACTAATTTCACCAAAAGCCCTGAACCGCACTACAAGCACTTTTTAACACCAACAACATCTGTCAGCACCCTTTCAGAATTTCACCCATTTTGGGGGTGATAGCCGTGAGGGCTTAAAAGAAGACTCAAACTGACGTGCATTTTGCCTGACCGTTGGCTAGGTTAATTACAGACACCGGAACGAGCCGATACTCTCTACCGGCTCAGTGTGTTTTGGGGATACCAAAATAATCCCTATCCCTGTAAATCAAAGCCTCCTACTCTGGAGGCTTTGCACGTACGACTCTAAGGACTTTTGATATGCGTATCCGCAATGCAGCCATCGCCGGCGCTACTGCTCTCGCTGTTGCTTTCGGCGGCTCCACCGTCGCTTTCGCTGAGGACGCCAACGGCTCCGCTCAGGAGAACACCAACTCTTCCGCTTCCACCGACAACGGCTCCTCCTCCGCTGAGGACAACACCAACTCCGAGGCTTCCCTGTCCTCCAAGATTGGTGACTGGTTCTACGTTAATGAGAACGACAACAAGGGCACTGCGGCTGACGGCCGCGCCATCTTCGGCTCCTCCAAGCACGAGAACTGCGATGCTGACGAGACCGAGGAAGAGTGCACCACTCTCGGCGACCAGCCGGCTTGGGCCAAGGCTTTCTACGGCCTGGGCATCGCTAGCGCCATCGCTTCCGTAGCTGGCTTCATCGGCGTTGTGTACAACTTCTTCGTCCACGGCCCGTCCTTCTAAGACGTCTCCCTTACACACTTTTTCCGAAAGGTTTAAATTTCATGCGTAACTTCCGCACCGCTGCCGTTGCCGCTGCAACCGCCGCTTCCGTTGCTTTCGCCGGCACCTCCGTTGCCTTCGCTGCAGAGGACAACGAGACCGAGAACACCTCCTCTTCCAACCTGTCCTCCGCATACGACAAGGTCAAGGAAGACGACTCCGACGAGACCCTGTCCTCCAAGTGGGGCACCGCTACCGAGAAGGACAGGAAGGTCACCGGCGAGGACCTCTTCGGCAAGAAGCGCGCCGAGGATAACCCGCAGTGGGCTGAGATCTGGCGTGGCGGCACCTACGCTGCCCTCGGCACCGCAATTGCAGGCGCCCTGTTCGCTGCCTACAACTTCGCTGTGTACAACAACATCGTTCCGGCACACGTGCTGGACCCGATTTTCCGCCGCTAATTAAGTTGCGGGTACGCTGACTGACTCAGCGCACTTCATTAGCGCCCATCCTCGCATCGTGGGGGTGGGCGCTTTTGCATGCCTAGGCACCGATGAACTGTGGAGATACTCTAACTCTCTTAATAATTGCTGAGTGAATTGCTACAGTGGTGTGCCCGACAGGGGGATTTGGCGGCCTCAAGTAAACATCTAAGAGTGGTGCCGTTCCAGTGAATCCTGTCAATGTTTACGCTAGAATCGCTCAAGTGACTTGGGGCACCCTATAGTTACTCCAGTTCCTACGAGGTTTAAAAGGATTCACACTATGCGCATTCGCAAGGCCACCATTGCCGGTGTTACCGCTCTCGCTGTTGCATTCGGCGGCACCACCGTTGCTGCCGCTGCAGAGGGCAGCAGCAACGATTCCACTTCCAACTCTTCCGCATCCGCTGGTGAGCAGCAGGGCACCCAGAAGGCAGGCGGCTCCTCCGCACTGGGCAAGGCGCTCGAGGCTGAGAAGGAAGCCAACGGTCAGAACATCTTCGGCCAGAACTCTTCTATCTCCACCGAGCCGAAGTGGGCACAGGCCTTGGCTGGCATCGGCATCGTCGCCACCATCATCACCATCGCCGGTGGTCTGGTTGGCCCGGCACTGAACTACCTCAAGTTCGGCATGTAGTTCTCCCCTTCCCCCTTCTAACCCACTTTTTGAAAGGCTTTTCTCAAGATGCGTAAATTCCGCACCGCCGCCGTTGCTGCTGCAACCGCCGTCACCGTCGCCTTCGCTGGCACCACTGTTGCTTCCGCCGCTGAGGCCGTTGAGGGCTCCGGCCTGACCGACGCGCAGGTTCAGGAGGAGCTCAAGAAGGATGCTACTTCCTCCGAGATGTCTTCCGCACTCTCTTCTGAGGGCGAGGGCTCCCTTTCCTCCAAGCTGGGCGGCGTAACCGACGGCAACATCACCGGTAATGGTGCTGACGCCTTCGGCTCCACCAAGAACCCCTCGAAGGTTCCGCAGTGGCTGGACCTCTGGCGTGGTGGCACCATCGCTATGGTTGCCGCTGCTGCTGTTTCGTCCGCTGTTGCTGCCTACAACTACGCTGTGTACTCCGGCGTTATCCCGGACTACGTTGGCCAGGCCATCAAGAACGTCTCTTTCTAGTTCACGCTTTTACTGGCAGTACAAAGCCCTCCGCCCCACCGTGTACCGCACGGGAGGTGGAGGGCTTTGTTTCTTTTTGGCAATGTTTAGGCGCCTAGCGCTTAAACGCCTGCGCTTAAACGCTAGGCCTCATCCGGCAGGGTGAGGATCTCGTTGCCGTCATCGGTGATCACGATGGTGTGCTCGAACTGAGCGGTGAACTTTCCATCCGTGTTCTGGACGGTCCAGCCGTTATCCCAAATCTCATAATCCAGCGAGCCCAGGTTAATCATCGGCTCGATGGTCAAGGTCATTCCAGGCTCGAGGATGTCTCGGTAGGTCATGGAATCGTAGTGCAGCACAACCAACCCGTTATGGAAGGTAGGGCCTACGCCGTGCCCGGTAAAGTCAGTGACCACGTTGTAGCCAAAGCGGTGAGCATAAGACTCGATGACGCGTCCGATGACATTAATCTCACGGCCCGGCTTAGCGGCCTTAATGCCGCGCATCATCGCTTCCTTGGTGCGCTCTACCAGCAGCTTGTGTTCCTCGGTGACGTTGCCAGCAAGGAAAGTAGCGTTGGTATCGCCGTGGACACCATTCTTGAACGCAGTGACATCGATATTAACAATGTCACCGTCCTCAATCACCGTGGTATCCGGGATGCCATGGCAGACAATCTCATTGAGGGAAACACAGCAGGATTTCGGGAAACCCAGGTATCCCAGCGTCGACGGATATGCGCCGTGGTCACACATGTACTCGTGCGCAACGCGGTCAATCTCATCCGTGGTCACACCGGGAGCCACAGCCTTTCCCGCCTCCTGAAGGGCGTTGGCGGCAATCCGGGAGGCTTCACGCATGGCCTCAATAACCTCCGGGGTCTGCACGAATGGCTCGCCCTGAGCTTCCTGAACCGTGTCCTTCCACACGTACTCGGGGCGCTCAATATCCTTCGGTACCTTGCGGATTGGGGTATCTTTTTCTTGTTTCAGCATCGCGCGCTTAGTCATAACTACTCATGGTAGCCCTCTTCCCCAGCACCCGACAAAGAGCACCATTGGCGCGCTTATGAGCGCGCGCTACTGCTCTTGTGCGGGAGCAACCTCGCCGTGGCCTTCCGCGCGGAGGGTGTCCAGACGCTGCAAGAAATTATCAGTGATGTTGACCGAAATCGTCGAGCCACCACCCAAAACGACGAGTGTTGCGAACGCAATGTCATCATCCCGGAATCCGGTGAACCAGGCGTGCGAGCCGCCGTTGATTTCCGCCTCACCGGTCTTGCCGTAGACGGTCCCCTGGGCCTGCATTCCTGCGGCGGTACCGCTCGCCACTACTTGGCGCATCATGTCACGCACGTGAGCCAGGGTTTCCTCGCTGGGCGCGGGGACCTCCTCGGAAACCTTGGTTTCGCGTGACTCGATGAGCGTTGGCGTCGGGGTCTTGCCTGCCGCAACTGTCGAAGAGACAAGGGCCATGCCAAAGGGAGACACAAGGTCCAGGCCCTGACCATAGCCAGCTTCCGTGCGCTCCAGAGGAGTCTCGCCCTCGGGGACGGAGCCGGTAAGCGTCGACAGCCCCGGCACCTCATAGTCGATGCCTAAGCCATATTGCTTGCCCACATCGCGCAGCTCTCCCTTCGGCAGGTCCGTCGAGATCTGCGCGAAGGTGGTGTTACAAGATTGCGCGAAGGCTTGGCGCAGCGGCACCGAGCCGAGGGAGAAACCGTTGTAGTTGGTCACGGTTCGCCCATACAGGTCCATGGTTCCGGGGCACGGCACGATGGAGTCTGGCGAAAGGCCTTGCTTGTCGACGCCCGCCGAGGCCGTAATGATCTTAAACACCGATCCGGGAGGGAACTGTCCTTGGAGGGCAATATCGCCCTTCTTATCCGCTTCTGGAGTTTGGGCCACGGCAAGAATCTCGCCCGTCGAGGGGCGCATGGCCACGATCATGGCCTCGTACTCGGGGCGCAGATTGACCGCTTCTTGAGCGGCACGCTGGACGTCATAGTCCAGCGAAACTTTGACGGAAGGGGCTGCCTCGGGTTCGTGATACTCGACGTCGGAAAGCGCGGCGCCGTGCTCGTTGACTACCGAGACGGACCAACCATTAGTCCCGTCGACCTCCTCAGAGACCATCGTCCGCACGCGGGCGAGGATATCCGGGGCCAATCCAGAATCGCGCGTGATAAGCGCGGGCTCCTCGTTGAAGCGAATCCCCTTCTGGTTCTCCAGGACTGGGCGCAGCCGCGCTGCCTGAGCCTCATTGAGCATGGTGACCGAATAAGCACCATCGACTTCTTCGAGATTCTTGGCGAGCTCTCCGGAATCAATGTCGGGGAAGGAATCATCCTCCCGGTGCGCCTGGCTCAGCGCGCCGGACACTTTCGCGGCGACGGGGCGGGGATCGTCGACGGCGTCGGTGTCGACGACGAGCCGGTATTGCAAGCCCGGAGACATGAGTTCCACCCCATCGGAGGAGACCACGCCGGCGCGTTTCGGCGCTATTGAGCGCAATTCGAGGTGTTGGTGCGCGCCGAGATCAGGATGGATAATGCTGGGCTGCCAGCGAACCGTCCAGTCTTTCTCCTTGCGGGTCAAGGCCATCGAGGTGTCATAGCGCAAGGAACGATTGCGCGGCAGGTTCCACGTCACCGAATAGTGCGCGGTGGCTTGGGCCTCTTGCTGATCAACCCCGGTCAATTCAACGTCGAGCCCCTCTGCTTGCAGGCCCGCGAAGGTTGCGTCAAGAGTGTTCGTGGCGGTCGTGCCATCATCGACAAGCTGCGCCAAGTCCTTGTTATTGCGGGTTTCCATGTCTTCCAGGAATTGCTCAGCAACTGGGCGCGCGGACACCGGCTTGGGGGTGCACCCCACCAATGACGACGCCGCGATGCTTGCCGCACCGAGCAGCGCCACGAACTTCTTCATGATTGGGCAGCGTAGCAGCCAAGGGCGGCCCGACGGCCGCCCCACACCGCAGGTGGACTACTTGGTAACGCGAACCTCAGCCTTGGCGCCTTCCACGGCTTCCAAGCCCTGCTCTTCTGCCAGACGCATTGCCTCTTCGATGAGCGTTTCCACAATCTTGGATTCAGGAACGGTCTTGATGACCTCACCCTTAACGAAGATCTGGCCTTTGCCGTTACCGGAAGCTACACCGAGGTCCGCATCGCGGGCCTCACCTGGGCCATTCACCACGCAGCCCATGACGGCCACGCGCAGCGGGAATTCCATACCGTCAAGGCCCTCAGTGACTTCGTTGGCCAGCTTGTACACGTCCACCTGTGCGCGACCACAGGACGGGCAGGAGACAATCTCCAGCTTACGCGGGCGCAAGTTGAGGGACTGCAGAATCTGGTCGCCGACCTTGATCTCCTCGACCGGGTCCGCGGACAAGGACACGCGGATGGTGTCACCGATGCCTTCGGCAAGCAGGGCGCCGAAAGCGACCGAAGACTTGATGGTGCCCTGGAATGCGGGGCCGGCCTCGGTAACACCGAGGTGCAGCGGGTAGTCACACTGAGCGGCGAGCTGGCGGTAGGCCTCCACCATGACGACCGGGTCATTGTGCTTCACGGAAATGGCGATATCGCCATAACCGTGCTCCTCAAAGAGGCCAGCCTCCCACAGTGCGGATTCAACAAGAGCCTCCGGGGTGGCCTTGCCGTACTTCTCCATGATGCGCTTGTCCAGGGAGCCTGCGTTAACGCCAATGCGAATCGGAATACCAGCATCGCCGGCTGCCTTTGCTACCTCCTTGACGCGGCCATCAAATTCCTTGATGTTGCCCGGGTTGACGCGGACAGCGGCACAGCCGGCATCGATGGCGGCGAAGATGTACTTGGGCTGGAAGTGAATATCGGCAATCACCGGGATCGGAGACTTCTGCGCAATTGCCGGCAAAGCCTCCGCATCCACCGTCTTCGGACAAGCCACGCGAACGATATCGCAGCCACTGGCGGTCAGCTGAGCAATCTGCTGAAGGGTGGCGTTGACGTCATGCGTCTTCGTCGTGGTCATCGACTGCACGGAGATGGGGTGGTCAGAGCCCACGCCAACCTGGCCAACCATGAGCTGACGCGTCTTGCGGCGCGGCGCCAAGGTGGGGGGTGGGCCGTCGGGAATACCAAGACCAATAGGGGTCGACATGTGTGCTCCTTGCTAATTGGGTTTTAACGCCCCTACTCTAGCACCGCGCACGACAGCGGGAGCAGGCAGCTAGATCACTAGCCAAACAGCCGAATTGGGTTGACCACGTCCGCAATCATGATGAGCGCACCCACCGCCATCAGAACAAAAGCCAGCGCATAGGTCACCGGCATGAGCTTGGTGTAATCCGCCGGCCCCTTCGGTTCCTTGCCCATAAGACGGCGCAGGGCATCACGAATCTTCTCGTAGAAAATGACGGCGATGTGACCGCCGTCAAAAGGCGGAAGCGGAATGAGGTTGAACAGCGCGAGGAAGAAATTGAGGGTGGCCAGCATCATAAAGAAGGAGGACCACAGGCTTCGCTCGACCAACTCGCCGCCCACGCGGGAGGCACCCACCACGGACATGGGCCCGTTGACGTCACGCTCCTGCCCGAAGATAGAAGCCACCACACCCGGAATCTTTGCCGGGAATTGGGCGATGCCCTGGACGGTGGCGTTCAAGGCATTTCCCGAATAGCGAGCGGTGGCCGGGATAGCGTCGACAAAGGAGTAGGTCTCCCTGATATCGATAATCTGGTTGGTCATGCCGATGGCGCCGACCTTCACCAGCTGCCCCTCCGCGTTGAGCCGGGTCACTGTTGCAAGCGTGATATCGAAATCACGCGGTGCACCATCCCGCTCGACGGTAAGGGTGACGGTGTCACCGGGGTAGTTCATGACGGTATCGCGAAGCTGCGCGAAGGAGTCCATCGTTTCGCCGTTGAGCGCGACAACGATATCCTCTGGTTCCACACCCGCTTCGCCGGCTGGGCCCAGCCCCTGGCAGGGTTCTAATTCGCCCTCGGCATTCTGATTCGCGGCACAGGAGACCTCCCCTACACGCGGGCGAACATCCGCGTCTGGGTTGGGCAAGCCCGTGGTCATTGCGATCATCAACAGGATAATGAATCCCAACAGCAGGTTGACTGTGATACCACCGGCCAGCACGATGATGCGCTGCCACGCCGGCTTTTTGTACATGGCATAGGGCGCTTCTTCCTCCGTGAGGAACTCATCCTGCGCCGTCATGCCCGCGATATCGCAAAAGCCACCTACCGGAAATGCCGCAAGGCCATACTCGGTGTGGCCACGTGTAAAAGAGGCGACGCGCGGCCCAAAACCGATGAAGTAACGCCGCACCCGCATCCCGAAGGCACGGGCAGTAAACATGTGGCCTGCCTCGTGTAAGGCAACGGTGATGCCGATCCCCACAGCGAAGAGGATAATACCGAGGACATGTGCCATAAACTACGGGGCTTTCTAACGAGCGAGCGAATCCACCATCGCATTAGCGCGACGGCGGGCCTCACCTTCCACGGCGAGGACATCATCGACGCTAGAGGGTACACCAGCAAACTCTGAGGCCTGCCCCACGACGTGGCTAACCACGTCCACAATTTCCGGGAAGTGAATACGGCCCGCCAGGAAAGCAGCTGCTGCCTCCTCGTTCGCGGCGTTATATACGGCAGCGTGGGTGCCTCCGGCAGCGGCCACCTCACGGGCAAGGCGGACGGCCGGGAAGGCTTCGTCATCGAGCGGCTCGAAGCGCCACTCATGCGCGGTGGAAAAGTCCAGCGCCGGCTGCGCGCCTGGCACGCGGTGCGGCCAGTCCAGTGCCAAGGAGATCGGGAGCTTCATCGACGGCGGGGAGCATTGTGCAATCGTGCAGCCATCGGTGAAGGTGGCCATGGAATGCACGATGGATTGGGGGTGGACGGTGACGTCAATGAGGTCCGGGTGGACGTCGAAAAGCAGCGTCGCCTCGATGAGCTCCAGCCCCTTATTCACCAAAGTCGCCGAATTCAGGGTGTTCATCTGCCCCATCGACCACGTCGGGTGCTGTGCTGCCTGCTGTGGGGTGACATCCCACATCTCCTCGCGTCCCCACCCGCGGAAAGGACCACCGGAGGCGGTGAGTACGAGGTGCTCAAGCTCCACGCCGCTGCCTGCGCGCAGGCACTGCGCCATGGCGGAATGCTCGGAATCCACCGGGATGATCTGGCCCTCCCCCGCCAAGCGGGTCACGATGGAACCACCGGCAACGAGGGATTCTTTGTTCGCCAACGCCAATGGTTCGCCCTTCTCCAAGGTGGCGATGGTGGCGGCCAAGCCCATGGAGCCCACAAGCGCGTTGAGGACCTTATCGGCGTCCACTGCCTTGACCAGCTCCTCGGCAGAGTCTGGACCCGAGAGCACGGTGCCACCGAGGGCGTCGGAAACGGTGCGTGCCGCATCGGGCTTGGCGACGGCCACGTGGTCAAACGAAAGGTTGAGGGCACGAGCCTGCTCAATGACGAGCTGTGGGTTGGAACCGCCGGCGGCGATACCCACGACTGTGAATTTATCGGGATTATCCGCAATAACGTCCAGAGCCTGGGTGCCAATCGAGCCAGTAGAGCCGAGAATAAGAATGCGTTGGGTATTCACCCTGTCAACCCTAGCTGGTCAACCTAAGCAAGAGTCGTGAGCGCTGCACTAGCGATAGTCGGGGGTGTTTAATCGCGGTTATCGGCAGGATCATTTAAACTACTACACAGAATAACTGGCATTTTTCGTGCGCTCGCTCGAATCAATGAGTTCTAAGCAGGGTGAGCTGCATGTACACGCAAAGGAGAGCAAGTGTCTTCCCACAAGCCGGCATCGCAGGTTTTCGACGGCGTATCCACCGATGACGTCCCGTCCGCAGGTTTTGGTTGGTCCCGGATCAGCCGCTCGGGCGTACAGATCGCTGGTTGGACGTCCGTCGTGTTCCTGCTTGCTTATAACTTTGGTAACCACAAGGGCCACGTGGAGACGATTTGGCTCTTCGCCCTGGCAATCCTGATTGCCCTTGGTTTGGTCATTTACGCTCTGCAGCCAAAGCTCTCCCAGGTACGCACCCTGACCGCCCGTAACAAGCCGGTAGGCCACGAGGAGCCGGACTGGGCATATGAGCAGAAGACTGTTCACAACGTCTACGCTTCCCTGACCGATGATGAGCTGCGCGCCCTCAACATTGAGCCTTCCCGCGTTGCTCACCTCCGCGGTGTTTCCGAAGGCCGCCACGCTGCCAAGCCGGTGACCAACTAAAGCTTCTTCGCTTTAAACGAAGCTCCCTCTCCTACCAGTTCAAACCTTGAACTGGTAGGAGAGGGAGCTTTTTCTATCTGTCCTGCCCCCTAACTCACATAGCGATTCACCGTGGCATAGATTTCCGGCGTCCGCTCTTGTGCCCTGTTTCCGGCGAACCGCCAGACCCCGGCGTAGACAAGAGCCGGAACCAGCAGCGAAACTATCATTGCGACAAACAACAGTGATCCGCCACGCTCGTAAGCGAGGACAGAGATCACAATGCCGGGAAGCGCGGGCACCCACACCAACAGCATGCCGACAAACGCAGTGAGGAAAGCACCAGCAGAATAGCCAGACTTATCGTTCCACCGGTTCTGCCCAGGAGCGGACAAGGGATAAGGGTTCAGCACGGTCAGGCCCAAGCCCACCGCCGCCGTAGAGATAAACACGCCTACGGCCACAGCTGTGCACAACAAGCCCAAGGTGAAGTTGTCACTAAAGACAAGAACCACTACGGCAAGCAGAACGAACCCAAGAAAAGGAATAGTCACGTGTGCGAGGTGGCGCGCATGAAGGATGGTGCGTGGGGCAACCGGCGCCACCATGTGGACCCAATTCGATGGCCCATCGAAGCCATAATCATTAGCCAAGAGCGAAGAGAGCACGATGGCGCTGAAACAGAGCATAAAATAGGCGGTGAAATCATCGCCCCGCCACAACTGATAGAGCGTCAGCACACCAAACAGAGGCATCATATACAGCATGCCCGTTTGCCGCTTATCACGGGTGAGATAACGCAACGCGCGGGTATATTCCATCGCCGCAGGGCTGGAATAAGACCACGCGCCCAGCTCCAACTTGGACACGCCCTTTCCTGTCACCTCGCTGGCTACGTCACCACCCGCTCCCGGATTGCGCATGAGGCTGGATATCTGGCGCGACCACACCCAGCCCAGCAGGCCAAGGCTGGCCGCCGCGATCAGTAGTTGGGCTAGGGCGGTGAGGAAGTGGCCGTCGGCAAGCGCGGGCGCCCACCCCACCCCGGCACCCAACGGGGTCCAGGCCATGATGGCGCCGACCCTATCAAGCGGTGGCAAGGACTCGAGGACGCTCTGCGCTTGCAGCACGCCAAAGACCAGCAGGCCCATCACGATCATCGCCGCGATCTGGGTGCGGGATTTCTGGGAATCCGCGATGGCAGAAGCCACTTGACCAAGGCATTCGCCGAAGATGATGGTCGTCACGCACGATAAAACCATGCCCACGGCGAAGGGCGCTGCAGCCCACCCGGGCCCCGTCAGGATGAGGAAAATGCTGCCGATGATCGCATACACCAGGGAAAAGACGACCGACATGATGGCACGGGTGGTCAGCAGGCCGGCAAAGAACAAGCCCGGAAGGACCTCGCGGGGAGTCAACGGAAGTGCGCCCAGAGTTGTCGGACTCAATTGGTTCTCCCCCGCCGGCATGAAGAGAGCGAGGAGAACGTAGATGAGCATGCCGCCTGCCACCCCGACGGTCAGCGCTTGGTAACCGTGGCCCGGGGTGGTGATATCGGAATACACCATGAATGCGAGCGACAAGAGGCCGATCGCCCCGTAAATCAGCATCATGAGCCCCATCATGAGCGTCGCCGGATTGGAGGAAACGCTTCGCCACCACAGAGTGCGATGAAGGCTGAACAGAGTGGATGTCATTCGCGCTCACCTGCCGCTGGCGAGCGCAGCCACCCAAACTTCGAGGCATCCAGATCCCGTCCGCCGACGGCAGCGATAAATAGATCGCTCAGGCTTTGGCCCTGGCGGACATCGTCAACGTGTCCCGCAGTGATGACTTGGCCGCCGTTGATGATGGCGACGTGATCACACAGCCCCTCGACGAGCTCCATGACGTGTGAAGACAAAATGACTGTTCCGCCACGCGAGGCATAGGCGCGCAGCATCTGCTGGATAAGGCGTCCAGAGACCGGATCCACTGCTTCCAGCGGCTCATCCAAGATGAGCACCTCTGGGTTGTGCAGGACGGCTCCTGCTAAGAGGATCTTCTTGGTCATGCCGGCGGAATAATCCGCGATGCGCTTATCGGCGGCATCGGAGAGGGAGAGGGCGTCGAGAAGCTCCTGCGCACGGCGCAGCGACTCGGTGCGCTCCAGTTTGTGCAAAGCACCGAGGTAGTGCAAATACTCCGCGCCCGTGAGGCGATCAAAGACCGGTGCCCCATCCATGAGCAAGCCCATGGCCTGCTTGGCGGGAATGGGCTCCTCCCACACATTGTGACCAGCGATGAAGCTCTGGCCCGAATCGGGGCGCTGGAGACCACAGGCCATGGTCAACATCGTGGTTTTACCCGCGCCATTCGGCCCCACTATCCCGTAAATGGAACCGCGCGGGACGTCCAGGTTGAGGTGGTTAACGGCGATCTGAGAACCAAAGGACTTACGCAAATCGCGCACAGCCAGAGCCTGGGTGCGCGGATCAGCGGCTAAGTCCTCACGATAAGGATGAGTCATAAGCATTAACGGTATCAAGAACCATTAATTCTTTGTTCTCCGGAAAAACTATTGTTAGGAAACTGTAAGCAGGGCCCTTACGCGGTCTCGCGCTCATCAGCGGCGAGCTGGCCACAAGCCGCAGCGATTTCATCACCCTTGGTATCACGCACGGTGCAGGGCACGCCCTGCGCGATGACGCGGCGAACGAACTCGTCCTGGCGCGCCTTCGGGGCAGCGTCCCACTCCGAGCCTGGTGTGGGGTTGAGCGGAATGACGTTGACGTGGACCTTAGAGCCCAGTGCCGCATGCAGCTTCCGGCCCAGCATGTCGGCGCGGAAATCCTGATCGTTCTTATCGCGGATCAACGCATACTCGATGGACACGCGGCGGCCCGACTTATCGGCGTAGTACTTAGCGGCATCGAGCACTTCTTCAACCGGCCAGCGGTTGTTAACCGGCACGAGGGTATCGCGCAGTTCGTCGTCCGGGGTGTGCAGGGAGACTGCGAGGGTGCAGGATAAATCCTCATCCGCGAGCTTACGGATGGCCGGTGCCAAGCCGACCGTGGACACCGTGACATTGCGCTGGGAAAGGCCGAAACCGGTGAGGTCAGAGCCGGTTATCTGGCGCACTGCATGGACCACGCGCTTGTAGTTGGCCAGCGGCTCGCCCATACCCATGAAGACAACGTTGCTTAGGCGCCCGCCTTCTTCTTCCATGAGGCGAGCAGCGTGCCTAAACTGCTCCACGATTTCCGCGGTGGACAGGTTGCGATCCAAACCTCCCTGGCCGGTGGCGCAGAATGGGCAGGCCATGCCGCAGCCAGCCTGGGAGGAGATACACAGGGTGGCGCGACCTGGGTAGCGCATGAGCACGGACTCCAACAGGGTGCTATCGTGCAAACGCCACAGGGACTTGGTGGTTTCCCCATCGTCGGTGGAGGTTTGCCGAATGGGCTCCATGAGCGTGGGGAACAAACGCTCCTGGACCGCCTCGCGGGCGGCGGCCGGGATATCCGTCATCTCGGAAACATCGGCGGTGTGGTGGACGTAGTAGTGCTTGGCCAGCTGCTTTGCCCGGAACTTGGGAAGGCCAAGTTCCGCGAGCACCTCAATGCGCTCGGCCTCGGTCAAGTCCGCGAAGTGCTTCGGGGGTAGCCCGCGGCGCGGAGCGGAGAAATTCAGTTTCAGTGGTTCAGCCATGGTAGAGCCCATTTTCCACGTTTTCGGCCACATTATCCAATCTAAGCTCTGCTGGAGTGGCGAAAGTGACATCTCAACCTATTTAATAGATGCATGACGAATCCAGAAAACTCCCCTGAGGAATTCCGTACCACCACCCCGGCCGAGGAGCCGCTGACTGATTACACCGCGGAAGCCCCCGCCACCGAAGGCTCAGTAGAGCCAGTTCCAACCACGCCGGATTATGAGAACAAGAATGATGGCAAGGTGAAGGGCTCCTTCGCTGCCAGCACGTGGATTGCCCTGATCGTGGGCTTCCTGCTGCTCATCGTCCTCATCATCTTCATCCTGCAGAACCAACACCAGGTACCGCTGAACTTCCTTAACTGGTCCGTCCAGTTCCCGGCGGGCGTCACCTACCTCATCTGCGCCATCGCCGGTGCTCTCATCATGGCCCTCGTTGGCGGCTGGCGCATGTTCGAGCTGCGCCGCCAGGTACGCAAGCAGGCTCGCCGCTAAACCTAAGGTGCAAGGGTGGTGAGGAAGCTCATCGCCACCCAGGTCACCATCGCGGAGGGCAGCATGCCGTCTAAGCGATCCATGATGCCGCCGTGCCCCGGCAGCAAGGCGGACATATCTTTGATTCCCAGTTCGCGCTTGAACTGGGATTCCACTAAGTCACCGAGAGTGGCGCAGAAAACCAGCCCCAAGCCCATCAGCGCGCCTACCCACGGCTTGTGGTGAAGAAGGAATGCGAAAGAAAGCGCACCGGTCAGGGTGCCGAAGACTACGGAGCCGGCAAAGCCTTCCCACGATTTTTTAGGGCTCACCGCAGGAGCCATGGGGTGCGAGCCAAACATCACGCCGGCGATGAAACCACCGGTGTCTGAGGCGACCACGCAGAGCATAAACACGACAATCGACGCCGTCCCCGAAGCAAACGGCGTTTCCACCCGTGAGAGCATCGCGGCAAACGTGCCGAACAAGGGGATCCACGTCAGCACGAAGATGCCCATCGACATATCGCGAAGATAGTTAATTGGCGGGCGGTGCCTGCCGTTATGGAAGAGGCGCCCAAACATGAGGGCTAGGACCGCGACCACATACACCGCAACAAGGCCCGGGGCGTTAAGAAACCACGAGACCCAGAGCATTGCCTGGCCGAGAACGATCAGCAGGGTGCGTGGGACATAGTAGGAGTGCTCCCGCAGCCGAGTCAGCACTTCCCACATGCCCAATCCCACCGCGGCGGCGACGACGAGGTACCACACAAGAGGCCCAGCCCACACCGCGAAGACGACGAGCGCGCCTAGGCCGACGCCGACGGCAATTGCCGCGGGCATGTCTCGCCCCGCAGAATTCTTGGGTTTGGGCATCCGACTCGAGTGCTCAGTGCTCACGCATGCTCCTCATCTCATCGTGGGTGGTCTGGCTCTACACAGAAAAGACCGCCGTGCTGGCCGGTGCCTGGCGCGGCGGCAAATCAAAGCTCTAAAAGTGCGGAGGCTAGACCTCCATGAGCTCCTCTTCCTTATTGGCGACGAGCTTGTCCACCTGCTCGATGTAGCCGGAGGTAATCTTTTCCATCTCCTTCTCGGCAGCGATAACCTCGTCCTCGCCGGCGTCACCATCCTTCTGCAGCTTCTTGAGCTGCTCCATCGCACGGCGACGGATATTACGGATAGCAATCTTGCCGTCCTCGCCCTTGCTCTTGGCCATCTTGACCATGTCGCGGCGGCGTTCCTCAGTGAGCTGCGGGATGGTCACGCGCAGCACCTGGCCGTCATTGGTCGGGTTCACGCCCAGATCCGAGTTACGGATTGCGTTCTCAATCTCGTTCATCACGGACTGCTCATAAGGCTTGATAAGCAGCATGCGCGGCTCTGGTACCGAGATGGTGGCCATCTGGGTAATCGGGGTCGGCACACCGTAGTACTCAGCAACCAGGCCGTTAAACATAGCCGGGTTGGCACGGCCAGTGCGGATGGTGAGCAGCTGCTCGCGGGTGTGCTCAACCGAAGCGGTCATGTGCTCTTCAGCTTCGAGCTGGATCTCGTCGATCATGAGGGTTACAACTCCCTTGAAATAGTCAAAAGTACTGGGAAAGAATTTAGCAGGTCGCGGCCTATTTGTACTAGGACTGGACCAGCGTGCCGATCTGCTCGCCGTTGACAGCGCGCTTGATATTGCCTTCCGTAAGCAGGTTGAAGACCAAAATCGGCATATTGTTGTCCATGCACAGGCTAAATGCCGTGGCATCAGCCACCTTGAGGTTCTTCTCAATGACTTCGCGCGGGGTGATTTCGGAGTACAGCTCCGCGTCCGGGTTGGTGCGCGGGTCGGCGGAGTAGACGCCGTCGACAGCCTTGGCCAGGAAGAGGACCTCCGCACCGATCTCCAGGGCGCGCTGCGCGGCGGTGGTGTCGGTGGAGAAATACGGCATGCCCATACCGGCACCGAAGATAACTACGCGGCCCTTCTCCAGGTGGCGGTCGGCGCGCAGCGGCAGGTAAGGCTCCGCAATCTGCGCCATGTTGATGGAAGTCTGCACGCGGCAGTCAATGCCTTGCTGCTTGAGGAAGTCCTGCAGCGCCAGGGAGTTCATGACGGTGCCCAACATGCCCATGTAGTCAGAGCGGGCGCGGTCCATGCCACGCTGCGAAAGCTCGGCACCGCGGAAGAAGTTACCGCCACCGATAACGACGGCGATTTCAGTCCCCTGCTTCGCCACCTCGGCGATTTGGCGGGCAACATTTTCTACAACATCAGGATCGATGCCGACCTTTCCACCGCCGAACATCTCACCGCCCAGTTTGAGCATGACTCGCTTGTATCCGGTTCGCTTCGGTTCAGGGGTAGTCACGGTCTTCATCGTCTCCTTCACGCATGGCGACGCTTCAGTTAAGCGCTTGAATAATTCTGTTCCATCTTAACCATAGGAAGGCGCTGTCATATATTCAGCTGCGTGCGGCCCCCACCCTCAGGGGCGGGGACAAAACGGCGAACTCCCTCCCCCAAGTTTCTTCCACCGAGCACGCAGCCCTGGGGAGAAAGAGGAGGAGGGAGCACTCGCAGTCACGGGACTCTAAACCCGGACTGCACGAGTCTCAGGAAGGCTTAGGCGCCAACCTCGTAGCGGACGAAACCGGTGATGGTGGTGCCGGCCTCGTCTGCGACCTGCTTAACGGTCTTCTTGGAGTCAGACAGAGAAGCCTGCTCAAGCAGAACCACGGACTTGTAGAAGCCGTTGAGGCGGCCTTCCACGATCTTCGGCAGGGCTGCCTCTGGCTTGCCCTCCTCGCGGGTGGTGGCCTCAGCGATCTCGCGCTCCTTCTCCACGATCTCAGCCGGAACGTCCTCGCGGGTGAGGTACTCAGCGTTCATTGCTGCAATCTGCAGTGCGACTGCGTGAGCGCCCTCTGCGTTGCCCTCGTAGGACACCAGGACACCCACTGCCGGCGGCAGGTCAGCGGAACGCTGGTGCAGGTACACAGCTACGTTGTCACCCTCGATGGTGACAGCGCGACGAGCCTGCAGCTTCTCGCCGGTCTTTGCGGACTCTTCGTCAACGACCTCGGAAACCTTCTTGCCGTCGATCTCCAGGTTGTTGAGCTCCTCACCGGAGTTGACCTTGGCCTCACCGGCAGCCTCAGCGATCTTGGTAGCGAAGGACTTGAAAGCCTCGTTCTTGGCCACGAAGTCGGTCTCGCAGTTGATTTCCACCATCGTGTTGCCGGACACGGCGATCAGGCCCTCGGTAGCCTCACGCTCAGCGCGCTTGGACACGTTCTTTGCGCCCTTGATGCGCAGGTACTCAACGGCCTTGTCGTAGTCACCCTGGGACTCGTCGAGAGCCTTCTTGCAATCGAGCATGCCGGCGCCGGTGGCCTCACGCAATGCCTTTACGTCTGCAGCAGTGTAGTTCGCCATAGTTGGAGCGATCCTCCTTGGAATTAAACGGTATTCGTTGAAACAGCGTAGCCGAATCACTACCACCACGTCGCGTTGAGGGGGTGGTAGTTTTTCGCCCACTCCCCCAGCGGAGGGAAACCTCTGCGTGGTGTTTCAACCCTCTAGTGTGTCACGTGCCTTAACGAGCTAAGAAAAACACGTGAGAAAAAGCCCCCATCGCCGCGGACACTGTGGGCCGTGCGGTACGGGGGCTTAAGGTATGCAGATTACTCTGCGGACTTCTCGGCGTCCTCAGACTTCTCTGCGGAAGCCGGGTCAGACGCAGCGGCAGCCTCAGCAGCGTCGCGGGCGTCCTTCTCAGCGGTGTCGCCGGCAGCTTCCTTGGCCTGAGCAAGCTGGCGCTCCTCGCGGGCCTTCTTGCCCTCGTCCACAGCGGTGGCGATGATGCCGGAGAGCAGCTTGGTGGCGCGGATAGCGTCGTCGTTGCCCGGAATCGGGAAGTCAACCTCATCCGGATCACAGTTGGTGTCCAGGATGGCAACGACCGGGATGTTAAGCTTCTGAGCTTCCTTGACCGCGATGTGCTCCTTGTTGGTGTCAACAATCCACAGTGCGGACGGAGCCTTGGTCATATCGGAGATACCGCCCAGGACGCGCTCCAGCTTGGTGCGCTCACGGGTCAGCATCAGAACTTCCTTCTTGGTGCGGCCCTTGTAGCCGTCCTCAGCTGCATCCATAGCCTGCAGCTCCTTCATGCGCTTCAGGCGCTTGGAGACAGTCTGGAAGTTGGTGAGCATACCGCCGAGCCAGCGGTGGTTCACGTACGGCATACCAACGCGGGAAGCCTCTTCAGCAACGGCTTCCTGAGCCTGCTTCTTAGTACCAACGAAGAGGATGGTGCCGCCGTGTGCGACGGTTTCCTTGACGAACTCGAAGGCCTCATCGATGTAGGTCAGCGTCTGCTGCAGGTCGATGATGTAGATGCCGTTACGGTCGGTGAAGATGAAGCGCTTCATCTTCGGGTTCCAGCGACGGGTCTGGTGACCGAAGTGGACGCCAGCGTCGAGGAGCTCGCGCATGGTTACGACTGCCATGTTTCGCTCGCTTTCTATATATTGTTTCGGTTTTGCAAGATTGTGCGGTGTTTTATTCCGCACCCTAGCAACGAAGGCCCTGGCTAACACCCCATTATCCTGGGGACCACGTCAACCACGGACTGTCCCTTCCTTAACCCAGGAAGCGACTACTTCGCCGCGCGTAGTCAATCCATGCGGAACCCTTCCGGGCATTAAACACAGACTGCTGTGGGCTAGCTTAGTACTGCACACGCGCTGATTCCAAACGGCGCGACTGTTTAATCGCCGCCGATTTGTTGACAGCCACACGAAACTTTCCCCTGGCGCACCATGGGTTACTTCTTTAACGCATTATCCACAGGTCGACCACACCCCCTTCCCTCGGGCCGCGCTCACGCGCAGGCTTGAGGTCATGCGTCACCGTCTACTTTGTTTATCTGCCCTGCTATGCCTCTGGGCTGCGCTTGGCGACGTCCCCCTTGCCGCCGCCTTCGTCGACCCCACCACTGGGGAACCGGTTGCTTCGCGTGTCTTGCGCGGCTTCGAACCTCCTGAGAAGCGGTGGATGGCCGGGCATCGCGGTGTGGATCTGGACCTGCCCGTCGGCGGTAAGGTGCGTGCCGCTGGCGACGGCGTTGTGTATTTCGCCGGCGCCATAGCGGGCAAACCGGCCCTTTCGATTGCTCATGGCAACGGTCTGCGCACCACCTATCAACCGGTGTTTGCGCGGGTTAAGAAAGGTGACCAGGTGCAGGAAGGAGACATCATCGGAACGCTCGCGCCGTCCGTGGATGGCTATCCGGGGCTGCACTGGGGAGCGATTGAGGGCCGCGAGGACTACATCAACCCACTGGATCTCCTCGGCGAACCTGTCATTCGCCTCAAGCCCGCGGGTGGGAGCGAGCGTAGACGTCCTTAAGGCGCTGGGCGGAGACGTGAGTGTAGACCTGCGTGGTCTGCAGCGACGAGTGACCAAGCAGCTCTTGCACGATGCGCAGATCCGCTCCACCCTCGAGCAAATGCGTAGCCGCCGAGTGGCGCAAACCGTGCGGGGTTAACCCCGGTGTCCCCGTCACTTGGGCGGCGCGTTCGACGACGCGGCGGACCTGACGCGCGTCGATGCGCCCGCCGCGCGTGCCCACAAACACCGCTTCCGTATCGCCAGCAAGCTCGGGGCGCCCTGTCTTCAGCCAAGCGCAGAGCGCATCATGAGCTGCATCCCCGAAAGGGACAACGCGCTGTTTATTGCCCTTACCGGTCACGCGGGCAGTGCGGCGGGACAGGTCGATATCTCCGACGTCGAGGCCGACGAGCTCAGCCACACGCACACCGGTGGCGTAGAGAAATTCAAGCATGGCGCTATCGCGTAAGAAGTGGACCTCATCGGTGGAGACGGCATTGCCCATCAACTCCCCCGCTGCGGTGGGTGACATCACGGTGGGCAGGTGCTTGCCCACCTTGGGCGTGGCAAGACGCTGCGCCACATCAGCTTTTAAGAAGCCTTCACGCGCAGCCCACGTGGAAAAAGCGCGCACCGCGGCGGTGCGGCGCGCCAAGGTGGAGCGGGACTTACCTTCAGCAACGGCGTGAGCCAACCATTCGCGCAGAGAATTCAGCGTAAATGCTGCGAATTCGGGGACTTCCGTTGCCAGCAGGCGCAGGTCAGAGCAATAGCCGCGGACGGTCGCTTCGGAGCGGCCGCGAACGATGCGCTGGTATTCTGCGAAATCCTCGATCGCTTCCTCCAGCTGTCCCCCCACGTGCCGCTCGCTACTGCCACTTTCACCACTCATGTCCCACGAGTGTACTCAGGCGCGCTGCCACATCGCGCCCGAGCGGGTGATCACCCCCATCTTTTGCATGGCCACGAGCAAGTGAATAGTCAGCGCTACCCGCATTCCTGCGGCCGCCGCAATATCTTCTGCGCTCGCGCCTTCCTCCGCGCTTTCCGGCGGAGTGGAGTCATATACCCGAAGCTCATTGCGGGACAGACGCTGCACCGCAGTCGGCTGAAACTCCAGTTCATATTGACCGGCCACGTCCACCTCGCCCGCCTTGCCAACCAAACCCCGTACTTCATCCGCAGAGGCCACCAACTGAGCCCGCCCATCCTGGATACGTTGATGGCAACCCAAGGACCCAGATGTGGTGATGGGTCCTGGCACTGCCATGGCAACCCTGCCCAGTGCTTCCGCCCAGTTCAACGTGTTGAGCGCACCAGAGCGGAATCCGGCTTCGACCACCACGGTACCGCTCGTCATCCCCGCCACAAGGCGGTTGCGGGATAGAAAGCGAAAACGCTGCGGCCGCGTGCCCGGCGCGAACTCTGACACGATGCATCCCTTCTCAGCGATTCTGTCAAAGAGCCTTGCATTGCGCGCTGGGTAAGAAATGTCGATGCCGCAGGCCGCTACTGCTACCGTTAGGCCTCCTGCATCCAGCGCGGCTTCGTGGACTGCTGTATCGACGCCCACCGCCCCGCCGGAAACCACAGTCCATTGGTGGGAGGCAAGGCCGCTAGCCAGAAGTGAGCCGGCTTCCCAGCCATATCGGCTCACCGCACGCGTCCCCACCAGCGCCACCGATTGGGATACCGTTTCGCGCAGGTTCCCTCCACGGACCCACAGGCTGTGAGGAGGAAACGCTTGGTCATCAAATGTTGCTGGGGCTTCCACCATTCCTTGGTGGTAGAAGCCAAAGGCTCGCGATAACTCTTCTCCCGGCCACTCCGCATCCGCGGGTGTGATCAGTCGAGCCCCCACCGCTTCCGCGGCGGCGAGGTCTTCTTCTTGCCGCAGCCAATCGCGCCGCGAAGCCGTCGCCTGCCGCAAGGGGCCGATCCATTCCTCGCCCTTGTAGATTCCCCGGGCGATCTCCTCAGCCGGGTACTGGCTCAGCAGCCCGTGGAGGGTTGGTGAGGGGCCCTCCACAACGCGGTTAAGGTAGGCCCACGTGTGCCGGGTACTCGATAGATTGAGCTCGCTCATGCTGCCAGCCTTTCGATGGTTCCGGCGCCGCGGAGATCCAACGCCCGACTGACATGGTCCAGCTCGGGGCGTGCGGAGCCGTCGAGGTCTGCCAAGGTCCATGCCAGACGCAGTACCCGATCTACTCCGCGTTGGCTCAGCTCACCTTCCGCTAGATAGGCAGCAAGCATAATCATCGCAGACTCCGCCGCCGGGCGGTGGCGCCTCAAATAGGAAGCGGACACGGCACCATTGACCACGCTCCCCAACCCGTCAGCCTCCCAGCGCGCTTTCATCCGTTCCCGGGCGGCAGCCACGCGCTGCGCTATATCCGCTGAGCTTTCCTCCCCTTCGGCATGAAGCACTGCGGATTGCCCCGATAGCGACACGATGATGTCGAGGCGGTCCCGCAGCGGCCCTGAAAGGTTCGACAGATAATTCATTCTGTCTGCCGCACGGCACTCGCAGCGCGCTGGTTCTTCGGCACCACACCGGCAGGGGTTCGCGGCTAGTACCAGTTGGAATTGTGCGGGGAAGATGACTTCTCTGCTCGCTCGCGTCAGGCGCACCTGTCCTTCTTCTAAAGGGGCGCGCAGGCTATCGAGAACCTGCGCTGGAACCTCACTGACTTCATCGAGGAAGAGCACACCATGGTGGGCTAGGCTCACCGCGCCTGGCCGCGGGCGCCCCGAGCCGCCACCGATCAGCGCGGCCCTTGTTACCGAAGCATGCGGTGCGATGAAGGGAGCGCGAGAAACGGCGGTACCAACGTCCCCGGCCACCGAGTGGATGGCTGTGGCTTCTACCGCCTGCTCCATGCTCAAGCGCGGCAGAATGCCCGGCAAGCGCGAGGCAATCATCGACTTTCCAGAGCCGGGCGGTCCCACCATCATCACGTGGTGACCGCCGGCGGCAGCGACTTCCGCCGCCCACTTGGCTTCTTTCTGGCCGGCGACTTCGCTGAAGTCTGCGACCTGTTCGCGGGCAGGCGCTGCCGCGTGTGCGATGAGATGTGCATCCGGCAGACAATCGCTCCCGCACGCCCAGGCAAAAGCATCCCACAGGGTTTCGGCCACGAGGACTGTCATTCCGGGCACCAATGCCGCCTCGGCCGCATTGCCCACAGGAATGATGAGGGTGTCATAGCCTTGCGAGCGCGCGGCCAGGATCGCCGGGATGATGCCAGAAACTGGGCGCACGTGCCCGTCCAATCCCAGCTCGCCGAGGACGAGCGCCCCGCTGAGCCGACACTTCTCACTCTGCCCGGCCGCTAAGATTGCCAAGGCCATCGGGAGGTCAAAGTGAGCCCCGGCTTTAGGCAGCGACGCCGGTGACATGGACACCACGACCTTCGTCTTAGGCCATGGCAAATGCGAATTGCTCACCGCGGTGCGGATGCGGTCTCGCGACTCGGAGATCGCTGCATCCCCCAGGCCCACAACGTGAACTCCGGGAAGTCCGGAGCCAACGTTGGCCTCCACTGTGACCACCCGGGCCAGGACTCCATCTAGCGCTATCGTGTCGCATCTACCGAGAGCCATGATCAACTCCCTGGAAATATTCCACTTCGAAGGCTTCCCCAGAGTGTGCCCCGGTGGCCACGAGTCCAAGCACGTCAAAACGAACCTTGCTTAATGTCTGGTTTTCACTCCGCGCAGTACTCAACCACTGCGCGGCTGCTTTGCGCAGGCGCTTTAGCTTGCGTGGGGTTACCGCCTCCGCGACTCCAAAGTTGCGGGTAGCCCGAGTCTTAACTTCGCAAAAGACAATGGTCCCATCGCTCTCGCGCACAACGAGATCGAGCTCGCCCACGCGGTAGTGAACGTTTGCGGCGATAACCTGCGCCCCGCGTGCGCGGTAAAAGTCAGCAGCGAATTTCTCCCCTGCTTTTCCTAGTGCATCCGCGGGGCGAATGGTCTGCCCCACGGTCGGCGAATGCAGAGAGGCTGCTAGATTTCTTGTCACTATGGTGCTCCTTGGAATTGAACGTGTACACAACACGCCGTAAGCACGACACAAGAAAATCCCCGTGCCGCACACCCCTTACGGCACTTCCAGAACACCCCACACAACAGTCCGGTGGCGAGGGCTTCTTCCCTCGCCACCGCAAATCTGTGGATAACTAGTCCGGGGTCACCTCGATGGTGTTTCCCCGCACTCCTTTACCTAGAACTCTATTCAGGGAGAACAAAGTCCGGCTTGTCCAGCTCCTCAATATTGACGTCCTTGTAAGTGATCACACGGACATAGCGCACAAAGCGCGCCGAGCGGTACATGTCCCACACCCAGGCATCCGACATGCGGACCTCGTAGTAGACATCCGGGCCGGAGGTATGCGGGATGAGCTCCACCGCATTGGCCAGGTAAAACCTGCGTTCGGTTTCTACCACATAGGAGAATTGGCTGACCACATCGCGATATTCGCGGTACAGCGACAGCTCGACTTCAGCCTCGTAGTTATCGAGTTCCTCAGCGCTCACGGTGTGCTTCTCCTTCGCTCACAATTACCCGGGATCACGGTGTCACAGATTGAGCACAAGCTTAGTTCGCACTTGCTGCCTAAGCCTTCAGGCGCGCGCGAGGAATCGTGCATGAGCTTCAGCAACATTGCGATAGCTCATACGGTGCTCAGGCGTCGCCCCCAGCTGGGCGATGGCATCCTGATGCACAGCTGTGCCATAGCCCTTATGGGTTTCCAGAGCATAGCCTGGGTAGTGCTTCGCCACATCCACCATGAGACGGTCCCGGGAAACTTTGGCCAAAACACTAGCCGCAGCGATGCAACGTGCGGCGGTATCGCCGGCGATGATCGGCAGCTGCGGGGTGGGCAGGCCGGGGACGAAGAGGGCGTCGCTCAGCACATAGCCCGGGCGGATCCCCAGCTGCGCCACCGCACGGCGCATTCCTGACAGGTTGGCATGCTGAATGCCAAAGGCATCGATATCCTTCGCGCCTATGTGCACCACTGACCAGGCCAGCGCACGGCGTTTGATCACCGGCTCCAACTTTTCCCGGGCCGCCGGCGTGAGCTTCTTCGAATCATCAAGCCGCTCCAAGCCGGGCAGGATACGATCCGGCAAAATACACGCGGCGATAGTTATTGGCCCGCAGCAAGCTCCGCGCCCAGCTTCATCCACCCCGGCAACAGGCCCCAACCCTGCTTTGGAGAGCGCGACCTCATAGGTTCTCTTCTGTTTTAGACGGCGCATAGCGGTTAGAGGGGCATGTCCTCGATAGTGTGCGCACGGCTAATCGGAACCACCACGGCAGCGACCTTCCCGCGCACGTTCTCCACTGGAACGGTGCCCTGGAGCTTATCGCCTAGGTGCGCGCGCGAATCCAAAGAGTTTGTGCGGTTGTCCCCCATCACCCACAGGTGCCCCTCGGGAACGGTGACGGGCCCAAAGTACGCGCCGCCACAGGCCTGCGATCCCACCCGCTCATCGACGGGTATCTCCGGCGGATCGAGGACAAAGTCCTGGTTGGTGGGTTGGCCGTCCACCATGACGGCCGGATCGCCCTCCTGGCACGACACGGTCTGACCCCCGGTGGCAATGACCCGTTTGACCAGAATGTTATCGCCGTTGGGAGCCAGCCCCACAACAGCCGCCATATTTTGGATGCCGCGGAGAAACACATTGTGGGAACGCTTGACCTCAAAAGACGTGTTCCACGATTCCGGACCGGCAAAGACCACAACCTCTCCCGGGCGCGGATCGCTGAAGTAATAGCTCACCTTCTGCACCGCAATGCGGTCATTCGTACACCCCGGGCAGCCATGCAGGGTGGGCTCCATGGAAGAAGACGGGATGAGATACAGCCTTCCCACGAAGGCCTGAATCAACGCCAGCGCCACGAAGGTGACAGCCAGCGCCGAAAGAACATCGCGAACTCTAGGACTGGATGTCCGGGTCATCGACTCCACCAATACGGTTGAAGGGGAAGAAGATGAACATGACCTTGCCGCGAACATTCTCCAGGGGGATTGTTCCTTGGTACTCATCCTGCATGTGATAGCGCGAGTCCGCGGAGGCCGTGCGATTATCTCCCATCACCCAGATATTGCCCTCCGGCACGGTCACGGGGCCAAAGTACGCGCCGCCGCAGGCATAGGAACCGGTGGTTTCATCAACGCGATAGGTCGGTGGATCCTGCACATAATCCTGTTCAATGGGCTTGCCGTCCACCATGACTGCCGGATCCCCTTCTTGGCAGGACACCGTCTGGCCACCGGTGGCAACAACGCGCTTGACCAGAGTGTTCTCATCGGGCGGGGTGAGCGACACATAGCTCAGGGCATCCTGAATGCGGTGGATCACTGGGTTATCGGAACGCGGGGACACCCAGTTGCTATCCCAGTCCGGGGTGCCCTTGAATACCACGACATCACCGGGTTCCGGGCTCTTATCGCCGTAGTAGGAAACCTTTTCGGTAAAGATCCGGTCGTTATTGCAGCCTTCGCAACCATGCAATGTCGGCTCCATGGAGCCGGAGGGGATCACGTACTGCCGGCCGACAAAGTTCTGGAAAATGCCGACGACTGCGAGCACGGAGACCACTACGAGGGCAGTCTCCAGCAACCAGGGCATCTGCTTCTTTTCTTCAGCTGGGGGCGCCGCGCTTTCCGACGCCTCTCTCCCAACCCCCTGGGAACTTTCAGTAATGTCGTTTTCTTTTTCCACGGGCTAAATCCTAGCAATGTGTCTTGCCCTCACGGGCCTTGTGGCCCCGCGCGGCGCACGCTAAAAGGAGAAGGCAAAAGGAAAGCCCTTCGCCTTTCCTCGCGGTGAGGATAAAGGCGAAGGGCTGTGATGCGCTGTAAATTAGCGGCGCTCCTTGATGCGGGCCTTCTTGCCGCGCAGGTCGCGCAGGTAGTACAGCTTGGCGCGGCGGACACGGCCGCGGCGGACTACCTCGATGGAGGCAATGTTCGGGGAGTGAACCGGGAAGGTACGCTCAACGCCGATGCCGAAGGAGACCTTACGCACGGTGAAGGTCTCGCGGATGCCGTCGCCCTGACGGCGGATGCAGACACCCTTGAAGAGCTGGGTACGCTCGGTGGTGCCCTCGATGACCTTGACGTTGACGTCGAGGGTATCGCCCGGGCGGAAGGACGGGATATCGTCGCGCAGCGAAGCTGCATCAACCTTGTCAATGAGGTTTGCCATTGGTGTTTTCCTTTTCAGTTTAAGACAGAGGACCCTAGCGCCACCTCGCGGCAGCTGACCGGTTCGTGCCTATTACACAGAACATCGTCATCTTTCCACACCCCACCCCGGAAGAACAAATTCCGTCAAACGCCTGACATCTCCTCATTGCGGGCTCTAAGGTGGGTGGCGCACTGATACCCCACGGGTGCCCACGGGAAGTGGGCTGAGAGTGGCGCTGATACCGCGCCTGCACCGTTCGAACCTGTCTGGTTAGCACCAGCGAAGGAAGAGAGGAGCAGCCATGACGGCTACCCATAACCCCATCCAGTCCACCAACTCCGGCGAGATCCACCCCAAGCACTCCTACTCCCCCATCCGGGAGAATGGCCTGGAGGTACCGGAGACCGAGATCCAGCTGGATGATTCCCCTACCGGCCCCAATGAGCCCTTCCGTATCTACCGCACACGTGGCCCGGAGTGTGAGCCCGAAGTCGGTCTGCCGGCACTGCGCGCCGAATGGATTGCGGAGCGCGGGGACGTTGAAGTATACGAGGGCCGCGCACGCAACCTCGCTGACGATGGCCGCTCGGCCGAGCGCCGCGGTGCGGCTTCCCAGGAGTGGAAGGGGGAGCGTCGCCAACCGCTGCGTTCTAAGGAAGGCAAGCGCGTTACCCAGATGCACTATGCGCGCCAGGGCATCATCACCAAGGAGATGGAGTTCGTGGCCCTACGCGAGCACTGCGACCCAGAGTTCGTGCGCTCCGAAATCGCCCGTGGCCGCGCCATCCTGCCTAATAACGTCAACCACCCCGAGTCGGAGCCGATGATCATCGGTCGGAAGTTCCTCACCAAAATCAACGCCAATATTGGCAACTCCGCGGTGACCTCCTCCATCGCCGAGGAGGTATCCAAGCTACGCTGGGCCACCCGCTGGGGCGCGGATACCGTCATGGACCTCTCCACCGGTGACGACATCCACACCACCCGCGAGTGGATCCTGCGCAACTCTCCGGTTCCTATCGGCACCGTGCCCATCTACCAGGCGCTGGAGAAGGTCAATGGTGTCGCGGAAGACCTGACATGGGAGATTTTCCGCGATACCGTCATCGAACAGTGCGAGCAGGGCGTGGACTACATGACCGTGCACGCCGGCGTGCTTTTGCCCTACGTGCCGCTGACCACGAACCGCGTCACCGGCATTGTTTCCCGCGGCGGCTCCATCATGGCAGGCTGGTGCCTGGCGCACCACAAGGAGTCCTTCCTCTACGAGAACTTCGACGAACTCTGTGAGATTTTCGCGCGCTACGACGTCGCTTTCTCCCTCGGCGATGGTCTGCGCCCCGGCTCCTTGGCGGATGCTAACGACACCGCCCAATTCGCTGAACTCAAAACCATCGGTGAGCTCACCCGGCGTGCCTGGGAGTATGACGTCCAGGTCATGGTGGAAGGCCCAGGCCACGTCCCGCTCAACATGATTCAGGAAAATAACGAGCTCGAGCAGGACTGGGCCTCGGATGCTCCCTTCTACACGCTGGGCCCGCTGGTTACGGATATCGCACCGGGCTATGACCACATCACCTCCGCCATTGGTGCGGCACACATCGCCATGGGTGGTACGGCCATGCTGTGCTACGTCACACCGAAGGAACACTTGGGGCTTCCCAACCGCGATGATGTGAAGACCGGCGTGATTACCTACAAGCTTGCGGCCCATGCAGCCGACGTGGCCAAGGGCCACCCAGGTGCGCGCGCTTGGGATGATGCGATGAGTAAGGCCCGCTTCGAATTCCGCTGGCACGACCAGTTCGCGCTCTCCCTCGACCCAGACACCGCGCAGGCCTACCACGATGAGACCCTGCCTGCGGAGCCGGCGAAGACCGCCCACTTCTGTTCCATGTGCGGCCCGAAGTTCTGCTCTATGCGCATCAGCCAGGACATCCGGGATACCTTCTCCGACTCCCTTGGTATGCCAAGTTTCCCGGGTAAGGACGCCGTTGATCCGGAGGTCGTGGCAGCTGCCCGTGCCGGTGAGAAACAGATGTCGGAAGAGTTCAAGGCCCAAGGTTCGCAGCTCTATCAGGAGGAAGAAACCGCGCATGCCTGATCTTCGCTGCTACTTCGTCACGGGCGCGGGCACGCCTGCGGAGATCGTGCGCATCGCTGCGGCAGCGGCGCGAGGCGGTGCCGGGGTCGTGCAGGTACGCTCCAAGCCAATTTCTGCCCGCGACCTTTTCTATTTAGGCCGCGACGTGGCCCGCGCGGTGGCGAAGGCTAACCCAGAAACACGCGTGCTTATCGACGACCGCGTCGACGTCGCCGCCGCCCTACGCCACGCCGGCGAGCCGGTGCATGGCGTGCATGTCGGCCAAGATGATCTACCGGTCGCCGCTGCCCGCGCGTTGTTGGGTCCGGACGCGATTATCGGTCTGACCACCGGCACCCGCGAATTGGTCGAGGCCGCCAATGACGTCGCAGATGTCATTGACTACATCGGTTGCGGTCCGTTCCGCGCGACTCCGACGAAGGACTCCGGCCGCACGCCTTTAGGACTTCACGCCTACCCGGAATTGGTGAAGCTCTCCCGCGTGCCACTCGTAGCCATCGGGGATGTCACCGCTGAGGATGCAGCCGATCTTGCGGCAACTGGTGTGGCCGGACTAGCCGTCGTGCGCGGCATCATGAATGCCGAGGACCCAGAAGCTTATTGCCGCGCGCTGCTGTCCGGTTTTGACGAAGGTGCGCGATGAGTACTAGCTCTGATTCTTCAGTCATCGTCGTCGGCGCGGGCGTCATCGGTCTGGCCACCGCCGTGGAGTTGGCCGCGCGGGGCTTTAAGGTCACTGTCTTGGACCCGGCACCGGCCTCTGGGGCTTCGCACTATGCCGGGGGCATGCTCGCCCCCGCCGCGGAGGTGGTCTACCAGCAGGATCCACTCTTCCCGCTGATGCGTGCCTCCGGCGCGTGGTACCCGGAGCTTATCGATCTCGTGGCTCAGCACACCGAGGTCCCAACTGGCTACCGCGCCGAAGGTACCCTCGTCGTCTCCGCTGACCGTGCGGATGCTCAGCACCTCACCGAGCTGGCTGACTATCAATCCCTCCACGGCATGGAGGTCGAGCGCATCACCGTGCGCGAAGCCCGGCGCGCCGAACCTTTGCTCTCGCCACGTCTGGCTGCTGCGGTGAGTATTCCGGGTGACACGCAGGTTTTCCCCCGCCAGTGGACAGCTGCACTGCTCAGCGCAGCCCAAGCACTCGGTGTGCGTTTCTTCCGCACGGCAGCACAGTCGATCAATGCTGACACGGGCATGGTCACCACGGCCGTCGGCGAGTTCGAAGCTGAACAGGTGGTGCTCGCTGCAGGCCTGGGAGCACGCGACATCGAGTGGGCTGCATCAGCCGGGCTCGAAGAATCTCCGCTACACCTGCGCCCGGTATACGGCGATATCCTGCGCCTGCGCGTACCCGACGAGCTCCAGCCTCTGCTCACCCGCGTGGTGCGCGGCTTCGTGGAGGACCGCCCCATTTACCTCATCCCCCGCGGCGACGGCACCTTGGCGGTTGGCGCTACAACCCGCGAGGATCCTCTTGCCACGGCCCAGGCCGGCGGTGTCTACGCGCTGCTTCGCGACGCCATCCGTGTGCTGCCCGCCGTCGAAGAGTGCGAATTCCTCGAGGCCAGCGCGGGTGCCCGCCCCGGCACGCCAGACGATTTGCCGTACCTCGGCCGCGTCAGCGACAAGCTCGTCATCTCCACCGGCTATTTCCGCCACGGCATTCTGCTCACGGCCCTGGCCGCGCGCTGTACACGCGAGCTCATCGAAGGCACCGAATCCAGCATCGATCTCACCGCTTGTGATCCTCTACGTCACCTCAAGGAGCAGCCATGATCCTCATCCTCAACGGCCAGCCCACTGACACCTCAGCGACGACCATCACCGAATTGTTGGACGAGCAGAACATCGCCGCCGACGGCACCGCCGTGGCCGTGTCCGAACAAGTCGTACCCCGCTCGCAGTGGGAGTCCACCCCACTCACTGAAGGCGCAACCGTGGAAATCCTCACCGCAGTCCAAGGAGGTTAAATGCTCACCATCGCCGAGACCACCTTTTCTTCCCACCTCATCATGGGCACCGGTGGGGCCACGAGCCACGACGCCCTGGAGCGCGCGCTCGTCGCCTCCGGAACCGAGCTGACTACCGTGGCCATGCGCCGCCACACTGGTACCCGTGATGGTGAGAGTGTCTTCGATCTGCTGCGCCGGTTGGACATCGCCCTACTCCCCAACACCGCCGGGTGTCGCACCGCGCGCGAGGCCGTGCTCACCGCCCGCATGGCCCGCGAGGCGCTGGGGACCTCCTGGGTCAAGGTCGAGGTCATCGCCGACGAACATACGCTGCTGCCCGATGTCGTGGAAACCCTCGACGCCACCGAGCTGCTGAGCGCCGAAGGGTTCACCGTCCTGGCCTACACCAGCGACGATCCCGTAGCCGCCCAGCGCCTCGAAGACGCCGGAGCGGCAGCCGTCATGCCTCTCGGAGCCCCCATCGGCACTGGTCTGGGAATCCTCAATCCCCACAACCTCGAGCTCATCTGCTCACGTGCCTCGGTGCCCGTGCTTGTCGACGCCGGCATCGGCACCGCCTCCGACGCCACCCTCGCCATGGAGCTGGGCTGCTCCGGCGTGCTTCTCGCCAGCGCGGTCAACCGCTGCCAGGATCCCGAGGCCATGGCCACCGCCATGCGCCACGCCGTCGAAGCCGGCCGCCTAGCCCGGAGTGCAGGGCGCATCCCGCAGCGCGAGCACGCCCAGGCTTCCTCCACCTTTGAGGGCCTGGCCTCCTGGGCCGACCACGTTCTCTAGACCTGTGACATTGATCGCCGCCGCACAAGGGACCTATGCTCAGCAAAGATGAACTCGCCCGCACCGCGCGCCAACGCCTTCTCCCCGGCTTCGGTGACGCGGCCCAAGAGCGTCTCAATGCCGCGCACGTGCTCGTCGTGGGCGCCGGTGGGCTGGGCTGCCCGGCCCTCCAGCAGCTGGCGGCGGCTGGCATCGGGCGGATCACGATTATTGATTCCGATACCGTCGATATCAGCAACCTGCACAGGCAGGTGCTGTTTGGTGTAGGGGACCTCGGCAAGCCCAAGGCCGAGGTAGCCGCCGCGCGCGCCCGCGAGCTTGCCCCCGAGCTCACCATCACCGCGCTTAAAGAACGCCTCGGCTCCTCCACCGTCCTCGACCTGTGTTCCGAGGCCGACCTCGTCCTCGACGGCTCCGATACCTTCGATACGAAGTATCTCGTCGCCGACGCCTGCGAACTCACCTCTACCCCGCTGGCCTGGGGTACCGTGCTGCGCTACGGCGGGCAGGCCGCGCTGTGGCACTCCGGGAATGCATGTGCTGACGGGCGCGGGGTGGGCTTGCGCGATCTCTTCCCCGCCCCGCCTAGTGGCGAGGCGCTAGAGTGCTCCACAGCGGGGGTCCTGGGGGCTACGACATCGGTCATCGCGGGGCTCATGGCCACCGCGGCGGTCGCCATGCTCGGCGCACTCCCAGATCATCGGGACATGGTCGGGCGCGTAACCTCCTACGACGCGCTCCCCGGTAGCTTCCGCACACTGCGGGTGGGCGCCGATCCCGACCGCCCCCTCGTTACTGCCCTACCTGGCCGGCACACCCTGCCGCCGGAGCTTGTCACCGGCCAGGCTGCCCTCCTCGATATCTCCGAGGAGCCCAACTTTCCTCATGCCACAGTGACACTGCCCTGGCAAACTGTCACCGATGATGATGCCGTGCGCCGAGCACTATCCGCCTGCGCATCCGAACTGGTCTACGTGGCCTGCCCCTCCGGTGGGCGCAGCGCTGGCTTTGTCCTGCGCTACGCCGATCTCGCCGCGGACATGGGCATCGAGTTGCGCAACCTGCCCGGTGGGCTCGCAGCACACGATTTCTAGGCGCCAGCCACCGCCGGCGTGCGGAAGAGATGCTCGTCGAGGATGCGCGCCGTGCCGTGGTGACGAGCCCGGAAAATCACGCAGGAAGCCACCAGTGCCAGAGCGGTCACGATGAACAGCACCGCAATACCCGCCCAGAAGGTGCCATCGTGGATGCCGTCGGTAGCGCGGGTAAAGGCGTTTTTCGCATAAGACATCGGGTGGAAAGGATGCAGCAAACTCAGCGGGCGTGGAATGGCGGCCACGGGCCACACGCCGCCGAAGACCATGACGCCTAAGGCAAAAGCACCGACTGCGAAGACGGCACCAATCTTGCGGCCGAAGGTTACGAGGAAGAACTGGTAGGTCGCCGCACCCACGGCCGCGATGGCGGCGATGACTAACAACATCATCGGCCAGCTGGCAGGACTCCAGCCCATCGTGGAGGACATCAAGCCCATGAAGGCCAAGACCAAGAAGTTCAGCCCCGCCACCACGCCGAAGGCCGCGAGGATGCCACGTACCGGGCTCGTGACTGACTCACCGCGACGGCCCAGGTAGTACGGCAGCGTCATCGCCAGGAGCAGCATCACAAGGAAGCCGAAGACCAGCACGAAGAGTAGCGAGGCGCCACCCGTGATGTTCTTCTCGGTCGGGTCAACCGGGCTGACCACCGTCTGTACGGGGTGAAGGTTGGAGGAGGTGAAGTTGATGGGCACGGCCATGTTCTGTGCGGACGTATCCGGCTGGCTAATGGAGGGGGCTTTGGCGGCACCGTCGGCAAGCTTGGTAGCCAACTCATTGGAGCCCGCCTTGAGCTGGTCCATGCCATCCTTCAGCTCCGTACCACCGGCTGCCAGCTGGCTCGTGCCGTCCTTCAACGTGCCGGTGCCCTCATGCAAGCGGGAAGCACCGTCCTGCAGCTGGGCGGCACCGTCGCCCAGCTCGCCAACACCCGCGCGCAACTGCTGCGAGCCATCGGACAAGCGGTGCGCACCATCATTGAGAGCCATCATGCCGCCGAGGTACTCCGAGTTGGGATCGGACAGGTTGTAGTAGAGCTGACCGGTGCCGTCAGAGAGCTTTTCCAGTTGCGCCACCATGTTTCCACTGGCGGCCGGGTCCAGCTTCGAGACCAGGGAATAGAGTTGGTCGGCTTGCTGGTGCATGCCGAGGCCACGGAGGACGTCGACAAGTTGCAGCAGCGCTGGAGCTACGGCCTGCGCCTGCTTGAGCACCGGGATGAGCATGCCCGTCAGTTGGTTGACGCCGCCATCGATCTGGCCCGCGCCATCCGCTAGGCGGCCGGTTCCGGCGAGCAGTTTGTCGGAGCCGTTGGCAAGCTGCGCGGCGCCATCATCGAGCTGCGCGGCACCATCGCTGAGGCGCCCTACTCCGTCATTCAGGCGGTTCGTGCCGTCCAGCAGCTGGCCCGTACCGTTGTTGAGATCGCCCGCGCCGGCGTCCAACTTGGCGATTCCCTCGACCGCGCGCCCGCCGCCTTCCTGCAATTTGCCCGCACCCTCATCGAGACGGCCGGCGCCCTCGGCCGCGGTTCCCAGACCATCGCTGAGATTATTCAGCCCCTCAATAACCTGGTCGGCGTATTTCTTGGAAATCGCATTCTCCACGCTGGTCTGCACCTGCGGGATGAGGCTGGAAGAAATCACCGAGCCATTCGTGCCGTAGTAATCATTGGTGGCGAAGTGAATCTCCGGCTTGACCGGTTTATCGCTGATGATGGTGACGGCCTGCTCGGAGAAGTTCTTCGGGATGGTCACCACCATGAGGTATGTGCCCTTGAGCAGCCCCTCATCCCCGTCGCCCTTGCTGACTTCGGCAAATTTCAGGTACTGCGTCTCCATTAGGCCTTCCACGACCTGATCGCCGTAGTTAGTGTAGGTGCCCTGCTTCTCGACGCCCGCGTCCTCATTCACCACCGCCAAATCAATGTTGCGCATGTACTTAGAGGGGTCCCACATGGCCCACATCATGGTGCCCGCGATGACGATGGGTGCTACGAGAAGGAAAACGATGAGCACGCGCGACAAGGTACTCGTGGGGCGCCAATCGAGGACGCGGTGCCACCCCATCGCCTCACTGTCGTGGCCTGCTGCGCTCCCCTTAGCTGCCTTTCCAGGCGAAGAAGCATTCTTCCGGCTTTCTTCCGTCTCACGGCGCATTCCCGCCTCCTCATGGTTTTAGCTCTGACCCGCTTATAGCCTTCTGCCCAGGACTTTCAGAGGAAGTACAACGATAAGCGGGACCACTAGTTCATTTGTTTCACCAAACATACCACCTAATATGTTGGCTCTGTAAACTTATGGCTATTCGTGTCATTGCACCCCATGCCGTTACTCCCGTGCGAGCTCCGAATTACGACCTGGTGACTGCGTTTGGCCGTGTGGGTGCTGGTTACTCCCGTGTGAGCTCCGAGTTACAAGGCACATGAACAGGGCGTTTCCCCCCTCCGGTTGCGAGGCCTTAAGGCCTGTTTTAGGCTCTGTACCCATGGGGGATATTGAGACCTACATCCGCCTTCGCAATTCGGGGATTGCGCTGGTGGAAGCAGCAACCAGCACACCCGAAAGCTTGCGCGCGCTGGGCGCCTCACGCGGCGATGCGGCAGAGCTGGCGTCACTTCATGCCATCTATTTCGGCGATACCCGCTTCACCGGCAAGCAGCGCACCGCCCGCCAAGCAGCCCGACGCCAAGGCCACGACCTGGCCACACTGAGCCTCATTGAGTCCTACGCCGCCAAACTGAAGAAGCAACTCGACGTCTGGAATGTGCGCGTAACACTTGCATCCACGCCTTCAGAACGGATTCCTTCAGTGGCGGCGGAACGTTTGAAAGAACTCAAACCGAAACGCGTGCCGTCGCCTGGGGTGCGCCTTACCTACCGCAAGAACGGCCCGCACTCACTCACGGTTACCGACTCCGCGCTGAACATCTCCACCATGCGCAGCACGCTGGAGTCCATTAACCCCACTGACCTCCTGGACGCCACCCGTCAAGTCTTCTTTAAAGAAGGTGTGGGCTCTCGGCCGGCGGTGGGAACGAACGTCGTGATAACACTCGATGAGCTCGACAAAATCGTCCGTCATGACGGCGATGACATCGAACTCGAGCTCACCAACGGCGGGCGCATGAGCGGCGCGGAGTTTCTCACCTACAAGTTCGCCGAAACTGGCTACGCCACACTGGTCCACCCCACTATCGGCCCGGTGTGGCTGCACCGTCTTTCGCGCTTTGCCAGCGTCGAGCAACGCATCATGGCCAGCGCGGAGCACCCCACCTGCGCGATCGAAGACTGCAATAAACCGGCGGACTACTGCCAGGTCCACCACATCATCCCTTGGCAGGCGGGCGGAGAAACCAACCCGCCCAACCTGACCATGTTGTGCGCTTATCACAACGGTATTAACGACGATGACCCCACCAGCCCAACCGGCCGAGGCTATGTCTTTCGGCTGAGAGGACCCGTTGACTATATCCCGCCCTGGGGAACACCGATTACCGGGCAGCCGGCCTACCAAGAAGCCATAAACCGGCAGGCCACGAGCCCGACGCGCACTCCTCCAGGCCAACCACCCGATCCGCCGGACCCACACCCATCACCACCCAGCACTGTGTCGCCGCCCGGATAGTCTTCGCGGCAGCTTAGCCGCACACGTCCACACCCCGAACCGGCTCCCCACCAGCACGGAATGTCCTCTTAACACGGCGGACTCAGCCCTGCGCCACGCGGAAACCTCAGATTTCTTGAGGCCTTCCGCGTCTTTGGCGATCGCTCCATCCCACGGGCGTGTCCAATGCACCGTCCGTGCAGAACAGCCCGCCGAAAAACTCACAAACTCCCAACCGTTTGAACGGTCAGGGGTTTGTGGCGCGTGACTAGATGAGCTTTAAAAGCCGGCTTTCTTGAGGGCATCGGCCATCGAGCCACCGCCGCCGCGGTCCGCGCGGCCACGCCCTCCGTTGCGCCGGCCGGAACGGCCGCCTCGCCCCTCGGAACGCCCGCCGCCGTTGCGGCGCTTGGGGGCGGGCTGGCCGGGTTCGTCGTCAAGCCGCAGCGACAAACCAATGCGCTGGCGCTCCACGTCGACCTCCATGACCTTGACCTTCACCACTTGGCCCGAACGGACCACATCATGCGGGTCAGAGACGAACTTGTGGCTCATCGCGGACACATGCACAAGCCCGTCCTGGTGCACGCCAACGTCGATGAAGGCACCAAAGGCCGCAACGTTGGTCACGGTGCCCTCCAGAATCATGCCCGGTTTCAAGTCCGAGACCTTGTCTACGCCTTCCTTGAAGGTAGCCGTCTTGAATTCTGGGCGCGGGTCGCGGCCAGGTTTGTCCAGCTCCGCAATGATATCCGTCACCGTCGGCACACCGAAGGTATCGTCAGCAAAGTCCGCCGGCGACAGCTTCGTCAACACGCGCGAATTGCCGATGAGCTCCGAAACCCCCAGCCCGGTCTTCTCCGCGATGCGCGCCACCACCGGGTAAGCCTCCGGGTGCACGGCCGAGGCATCGAGCGGGTCCTTACCTCCATTGATGCGCAAGAAGCCAGCCGCCTGTTCGAAGGCCTTCGGCCCCAAGCGCGGCACCTTCTTCAGCTCCTTGCGTGAAGCAAACGTGCCATTCTCATCGCGATAGGCCACGATGTTGGCCGCAATCGTGGAGTTCACTCCGGCCACGCGCTCCAGCAACGGAGCCGAGGCGGTATTAAGGTCCACGCCGACGCCATTCACGGCATCCTCCACCACACCATCGAGGGTGCGGGCGAGCGCGACCTGGTTGACATCGTGCTGATACTGCCCCACGCCGATGGCCTTCGGGTCAATCTTCACCAGCTCCGCCAGCGGGTCCTGCAGGCGGCGCGCGATGGACACCGCGCCGCGCAGGGAGACGTCCATGTCGGGGAACTCATCGGCCGCCAGCTGCGAAGCCGAATACACCGATGCACCGGCTTCCGAGACCACGACCGGGTTCGGCCGCTTCCCACCCGCCTGCGCGATGAGGTCCGCGACTTCACCGGCGAGCTTCTCCGTCTCACGCGAAGCGGTGCCATTACCAATCGCCATGAGGTCCACCGAATGAGCCGCGCTTAACGACGCCAACTCCCTCACCGCCTCAGCCCACTTCTGCTGCGGCTGGTGCGGGTAGACGATGGTGGTGGCAAGGACCTTGCCCGTCGGGTCGACGACCGCGCACTTGACGCCATTACGGTAACCCGGGTCCAAGCCCAGCGTCGCGCGCTGGCCCGCCGGGGCGGCCAGCAGAACATCGCGCAAGTTGGTAGCGAAGACCTTGAGCGCTCCTTCCTCGGCCTTCTCCTTGAGACGCATGCGCACGTCGAGGCCCGAGGAGATGGAGAGTTTGGTGCGCCAGCCCCAGTGGACGGCGTCGGCAAGCCAGCGTGAGGTGGCAACGTCCAAGTCGAAGCGCTCCGCAATCATGCCCTCATACATGGCGTCATCACCAGCATCGAGGTTGAGCTGCAGCACGCCTTCGTTCTCACCACGCAACAGCGCCAGGATGCGGTGCGAGGGAAGCTTGTCGAAAGGCTCAGAGAACTCGAAGTAGTCCTTGAACTTCGCGCCCTCGGTTTCCTTGCCTTCCACCACACCGGCATTCATGGAACCGCTGGTGTACATGCGCTCGCGCACTTCGCCGACGAGGTCCGCGTCCAGTGCAAAACGGTCCACCAAGATAGCGCGAGCACCCTCGAGGGCTTTCTTCGCTTCCTCGAAGCCTTCAGTGAGGTACTCCCCTGCCAGCTCGGCCGGATCCGCCGAAGGATTCTCAATGAGTTTGTCCGTCAGCGGCTCAAGTCCTGCCTCGCGCGCGATATCCGCCTTGGTCTTGCGGCGCTTCTTATACGGCAGGTACAGATCCTCTAGGCGCGCCTTGGTTTCGCAGCCTTGAATGAGGGCACGCAACTCGTCGGTCAGCTTGCCCTGCTCCTCAATGGCGGCGAGCACCGTTTCCTTGCGCTCCTCCAGTTCCCGCAGGTAGGTCGAGCGTTCCTCGATGATACGCAGCTGCGAGTCATCCAGCTCGCCGGTGGCTTCCTTGCGGTAACGGGCGATGAACGGAACGGTGTTACCCTCCGCCATGAGCTTGAGGGCGGCTTCGACAAACTGCTCTTTGACGCCCAGCTCTCCAGCGATGGTGGCTGCGATATTCACAAAACCTCTTTATGGGTCGGGGACTTAAGACCTTCTCACCCTATACCCCGCCCTGCCACGCGCAGGAAGTGCCCAGCCCAAACTCGGTGTGACCAATCTCTGAGGTCCCGTACCACAATGTGTGCGGCGGCAAACAGTCCGCGACGGCCGCGGTGACCTTCGTCAGCGGTAAATCTGAAGAGCCGTTGACGATGACCCTCCACACGTGCTCACCCACCGGTGGCTGACCGTGCTTATCCATGTACTCGTTGACCAGAATGTTGTCGGGTTCGCAGGTAAATGACACGACCTCGGCGTTGATGTCCTGTGGCTCGACTCCGCCTTCACGCAAACGCTGCGGCATACCTTCGAGGACCTTGTTCCATTCAGCTTCGGTCATAAGTATTGACAAGTCAGTGCTCACGTCCATCTCAATCCTCCTTTAAGGTTTCCAGGTAGGCGCGATCGGCGTCACTTAGCTCCGCTGCATCCAGCAACTCTGGGCGGCGCTGCCACGTCCGCGCCAGCGACTGCTCGCGGCGCCACCGGTCCACACGGGCGTGGTCACCGGAGGTCAGCACGTCCGGAACCTGAAGGCCGCGCCACTCGCGCGGCTTGGTGTAGCTGGGCCCCTCCAGCAGGCCATCGGAGAAGGAATCTTCTTCGTGCGAGCGCCGGTTCCCCAACACACCAGGAATGAGGCGCACGACGGCTTCAGCAATGACGAGAACAGCTACCTCGCCGCCGATGAGCACGTAGTCGCCAATGGAGACCTCACGTACGCGGTAACGGTGCTGCGCATCGTCGACGACGCGCTGGTCGATGCCCTCGTAGCGCCCGCACGCAAACACAATATGCTCCTCCGCGGACCAAGCTTGCGCATCGGCCTGAGTAAAGGGCGTGCCCGCAGGGGTCGGCACGATGAGCAGCGGTTTGTCCGAATTCTCACTTTCACCATAGGAGCGCGCCTCCACGCCATGGATATCGTCGTGGCGCGGTTTACTCAGGTGCGGCAGAGCGCTCTGCAGGTCCTGGGTGGAGGCGGTGCCGGAGGAGACGTCGTCAAGCGCGGGCCCCCACACCTCAGGCTTCATCACCATGCCAGGGCCGCCCCCATAAGGGGAATCATCGACGGATTTATGCACGTCGGTGGCCCACTGGCGCAGGTCATGCACGCCCACCGCGAGCTTGCCCTGCTCGATGGCCTTGCCCAGCAGTGCGTGGCGCAGCGGGTCGAGATACTCCGGAAAAATGGTGAGAACGTCAATCCTCATAGGTCGAGCAACCCTTCCGGCGGGGTGATGGTGCAGGTCCCCGCCTCCAGATCGACCTCCGGCACGATCTCCTCCACGAAGGGCACGAGCGCTTCTTTGCCTTCGGTGAGCGTGACTTCTAGGAGGGACTGCGTCGGTCCGTGCGTCACGCCGGTCACCTCACCCACCTCTTTGCCATCAAGGAGGACGCGCAGGCCTTCCAACTCGTGGTCATAGAAGCCGTCGTCTTCTGGGTCATCCAGAGGTTCGGCGAAGAACTGGGTGCCACGCAGGGAATCCGCGGCCGTGCGGTCTGGGATTTCCTTAAACGTGATGAGCAGGCGTCCCTTGTGGGCGCGCACCGCTGCAATGGTGAGCTCATGTTCCTTCTTACCTTGCTTACCGTGAAGGACCTCGCCGACGGCGAATCGGGTCTCAGGGGAATCGGTGGTCACCTCGACGGAGACCTCGCCTTTAATGCCGTGGGATTTCACCACGCGACCAATGAGTAGTTCCATGCCTGCTAGCTTAACGGGCTACGCTGGGGCGGCATGACTGAGCTTCCCATCAATGATGCAACCACCTTTGGCGACGCCTCCCACAACAGTGCCGCCCTCACAACGCTGAATCTGCTCGATGAGGCCCCCGAGCCGCACCCCACACGCCCCAGACCAGCCGTTAAGAGGGTCCTCAGTGCCGACGGCGCAAACCTCATCCTCTTTTCATTCCTGCCGGGACAAGACCTACCTGATCACAAGGCCGCACACCCCATCACCGTGCAGGTGCTCCGGGGATCGGTGATTTTTAGTTGCGAGGAACAGGATGAGGTGCTCGCTCCCGGACGCATAGTGCACCTTCCGGCGTACGTGCCGCATGCGGTGACATGTAGCGAGGAACCTGCACTCATGCTGCTCACCATGTTGACACCACACACTAGCGCGAATGTATAGACTTTTAGTACTATTCTTATAGTGTGAGTAGTTCGAAGCCGTATCACCATGGAAATTTGCATGAAGAGATCCTCCAGGAGGCCATCAAGCTTGGCCGGGAGGGAGGACCGGAGGCGGTGACGATTCGCGCCGCAACGCGCGCGGTCGGTGTCTCCCCTACTGCCGCCTACCGCCACTTCAAGGATCAAGCCGCGCTTCTCGATGCCGTCGCGGACGTCGCCACCTACGAACTCATTACCAAGCTCAGCGAGGCCTTCGAAGAGACGGAAGGCACCATCGTCGACAAGATGATGGCGGCTGGTTTTGCCTACTACCACTACGCCTTGGAGGAGCAGAACTTCTTCGAGTGCATGATGGCCACGAGCGGTTTTGATATTCCAGCTGGACTCGCGGCCGCGGCCGAGGGCCCCAGCGAGGACCTACGCGTGCAGGCCACATTCAATTTCTACGGCTACATGGAGCAGTATGCGCGCTCCATCGGACAGGAACCCAGTAAGCAACACATGATGCAGAATTGCCTGGCCGGCTGGTCCACTGTGCACGGTTTCACAGTCTTGTGCCTCAGCGGTCATTTGAGGTCGCTACCGGAGGAAAAGGTGGAAACCTTGGCGCAATCGGTCATAGCCTCCGCTGTCCGCGGCTTGGACTTCGACAATCCTCTGGAAGCGCACCACCCCGGGCGATCCTAAGCACTAAAAATCCCCGCGACCGACAGGTCAGCGGGGATAATCTTTTAGCCGAGTAGAAATTACTCTGCGGACTCCTCAGCCTCAGCGGAGTCGGCCTCTTCAGCCTTAGCGGCCTCTTCCTCGGCCTTAGCAGCCTCAGCGGCAGCGGCTTCCTCAGCAGCCTTCTCGGCGGCAGCCTTAGCCTCAGCCTCTTCCTTGGCCTTGCGCTTCTTCTCGGTGATGGCCTCGATGGTCGGGCCGTTGTTGGCCTCAGCCAGAGCAGCGTTGAAGAGGTCCAGCTTGGACGGCTTCTCCTCAGCAACCTTCAGGGTGCCCTCTGCGCCCGGCAGACCCTTGAACTTCTGCCAGTCACCGGTCACCTTGAGCAGTGCGAGAACCGGCTCGGTCGGCTGCGCGCCGACACCCAGCCAGTACTGAGCGCGCTCGGAATCGATCTGGATCAGGGACGGCTCCTGCTTCGGCTGGTAGATACCGATGTTCTCGATAGCCTTGCCGGAGCGGCGGGTGCGTGCATCAGCGACGATAACGCGGTACTCAGCGTTGCGGATCTTGCCCATACGCTGCAGCTTGATCTTAACGGCCATGATTGGCTCCTTTTCTAGTCACCGGGCAGTTCAGACACGCGCCGCTTGGTGGCGCGCCGGTTCAACCCTTGGATTTATCCTGCGCGTGACGTGCCGGCCGTCCGTAGGCGGTACCGGCGTTACGCAGAGATGAAGTTTTATGTGTCCTCCACGCTGTGCGTGAACAACCCCACCAACTTTAGCGGAACCCACACAAGATAGGAAATCCCCCTTAGCTCTTGCAGAGTTAGGCCTTACCCCGCGAAGGGGGTAGTCTGTAATGCGGTTATTTCGACGCCACACACTCCTCTTTTTATGAATAAACAAGCCCCCTCTACATTCCGCTACCGTTACGACCTTGACGGCCTCCGCGGCATCGCGATCGCCTTGGTTGTTCTGTACCACGTCTTCGTTGGTCGTGTCTCAGGTGGCGTCGATGTCTTCCTCCTGCTTTCCGGATACTTCTTCTTAGGCTCGCAGCTGCGCTATGCCGCACGGCCGAATGCCTCCTTGAACCCGTGGTGGCCCATCTGGCGCACGCTCCGCCGGCTGGTGCCTTCCCTCGTGCTCGTCATCGGCGTGAGCTATGTGCTTGTCCGGCTCTTCGCCCCGAAGCTTTTAAACACGGAGCTCACCAAGCAGATCACTGCGACGGTCTTCTACTACCAGAACTGGGAATTAGCACGGCAGAACGCTGACTACGCCGCCGCTTCAGCAACTACGTCACCACTGCAGCACATGTGGTCCATGGCTGTGCAGGGCCAGTTCTACCTGCTGGGTATCTTCTTCGCTCTCGGCCTGGCCGCTTTCATGCGCCTGCGCCCCAAGAACACGGGCCTACGAGAACAGCGTTTCTCTTCCATTAATTCCATCGCGGGCCCGATCCTCCTCGTAGTCACCGTCGTTTCTTTTGCCTATGCATCCCGCGACGGCCTCTTTGGCACCCCGGAAAACTACTATTCCACATGGTCGCGCGCCTGGGAGCTAACTTTGGGCGCGGTGCTCGTTATCTATGGTTCGCACCTGCGCATGCCGCAGCGCCTGTCCAACCTCGCCACGGCTCTCGGCTTGGCGGCTCTGGCTGGTACCGGCCTGCTTATTTCCGATAGCTTGGCCTTCCCTGGGCCGCTGTCTCTTCTGCCCATCGGCGGTGCAGTACTCATCATCATTGGTTCCGGCGGGTCTTTCTCACGGGTGCTCACCACCCGGGTTTCTCGCTGGCTCGGTGATATCGCCTACCCGCTCTACCTGTGGCATTGGCCGCTGCTCATCATTTCCATCGCCGCCCTCGGCCTTGACACCCCTCCGTGGTGGCTCGGGGCCATCATCATCGTAGTGTCGCTGGGCTTGGCGGACCTGACGCATCGTTTCGTCGAGAAGCCCCTGCGCCAGCACCGCAAACGCCCGCTTGCCGACGACCTCCCCGTCCACCGCGGCCTCGCCGACCTTCGCACTCGCACCGGCGCTCTGCGGGGCGTTGGCGGAGTCCTCGTTGCCGCCTGCACCGTTGCGCTCGTGGCCGTTCAACCGCTGTGGCTGCGCAGCCTGCAGGAAGCGAACCACGAAATGCTCGACCCGAAGCTCTACCCAGGAGCGACGACCTTCGTCGAGAACATCACGCCGCCTGAGAACGTAGAGATCAAGCCTGACCCGATTCTCGCGCGCGGCATTCAGCCGCCAGTCGCCGACAACTGGTGCTTCATCCCGGAGCAAGAGCCAACGGACTACTTCATCGAGACCCAGAAGGACGGCGTGACGCCGTGCATCTTCGGTGATGTCAACTCCGATGTCGAGGTCTACCTGGTGGGCGGTTCGCACGCGGAGCAGTATTCTTCGGCCTTGGATCACTTGGGCCGCGAGATGGGTTTCAAGCTGGTTCCGCTCACCCGCGTGGGTTGCCCCATCGAGCTCGGCGATGAGCTGAGTGTGAAGCCTTCCTGTGCCGAGTGGAGCAAGGAAGTGGTCAAGCGCATTATCGATGCGGACCCGGCCCTCGTGGTCTCTAATTCAACGCGACCCGGCCAGCCCTTGGGTCACGGCCCAGACGCCGTCCCGCCCGGCTATAAGGCCTTCTGGGACGAATTGGCCAAGCACGATATTCCCTTCTTGGGTTTCCGTGATAACCCGTGGGGATTCGATGAGCACGGCAATGGCCTCCAGTTTGATGAGTGCTACGTAGCCACCCAGGATTCTCTCGGATGCGGCATGCGCTTCGAAGAGGTCTACGCTCCCTATGACCCCGGCGCCGAAGTCCTCTCCCAGTACAAGAACATGCTGGCCGTGGACACCTCGACGTGGTTCTGCGATGCCAACGGCGATTGCCCGGTCATCATCGGCAATATCATGGTGTACCGCGATATGCACCACTTCACCAAGGCCTTCGCGGATTCGGCCATCCCGCTCATCCGTGACGCCATCACCCCCTTCCTCAAGGGCGAGACGGTGCAGCAGCAGCCCCCGCAGATCCCGACGGACAGCCCCATAGTGCCTCAGTCCGCTGAGACGCCTCCGACCACACCCGCGGAGCCTATCCCCTATCCTGCATATCCGGCAGATAAAGCCATTTAAAACGACAAAGGCCGGCGCTTTTTAGCGCCGGCCCTTATTAACGAAGAATGCTGCTGCATTCTTCGTTATTTCTTTTTGCCCTGCCCAAAGTCCAGGTTGTTGAGATCGATATTCTCCATGCCCTTCGGCATCTTGATATCTCCCAGCCCGGGCATGCCGCCGCCGAGCTGTTCCTGCATCTTCTGCAGTTCTTGCATCGACGGCATTCCGCCGCCCATCCCCGGCATACCGCCGCCACCACGACGCTTCGGCGGCTTGCGCTTGCCGTTCTTGCCCTTGCGGCCCTTCGGCTTCTTCTTGGTAGCGGAACGCCCACCGCCCATGCCCGGCATGCCAAAACGGCCGGCCATCTGCGACATCATCTTCTTGGCTTCGGTGAAGCGCTCAATGAGCTGGTTGACGTCAGACACGCTCACGCCAGAACCGAGGGCAATGCGCTTACGACGTGAAGCGTTGAGAATCTTCGGGTTTTCCCGCTCCTCCGGCGTCATACCGCGGATAATGGCTTGGATGCGGTCAAGCTGCTTTTCGTCGACCATATCGGCGATCTGGTTCATCTTGTTGCCGCCGGGCATCATCTTGAGCAGGTTGCCCATCGGGCCCAGGTTGCGCACCATGAGCATCATGTCCAAGAAGTCATTGAGCGTCATCTCGCCGGAGCCCATCTTCTTGGCGGCTTCCTCCGCCTTAGACTGATCCAGCTTGGACTCCGCCTGCTCAATAAGTGTCAGCAGGTCACCCATGCCCAGAATGCGCGAGGACATGCGCTCCGGGTGGAAGACATCGAAATCCTCGAGTTTCTCACCGGTGGAGGCGAACATGATGGGCTTGCCCGTGACCTCACGAATGGACAGTGCCGCACCACCGCGGGCGTCACCGTCCAGCTTGGTCAGGACGACACCGGTGAAGTCCACGCCATCGCGGAAGGCCTCGGCGGTCTGCACGGCGTCTTGACCGATCATCGAGTCAATGACGAAGAGGACTTCGTCCGGATTGACGGCATCGCGGATATTGCGCGCCTGAGTCATCAGGGTTTCATCAATGCCGAGACGGCCGGCGGTATCGATGATGACGATATCGTGCTGGGTGCGCTTGGCCTCTTCGATACCGCGCTTGGCGACGTCCACCGGATCCCCATGGGAGGTTCCCATCTCATGCTCGTGGGAATCCAGGGAGGTACCCGGATCCGGAGCGTAGACATCGACTCCCGCGCGCTCGCCAACGATCTGCAGCTGCTGCACCGCGCCCGGGCGCTGAAGGTCACAGGCCACCAGCATCGGGGTGTGTCCCTTGGAGGCCAGATGCTTAGAAAGCTTGCCCGCCAAGGTGGTCTTACCAGCACCCTGGAGGCCGGCGAGCATGATGACCGTCGGCGGGTTCTTCGCCAGGTTTAGGCGGCGGGTCTCGCCGCCGAGAATCTCGATGAGCTCCTCGTTGACGATCTTGACTACCTGCTGCGCCGGGTTCAGTGCCTCGGAAACCTCGGCGCCTGCCGCGCGTTCCTTAATGCGCTTAATAAAGCCGCGCACGACGTTGAGCGAGACGTCCGCCTCCAGCAACGCCAGACGGATTTCGCGTGCTGTGGCATTGATGTCCGCCTCGGTCAGCTTGCCCTTGCCGCGCAGGCCGGACAGGGCTGATTGCAAGCGGTCAGACAAAGACTCAAACACGTTAAAAGTGCTCCCTCAACTATCGTGGATAAATTTATAACTTCCCCAGCTTAGCCGTTGACCAGTGCTTGGGTCACATTCCGGACTAGCGTAGCGCGGGGGATGTCGCCAAGCGGCACGGCGTGAAGCACCATCGTGGCACCCGGCGTGGTGGTGGATAGCCACTCGCACTCCGGAAGCAGCGCGAGCACGTGGCCGAGGGTACCTGGGTAGTCATCGATGCGAACCTCGAAGACTCCCCCAGTCCACATCGCCGTCGCCGGTCCCGGTACGAAATCAGGCAGCACGGTATAGGTCCCTGATTTATAGGACTGCACGAGGCGCTCCTCTACCGTCGCGAGGTCAATGGCACCGTGAAGCGCGCGAATATCAAACTCACCGGCATAGCCCTCCTCAGTGCGCACGAGGCGCGAGGAGAGGATGTTCCAGCCCAACGCGGCGATAAGTGCCAACGCACGCACGGCCTCCCTCTGATAGCTGCCGCGCCACAGGACGGTAAAGCTGTCATCCTCGGGGTTGTGGCGCAATCCAATGTCGCGGTCGGCAGCCACCAGAGGCCGAACTGGATGCAGAGCTTCTAGCTGTGCAAAAGCGCGGCCGCTGACCGCATCGATTCCTTTCTCCAGCCTGCGGTTCCACACGCCGGGACCGGTGGATTCAGCATCGGTGCGGGCGAGTACGACGAGGAGCGCTAGAGTCAGGTAGTCATAGCGCACGGCTTCGAGGAGCTCGTCACGGGCTTCATCGGATACAGGATCGGTACGGGAGACGATGCGCGCCAGAGTGGTGTGCTCAGCGACCACGGTTTGCACGCGGGAGCGATCCGCCAGGTCGAGGCCAAGCTTGGCCGCGGCACGCGCCACCATCTCCGCCCCCACCAGCTCGTGCGGGCGACCATATCCTTTCCCGATATCGTGGTAGAGCCCCACCAAGAGCAGCAGATCGGGCCTCGCTACGGAAGTGCGTGCTTCTGCACAGCGCGCGACGGTAAGGATGGAATGGTAGTCCACGGTATGAGCGTGCGTGCGCTCGCGCGGCAGCAGCCCTCGGATGTGTTCCCACTCTGGGACGAGCCGCTCCCACAAGCCGTGAGCATCCATCTCCTGAATGAGGCGCGGGGTATTGAGCGGCGAGGACAATAAACTAAAGAATGCATCCGTCACAGCGGCGGGCCAGCGTTCGGGCAGCTCCGGTAACTCGCGCAGCTGCTCCCAGACATGGGGCGGAACGCTTCTGCCCGAGCGTGCTGCGGCGGCGGCCACGCGCAAGAGCAGCCACGGCTCATCCAAGTCCGCGGTACGAGCGAGGCGGATCTCGCCTCCGGCATCAACCACCCCAATATCGAGGGGCTTACGTGTGCGGTTGTGGCTGCGTTTGGATACGACTCCCCGGGCAGTCGCCAATGCCCTCTCCACGGCTCTATCTACCGCGGTAGCCGCGGTGACCACGGCCGCGGACAAGTCATAGCGGTCGGCGAAACCTAGTTCGTGGGCGATCTCCGCGGCGAACTCAGGGTCGAGAACATCGCGGTGCCGCCGGGCGGTGACGTGAAGGAGCGTGCGGACGTCGAGAAGCAAGGCCTGCTCCTCCTCAAGTGCTGGGGCATCCGCGAGGTTGCCAAGGGCGAGCGCCCGCAGGAATTGGATATCGCGCAGGCCGCCGCGCCCATTTTTAATATCCGGATGGGTCATCGTGGCCAGGGTGCCAGAACGGCGCCAGCGAGTAATGGCGAGGTCGACGAAAGCGTCGAAGTTGCTCTGCAGTAGGCGGCGCCACGAGGCATAGACCTGGGCGCGGGTGGAGTCCACGAGCTGCTTGTCGCCGGCAACGAAGGCCAGATCCAGCTGCGCGAAGCCGGCGGCGGGATCGGAACCAGCGATAGCGCCAAATTCGCTGGGGGTCCGCACCGCATAATCGAGCCGGTATTTGGCATCCCAGATGGGGTACCAGATTTCAGCGACCACATCTTCGGGCAGCTCCGTATCATCCGGGTGAAGGAGGATGAGGTCAAGATCCGAAAAAGGGGTCATCGCCCGGCGGGCGAAAGAACCCGTAGCGGCAAGCGCACAGCCGGACGGAAGCTGCAGAGACTGCGTGAGCTCTATCGCCGAGGCATAGGCATCCTCACGCAGTTGAGCGGCCGTAGACACTTCTACAGGGCTGCCTCGCCGCGCTCGCCGGTGCGCACGCGGATGACATCCTCAACAGGAGTAATCCAGATCTTGCCGTCACCGATCTTTCCGGTATAGGCGGCGTCAACGATGGCAGAAAGGATATCCTCCACCTGCTCGTCGGAAGTGACTACCTCCAGCTTGACCTTGGGCACGAAGTCGGTGGCATACTCGGCGCCACGGTAGACCTCGCTGTGGCCGCGCTGCTGGCCGAAACCCTGGGTCTCGGTCACGGTCAGGCCGTGCACGTCGTGCTGCTCCAAGGCCTCACGGATGTCCGGCAGCGTGAACGGTTTGACGATGGCAGTGATGAGCTTCATCTGTTACTCCTTAGCTCCGGCGGTGTCGACCCGCGGCTGGACGGTTGGTGCAGGATTCATCCTAGCGTCGTGGGTGTGGCGGCGGTGCGAAGCCCCATGCGCCATAGACGAACTTCCAAAGTTCGCGCTAAACCTCCTCCTCAGAGGCCTCAACGGTCTGTGCACTCTTGCGCATACGCTTGGCGTACTTCACGTCAGTGACGGTCACACCGTAGATGGAGCGTCCCATGTAGAAGGAGCCCACCGAGGCGATGATCCACACGCCGAAACACGCGATCATGACCTTGATCAGCGACCACAGGGAAAACCCGTTCTCGGCAAAATCCACGACTACCTTCGCCACAAGCAGCAGCGGGACGGCCAAGCCGACCGTCGGCCCCAACAGGTTAACGCGGGTCAATGCATCAGGCGCACGCCACAAGGCAATAGCGGTCGCAATGACCAAGACCGTGGCCACGACCAACAGAATCGAGGCGATAATCTCCGGGATAGTCATGGTCTTACCTCCTGCCCTTCGAGATGATGCGGGCCATCGACAACGTCGGCAGCACGCCGGCCGCAATAGCCGCGAGCATGGCGATGTCATAGACGATGGACGCGTGATTAGTCATGGACCACGAAATATACATGCACAACATGCCGTAGAAGACCATGTCACTCATCACGGTGCGGGTGAGCTCATCACGGGAGCGCAAGGCCAAAACCAACGCCGCGCACACCGATGCGCCGATGAGGAAAATACAGACAAAGACTACCCATTGAAAGGCGCTCATCGAGGAAAAATCAATCATTTCTTATCATCCTTTCGGGCATCCTTGTTCTGCGCAACCTGGCGCAGGGGCCACACGGAATACTTCTCCACATCGTGCGCGGCAAGCGGGGTATCGTCCGCCTTCGCGATATCGGGTGCGCGCATATGGCGGCCCAGTGTATCCAGCGGATACTCGTAGAACGTAGAGGCGAGCTCCTTGGTGGGACCCTGCCCAGGAACGCCATAGTCAATGCCTTTCACCCGTGGCGCGAGGCGCTCCTCCATATCCGCCAGATCTTCCATAATGCTGGCTGGGTCATCCCCCATGACCGCTTGAACCAGCACGATACGCGGCAGGCCTTCTGCAATCGGCTCGCGCAAGCCCAAGGACAAGGTACCTGGGGTTGCGGTAATGGACGAGGTGAACCAGAAGATCTCCCACGCGCCGGTCACGCGCAAGGGGTACCGCACCACTACCGGGCGGTAGCTATTCTGCGGCTTGAAGGATTCTGCGGCGAGCGAGAAACCCGCGACAAAGATTTCCTTGATCAGCCATAGCGCGTAGACAACGGCATGCACTGCAGTCTTCATTTAACGGCCCTCCTGAAGGGAGTCGATGTCGGGTAAGGCTACGGGGTCGTCGCCAAGCACTGCGTCTGCATAAGCCTCCGTATCCAACAAGTCCGCTGAGGCTTCCATCGTGACGCTGATGACCGGACCGGAGAGAATGAACATGGTCAGCGAACCCAGGATCAACGCTGCCGAGGGCGCCATCAGCTTCTTACGGATCACCAGCTCATCGGGCACCTTCTCCTTGGGCAAATCCTTGCCCCAGAAAACGCGGCGCCACACGCGCAGCATGGCCAGGAACGCGGCGAAGGAGGCGATGATAATCACCGCGATGACGGTCCATGCCCATGCCCCGCCGGTGCGCGCGACTTCCGCGACGATGAGAACTTTGCCCCACATGCCGGAGAAGGGCGGGAAGCCCACGACGGAGAAGGCACCTGCGGCGAAGATCCACGCGATGATGGGATCACGGCGCGCCAAGCCAGAAAGCTTGTTGAGCCTGCCCGTACCGTACGTCTCCTCGATAGCACCAGAAGCCAAGATGAGGGAGCCTACCGTGAGCATGTGGTGAATCGTGTACAGGATTCCGGCGGCCAGCGCGCGCTGGGCATCGTGGGTGGTGAAGGCCATCATCACCAGGATGAAGGGCATACCGTTGAGCATCTGGTAGCCCAGCACGCGGCGGATGGAGTTCTCAGCCAAACCACCGAAGGAGCCCACCACCATGGAGATGATCATGATGACGATGATGAGCGTTCCCCAGCGCTGGTCCATATCGAACAGCTGCACCCACAGGCGGTAGAGCATGTACACCGCCACCTTGGTGTGCAGGCCGGAGAACAAGCCCATGACGGCAGCCGACGTGCCCGGGTAGGTACGCGGCAGCCAGGATTGCACGGGGAACACGCCAGCCTTCGCGGCGATGGCGATAACGATGATGCCGGAAGCTACCGTCACCGGACCGTTACCGGCGGCAGCACCTGTCAGCGCCGCGAGGTTAACTACGCCAGCCACCGAGTAGATATAGCCCACGCCAACCACCAAAAGCGTGGAGGCGAACAAGTTCACCAACACGAAGGCGCGGCCGGCAGCCAAGCGTGACCAGGTACCGGACATGGTGATGAGGCCATAGGAGGGCAGCAGCATGACCTCGATGAACACGAAGAAGTTAAAGAGATCAGCGGTGAGCAGGGCGCCGCACACGCCGGTGATCAAGATAAGCGTCAGCGATGGGTAGTAGCGCGACTTGGTCTCACCACCCACGATGGCGAACCAGTTGGCGCCGAAGGCCACGATCATCGTCGTGATGAGCATCAGTGCTGAGAAGGTATCGGCCGCGAAGGCAATACCTGCGTTGCCCACGTAGTTACCCACGCTGTGCGCCACCACACCGTTGTTCATGGTGTAGAGCAACAGTGCAAAGGAAGCGAAGATACCCACGCCCGGAACGATGAGCATGATGGCATCGCGCACGCGGTGCCATGGCGCAAGAAGCGCCAGCGCCGCTGATACGAGGGGAACCGCCGGGAAGAGCGGGAGGAGGGCGCTTACGGTGTCATACATCTAGTTGTCCTCCTCTTGTTCGAGTTCTTTCAAACGGTCCATCTTGTTGGCCGAACGCTCCAGAATCTCCCGGTTCTGGGTGTCTCGTCCCAGCGTGGAGAAAGCGTGGTCAATGGTGTTGTCATCCACCGGCTCAACGACGTCCGTGTCGTCGTTCGCGCCCATCGCCGCCATGGTCAGCAGAATGGTCGAAGTAGCCATGGAAATCACCACGGCGGTCAGCACAAAGGCCTGCGGCAGCGGGTCCGCCATCTGGTCCATGCCCACCTGCGATGGAAAGGACTCTCCGCGATAGGAGTACACGCCGGTGGCCAAGAGCATGAGGTTAGCTCCGTGGCCGAAGGCCATCATGCCCAGCACGATGTGCACGAGGCCGCGCTGCTGGATGAGGTAGACGGCGCTACCGATGAGTAAAGCAATGGTCAGTGCGAGGATCATGAGTTCTTCTCCTCTTTAGCCGGAGTGTAGTGAGGCGAGGACGCGCGGCGGCGTGCCTCGGAGTCATTGAGCAGCGCCAATGGGTCCGAAGACGGGTTGATGGATTCGGGGTACGGGTCGTCGACATCCTCCAGCACCACGCGCGGGGTATTCGGCAACGCGGAATCATCATCGTGGACCCACGGCAAGAAGTCCCGCTCAGTGCCTGGACGCAGGTAACCACCCAAAGCATTGATGGCCATGGTGAGCATGCCCAGCACCGCGAGGTAGATGCCCAGGTCGAAGATGAGCGACGTCGTCCAGTGCTGCCCCAGGGCGTGGCCATGGATGGCAGTGAGGAAACCACCGGAGCTATGCGACGTCGGGATGTAGCCGATGAAGCCAGCCACCAGCGCCACAATGATGCCCACGCCGGTGAGGTGAATCGGGGTCATGCGACCAAAGACAATCTCATCGGTACCGCGCGAGAGGTAGGTCAAGCCGATGGCCGCACCCATGATGAGCGCTGCCGGGAAGCCGCCGCCGGAAGCCTGGTGTCCACGGTAGAAGACGATGAAGGACATGACCACCAAGATCGGGATGGCCACAGCAATACCCTTGCGCAGCGGCACCGAGTTGAGCTGCGACTGGCCGAACGGAGCCGGGCGTGTGCCGGAGGTGAACGGGAAGCGCGGCAGCGTCGAGGTGACCGCAGCGATAACCACAGCGGCCATGCCCAGCACTGACAGCTCGCCCAGGGTATCGAGTGCACGGAACTCCACGATGATGGTGGCCACTACGTTGTCGCCACCAGTAATATCCGGAGCGTTGTTGAGGTACCACATGGCCAGGTCCGAGCGTTCGTGGCGCCCCATCAGTGCCCACACGCCCAGGAATGCGGTGAGCCCGGCGAGCACGGCTACGACGATGGAGCCCACCTTGCGGTTGGTGTCCTGCACGGGGTGGAACTTCTCCGGCAGGTAGCGCAGGACCATCATCATGACGATGACGGACAGCGCCTCCACCGTGAACTGGGTCAGGGCCACGTCGGGTGCGCCGAGAAGGAACATCTGTAAAGTCACGCCGGTTCCCGCGGTACCAATCATTACTGCACCTGTGAGGCGGTTGCGTGTACGCACCAAACCAAACATGGACAGCGCCACGATTCCCAGCGGCAGCAGGTCCCACGGATTATCAAGGCCGTCCACACGCGGGTTGAGAGCCACACCATCGACACCCGTGGACACCAGAGCGGAGCCCGCAAGGATGATGACTAGGAGGATGATCGGCAGGATCAGCTTCGACGGGTTGTGGGTATCGGACATGCGGCCAACGAAACGGCCGAAGGCTGCGCACACGTCCTGAATCCACTTCAGGATTTGGTTACCGGTGCGCGGTAGGAGCTGGCGCTCCTCCATCGCGGTCCACAGCGGCCCGCGGAAGAACAACGCGATGATGCCAGCGATAAGCACCACCACAGAAATAAGCAGCGGGACGTTCAGGCCGTGCCACAGCGCGAGGTGGGAATGGCCCTCCATGCCGATGGCCGCCACGATGTTATCGAGTGGCTTATTGAGCACTCCCATGACGAAGATAATTGGCACCGACATCACACCGGGCAACGCCGCGGGCAGCCACAGCCTCACCGGCGCCTCATGAACATGCGACATGTTGCGCGGGCCATCGAAGAAGGCACCGAAGACGATCTTGGCGGAGTAGGTAAACGTGAAGAACGCACCCACACCGGCGATGATGAGCAGCAGCACCTGGCCAGTTGAACCGATTGGAGCTTCCTCGAAGGCGGTGAGCATTCCTTCCTTCGACACGAAGCCGAACAGCGGCGGGACCGCCGCCATGGAGGCGGCACCAATGAGCATGGAGCCAAAGGTCCACGGCATCTTGTTCCACAACACACCGAGGCGGCGGATATCGCGGGAACCGGCCTCGTGGTCGATGACGCCAATGAGCATGAAGATGGAGGACTTAAACAGCGCGTGCGCCAGCGTGTGCACGAGCGCCGCCGCGATGGCGAAGGGGGTGCCAACGCCAATCGTGGCCACAATCCATCCCAGGTGGGACACGGTGGAATAAGCGGTCAGCTTCTTCAGGTCCGTCTTCTGCACGGCAAAGACCGCCGACATCACGGCGGTACCCATACCGGCGACGATAAGCAGCCAGTTCCACGCCGCAACATCATGGAAGATGGTGGAGAAACGAATCAACAAGTAAACGCCGGCCTTAACCACTGCTGCCGCATGCAGGAAGGCCGAGACCGGCGTGGCAGCCGCCATGGCCTCCGGCAGCCAGAAGTGGAAGGGGAACTGCGCGGACTTGGTAAACGCCGAGACCGCTATGAGAATGGCAACCCCGGTGGTTAAGCCCGGGCGCTCGGCCCACACATCCGAGGCCAAGATCCCCTCAAGGTTCGTCGTCCCCGCTGCGGTTGCGGCAATCGCCACGCCCGTGAGCAAGGTAAGGCCGCCGATGAAGGTGAGGATCAGCGTGCGCTGCGAACCGGCCTCGCCGGACTTACCGCTGCGCGCGATGAGCATGAAGGACGCCAGCGATACCAGCTCCCAAGCCAGGAAGAGCACCACGACGTCGTTAGCCAGCACGAGCAGGAGGATCGACAGCGTAAACGCTGTCATCAGCACATAAAAACTGACGTTGCCTTTGCCTTTGGGCAGGTAGGCCGCAGAGTAGGTGAACACCACTGCGCCGATGACGAGAGCCAACATGGCAAAGAAGATGCCCAGCGCATCGCCCCGGAAGGCGAGATTGACGTTGACGCCTGGCGTGATGACATCACGCACCCACGTCACGGAATAGGACAGTTCTTCGCCACGGGCCAGTGCCGGAAATTCTTTAGCCAACAGTGCCGCGGCGATAATAAAAATGCCGGCTAGCGGGTAGCCGGCTGCGCGATCAGCAACCTTGACGGCTACTGGTGCTAGCGCCACTGCGACAGCTGCGAGGAGGACGACATACAAGAGTGTCACGAAAGAGTAGCCTCACGAACCGTTGTTAGGGCTGTTTAATCAGCCTCACATAGACAGGACTGTCCTAGACTACCATTGTGACCTCCCCCAAAGCACATTTTTAATGGGACGAAGATGACGAAAGCGCCCCGCAAAGGAGGCGCTGCGTCTCGAAAGAACTTAGGTCTAGCCCAGGGATCTATAAGGTCCTACTTCTCCCCCAGCAAGGCATCAACGAAGCCTTCAACCTCAAACGGTGCGAGGTCATCTGCGCCCTCGCCGAGGCCCACGAGCTTGACCGGCACGCCGAGTTCCTCCTGTACCTGGAAGACGATGCCTCCCTTAGCTGTGCCATCGAGCTTGGTCAGGACAACGCCGGTGATGTCGACGACATCGCGGAAGATGCGGGCCTGGGTCAGACCGTTCTGCCCCACTGTCGCGTCCAAGACGAGCAGGACCTCATCGACGTCCGTCTTCTTCTCTACTACGCGCTTGACCTTGCCCAACTGGTCCATGAGGTCCACGGAGGTGTGCAAACGGCCAGCGGTGTCAACGAGAACGACGTCCACGCCTTGGTCAACGCCAGCGGCCACTGCGTCGAAGGCCACGGAGGCCGGATCCGCGCCTTCCTTGCCGCGCACGGTGGTAGCGCCCACGCGGCGGCCCCAGGTCTCCAGCTGGTCCGCGGCCGCTGCACGGAAGGTATCCGCCGCGCCGAGCAAGACGTTGTGCCCCATCGATACGAGCACGCGGGCTAGCTTGCCGGTCGTGGTGGTCTTGCCGGTGCCGTTGACGCCGACGACCATGATGACGGCTGGCTTGCCATCGTTCGGCATGGCCTTGATGGAGCGGTCCATCTCCGGGTGGCCTACCTCGATGAGGGCTTCGCGCAGCATGGCGCGGGCTTCCGCCTCAGAGCTCACTCCGCGCTCCGCAATCTTCTCACGTAGAGAATCAGTGACCTGCATCGTGGACTTCGTACCCAAGTCCGCCATGATGAGGGTGTCTTCGATTTCCTCCCAGGCATCATCATCCAGGTCACCAGCGGAGAGAATGCCCATGAGGCCTTGGCCGATGGCGTTTTGCGAGCGCGACAGGCGCCCGCGCAGCTTGCCCAAGCGGCCGGCAGCCGGCGCAATATCCTCCTGCGGCTGGGCTGCCGGGGCCTCAACCACCTCAGCGTCGTCGGATACCTCTAGCTCCTCTGGCTCAGCTTCAAGTGCCGCGCTTGCCGACGCCGCCTGTGCCCCCGCCGCCGCGGCGGCCTCCTCTGCTTCGGCTTCCTCAGACTCGGCCGGTGCTTCTGGCTCAGGCTGTGCTTCTACCTCTACCGCTGCTTCTTCTTCGGCTTCAAACTGAGCAGAAGGCTCCTCCTCGGCCGGAGCCTCAGGTACCTCCGGTTCCTCCTCTACCTTCGGAGTTTCAACTACCGGCTCCGGTTCAGCAATCTCCGGTTCGGCAATCTCTTGTTCGGTGGCCGGGACATCCTCTTCCGTGTCCTCGTCATCCTTGTCAACAGCAGCGGCGCCGGATACGGCAGCACCAGCGGCGGCAGCGCCCGCAGCTCCTGCAGCGGCTACACCAGCGGAAGAATCCTTATCCTCTTCTTCCTTTGCCGGTTCGTTCTGCGCAGCCGGTTCCGGCTCGCTCACCGGCTTCGCGTCTGCGACGGGTTCCGGCTTCGACTCTGCCTCAGGCGTCGGTTCCGCCGCAGGCTTCGCTGCCTTCGGTGTCTCCTCTTCATCCTTGAGCTGAGCGTTCGCTAACTCGGTGGCATCACGCTGCTCAGACTTCTTCTCCGCTTGCGGCTGAGCTTTGGGCTCAGCCGGTGCGGGCTCCTCAGTCTTAGCTGCAGGCACAGGTTCCTTGGTAGCGCCGCCGCCAGCAGGGGCAAAATTAAAACCAGACTTGGCCTGGTAGTTGCCGGACTTCTGTTGCTGGGTCAGCTCCTTAGGCTCCTCCACGGGCTTATCAAAGGAAACCTTCTTTGACTCGCCGCGCTTCTTGCCCAAGACAACGAACAAGACCACGAGCAGAATCAGGACGATGACTGCTATCGCAATCCACATAAAAGTAGTATTCATGCCCTCCATAGTGCCAGGGTTGCCCACATCCGGCACGATGACGAGGCCAAAAAGCCTCGGACTGGTGCTCGCCGTTAGCACGGAGCATCGACGCCGCCCATCGTGACGCTATAAAGCACGTTAGCCACGTCCATCGTTGGCTTCTGGTGAGTGGTGACGATGAGCTGAGAATCCTTGCGCACCTGACTTGGGTCAGGGTGGATGAGCAACGCCACTCTTAACACTGCTACCTGGTGTTGTTCGGTGGTGGAGTGGGGTTGCTCCGCGCTAAATCATCCTAAGCCAGGAAGGCGTCCTGCAAAAGGCATCTGACAAAAGGCATCTTTGGGTCCAAAAACGCCATCTGCACTGAGTAAATGGCGTTTTTGACCGTGAAAACGCCTTATGACTGATGCCTTTTGTCAGATGCCTCCAGCATGTCGATGGAGACGCACAGACGATGCCTCCCGTTAGCGCGGGGCATCCACGCCGAGACGCGTGGCGTCCTCCGCCGCCTGTGCTGTGCCCGGCGCCTCACCAGCACGGGACATGCGCTGCGAAATCACGCGCGTCACGCCATCGCCGCGCATCGTCACTCCATAGAGCACGTTGGCTACGTCCATCGTCGGCTTCTGGTGGGTAATGACGATGAGCTGAGAATCCTTACGCAGCTCCTCGAAAAGTGCGATGAGGCGGCGCAGGTTGACGTCGTCAAGTGCGGCTTCCACCTCATCCATGACGTAGAACGGTGAGGGACGCGCACGGAAAATCGCCACGAGCATAGCCAGGGCCGTCAAGGACTTCTCGCCGCCCGAGAGCAGTGACAAGCGCTTCACCTTCTTACCCGGCGGGCGGGCCTCCACCTCGATGCCGGTGGCCAGCATGTCATCCGGCTCCGTGAGGATGAGACGACCTTCGCCGCCCGGGAACAGCGTCTGGAAGACCTTGGGAAACTCCGCTTCCACGTCATGCCAGGCATCCGTGAACAGCTGCAAGATTTGCGCATCCACATCTTCGATAACGCCAGTCAGATCCTTGCGGGCCTGAATCACGTCATCTAATTGCGTGGACAGGAAACTATAGCGCTCCTCCAGAGCCTTGTACTCCTCCAAGGCCAACGGGTTGACCTTGCCCAAGGAGTTGAGGTCCTTCTCGGCTTGCTTCAACCGCTTGGTTTCGGCGGAGCGATCGAAGTCCTCACCCGGTGTGTACTCCTTGAGCAGGTCGGGGATAGCAATGCCGAGCTGCTCCACGATCTTGCCCTCGGCCTCATCCACCCGCACTTGGGCCTGGCTGCGGGCAATCTCAGAGTTATGCGCGGAGTCGGTCAGGCGATCAAGCTGCTGGCGGGTCGAGGAGACCGCCTGCTTCGCCGATTGTGCACGCCCCTGCAGCACGCCGCGCTGGGTGACCAGCTCATCGCGTTCCTCGGCGGCCCGCTCGAGTGCCTGCGCGGTCCGGGCAGCCAAATCTTGGGCATGCTTGTCGACAGTCCCCGCCAACCGCGCCTGTGCTTGCCGGCGGGCCATCGCCTGGTCGTGGCGGGCTTTGGCCTGGCGTTCGTGCTGGGCTTGGCGCCGCAGGGCCTCTCCCCTGCCCGCTGCTTGGCCGACCTTTTCCTCCGCACTGCGGGCCGCCATCTGGGCCTCTACCTCCATGGCCTTGACCTGTTCCAGGGCCGTCGAGGCAGCATCGCGTTCCACCGAGGAGGGTTCATCAGCCTGCTCTTCAGCGTCCACGCGCGACAAGCGGTCACGCGCCTCCGCCAATTCTTCGCGCAGGCGGGCTAACTGCACCTCGATATCCGTGGCTCGGGCGGCGGCTTTTTCATGCTCAGCCTTGTTTGCCTCGTACTGCTTGAGCAAGCGCTGGTGATCGCGCTTCCACGCTTCGAGTTCGTGATCGTGCTCCCGCAGTGCGGCCTTGGCACTCGCCGCACCTACGCGTGCATCGTCCGCCGCCAGCTTCGCGCCTTCGAGCGTGCCGGATAGCTCCTCCAGCTCATGAGTGGCTGATTCCAGTTGTTGCTCGGCCTCCGCAATCTGGCCGCTTACCTCAACGGTGGAGACGGCGCCTGTTCCTGCCTCCACCCAGCCTTCGCCGACGAGTAGGCCCTCAGAGGTCACAGCACGCAAGCGCGGATCCTCCGCAATAAGTTCACGGGCCGCGCCATAGTCATCAACCAGGACCACGTCGGAGAGCAACCGCGTCACCGCCGCCGATACTTCCGGGACCAAGACCATGTGATCCAGCAGCCAGCTCGCCCCGGAAGGCAAGTCCGCGTCAAGGCGCCAGGCTGAACCGGTGGGTTCCGCAGCGACGTCGATCAGCGGCGTGCGGCTCGCCTGCGCCAAGTCGCGCACGATGTCCCCGCTCACCGCGCCGGCTTGGGCCTCCGCAAAGGAACCGAGTGCTGCCGCAACGGCTGTCTCATAGCGAGTAGAAATGAACTCTGCGAGAGGTTTGAATCCCTCCCCCAGCTCGAGTGCTTCCGGAACGGTCTGACCAAGGGTATCGATCCGAGCGCGCAAACTATAGACGGTACGCTCGTGCTCCCGCTGGGCATCACGCAGCTGCTCCAAGCGTTTATCGGCCGCGGCAGATTCGCTGGCCGCGCGCACATGCGCTTCCTCCAGCGGCTCACGCTCGGCAGCCAAGTGCTCCAGCTTGTCCGCCGCCTCATCGGCTTCCGTCTGCGCTCCCCTAGTGCGCGACTTCGTATTCGCTAAAGTCTCTTCCTGACGCGCTAACTCAGACTCCGCGGAGCTGACCTGACCCGCCAAGTTCTCCTCGGCGGCGATGAGGCGAACCACGCCTTCACGGCGATCCGCAATGGCGCGCAGTTGCGCCATGTGTTCTTTATCAGCAGCCTCGAAGGCTTCCCGGCGCTCGGCCACTTCCTCCCGGATAGATTCCAAGCGCTCTGCAGCCTCTTCGGCCACGGCCAGCAACTCTTCGTGCTCCTCATCGGCTCGCTGGGCACGTGCCTCGAGCTCCTCCGGATCCTGGCCCGCGTAGGCCACCTGTGAGCCAACGTTGCTGGCGCGCTCGGCCGCGATGCGCTGCGTGGCAGAGATTCGCTCGCTGAGGGTCGATAACTCGAACCACAGCTTCTGCGCGGCCTCCGCGCGCGGCGTGACATCCCCCAACTCGGCCTCTACCTCAAGCTGGATCTCGGTCGCCTCTTCCAGCTGGGCTGTCACTTCCTCGACCTGCTCGGCGAGCACCGCCGCGCGTTTCTCAGCGTCATCGAATGTCGCGCGCAACCGCACCACACGGTCACCAGCAAGGCGCAGGCGGGCATCGCGCAAATCCGCTTGCACAGTGGCTGCACGTTGGGCGGCCTCCGCTTGGCGCGCCAGCGGCTTGAGCTGTTTGCCCAGCTCATCGGTCAAGTCCTGCAGGCGATCCAGATTGGCCTGCATGCCCGTCAGCTTGCGCTGCGCTTTTTCTTTGCGGCGGCGGTGTTTGAGCACGCCCGCGGCTTCTTCGATATAGGCGCGGCGATCTTCCGGGCGGGATTCCAGAATCTCCGCCAGTTTTCCCTGGCCCACGATAATGTGCATCTCCCGGCCAATGCCGGAATCAGACAGCAGCTCTTGGATATCCATGAGGCGCGCTTTCGCCCCATTGATCTCATATTCGCTCGCGCCATCCCGGAACATGCGGCGGGTGACGGAAACCTCTGAATACTCGATGGGCAAGGCACCATCGGAATTGTCAATCGTCAGTGTGACCTCTGCGCGGCCGAGGGCCTTGCGGTCCCCGGCACCGGCAAAAATGACGTCCTGCATCTTGCCGCCGCGCAGTGTCTTGGCGCTGCCTTCACCCATGACCCACGCGAGCGCATCGACGACGTTTGATTTACCCGAGCCATTCGGGCCCACCACGGCGCAGATACCGGGCTCGAATTTCAGGTTCGTCGCGGACGCGAAGGACTTGAATCCTTTGAGCGTGAGCGATTTGAGGTGCATTCGAATAAGTTTAGCGCTCGATGAAGCCCGACTCACCGCGCGGGGCGGCCCACTGCTCCACCACGGCGTTCACCACGCCTGGACGGTGGGTGGTCGACGGTTCTTCACGCAGCAAGGCCAGCAACTTCTCGCAGTCAGCACGCGGGCCTTCAGCAACCACCTGGACGCGTCCGTCCTGGAGGTTCGTCGCGTGCCCAGCCAGCCCTAGTTCGAGGGCGCGGGAACGCGTCCACCAGCGAAAGCCCACGCCTTGGACGTGTCCAAGAACGAAAGCTGTGAGGCGTTCATGGCCTGCAGAGGCTGCTGCCGTGTCTGCCATCTAGTACTCCCTCAAGTTTGTGCGGTCGCTCAAGTCAAATTCGTGATCGAGACGGCGACGGTCCTCCGCGCTGCGGCGCGTGACCGGATCCGTACCATCCCAGCACTCGACGTTGTGCAGTTCCGGCAGCATATCACGGTGGAAGACGGGATCCAGGCCCTTGCGGCGCTGCTCGTTGTAGTTCTTCAGCAGCTTGATAGCCACGCCAGACAGCGGCACGATGGCGCACACGTTGAGCAGAACCATGATGGCAGCGCCGGTATCGGCCAGGTCGAACACGGTACCTAGCGGGGCCACCGCACCGTAGAAAACAAAGGCCAGAACGATGAGACGGAAAGTCCACAGCACCCACTTCTTCCCGGAGAGGTACTCCACGTTGGACTCGGCAAGGTAGTAGTTGCCCAGAATCGAGGAGAAAGCCAGGAAGAACAGGATGAAGGTGACGAAGTGGATGCCCCACTCACCCACCACGCCGGAGAGCGCATTCTGGGTCAGCGTCACGCCCTCAATCGCATCAGAGCCGAAACGCTCGAAATCGGTGCCCAAGAGAATGATGAAGGCGGTAATTGTACACACCACCAGGGTGTCGAAGTACACGCCGAGGGTCTGCACCAGGCCCTGCTTAACGGGGTGGGACACCGTCGCCGTCGCTGCAGCGTTCGGCGCCGAACCTTCGCCCGCTTCGTTGGAGAACAAACCACGCTGGATACCTTTCAGCATCGCCATGCCCACGGTGGCACCGGCAGCTTCCCGGAAGCCAAAGGCAGAGCCCACGATCGAGACGACCATGTCTGGCACCTTGTCAAAGTTCACAATAACGACGATGAGACCCAAGATGAGATAGGCGCCCGCCATAAACGGCACGATAAACTGGGTCATCGAGGCGATGCGCTGCACGCCACCGATGATGATGAGCCCGGACACGGCGACGACTGCGATGCCCACGCCTGCCTTGAAGGCCGCGGAATCCTGGCCAAAAGAGGCCGCCAAAGAATCGGAAATGGCGTTGGTCTGGAACGCATTGTAGAACCAGCCAAAGGTAATGGCGATGGCCACGGAGAAGATGGTTGCTAAAGGCTTCCACCCCAGGCCACGGGACATGTAATAGGCCGGGCCACCGCGGTAGGCGTCCCCCTCACGCACCTTCCACAGCTGCGCCAGGGTCGACTCCACGAATGCTGTCGCACCACCCAGGATGGCGATGAGCCACATCCAAAACACCGCGCCGGGGCCACCCACGGAGATAGCCACGGCCACGCCTGCAACGTTGCCGGTGCCCACACGAGAGGCCGCTGAAATGGTAAATGCCTTGAAGGCAGAGATTCCGCCATAGTCGGCATCCTCATCGACGCCGACGCCCTTGGGCTTCTCGACGACCGCCTTGAACATGTCCGGCACCATGCGGACCTGCACCACGGCGGTGCGGATGCCGAAGAAGAGGCCCGCGGCGATAAGCAGCCATGGCAGGACATAGGACCACAGGCTGTCGTTAATGACACCAATCACGGTGCTGAAGATTTCTTGCATGGGTTACACATTAATAACTCACACCAGAATCGTCCTAGTTGGCCGCCAACTTCCTCCCCGCGGCGCGGCTCTGGCAATACGGGCAATAGTGAGTACCACGCCCACCTAGCACGGTTTTCAGGATTTCTTCGCCACAGCGATCACAGGGCTGACCGCCCCTCCCATATACGTGCAAGGAACGGTCAAAATATCCGGATTCGCCGTTAACGTTGACGTACAACGCATCAAAGCTGGTTCCGCCAACGGCGAGGGCGGAGCGCATGACGTCGGCGGCCGCAGAAATCACAGCGACGGCATCGCGCTGCCGCAGAGCACTAGCCTTCTTCAGCGGAGAAATCTGGGCCGCCCACAGCGCCTCATCAGCATAGATATTGCCCACCCCGCTGAGCACCGTTTGGTCGAGCAAAGCCACCTTGACCGCGGTGCGTTTCGCGCGCAGGCGCCGCCCTGCCGCGGTCAGGTCGAAGTCTGTTTCGAGAGGATCGGGAGCGATATGTGCCATCCTCAGCCACGGCCCGAGACGCCAATAGCCGAAGGTGCGCTGGTCCACGAAGCTGAGACGGGTGGCGTCATCAAGCACGGCGGCGATGCGCACGTGCGGCGAATCCACCTCGCCGATCCGCACCTGCCCCGACATGCCGAGGTGGATGAAGAGCACATCGCGAGCTGGGTCGGTGTGATCCTCGTCGGCGAACTCCAGCCACATGAACTTGCCGCGGCGCGCCACCGCGGCAATCTTCCTGCCCACCAGCAGCGCGGACAGCGGGGCTTCCTGGCCCCGGTTGGCGCGCGGGTGGAGAACATCTACTGCAGCAAAGGAGCGCCCCACAAGATAGGGCTCGAGTCCGCTGCGAACAGACTCGACTTCGGGAAGTTCTGGCATCGAATTCTCGTGGCTTAGCTCTCTTTGCCGGCGGTGCCCTGCACCAGCAAGGGTGTCTCGCGCAATGCTTGGCACGCTTCTTCCGCTGCCTGCTGCTCGGCGAGCTTCTTGTTATGCCCTGTTCCCCTACCCACGGTCAAACCGGCCACGGTGGCCACGGCGTTGAAGGTTTGATCGTGCTCAGGACCCGTCGAGGTGGCCGAGTACACCGGCATCGCGGCCTTCAGCTCCGCGCACAGCTCCTGCAAGGTGGTCTTCCAGTCCATATGACGGCCGGACACCACGGCGTTGTCAATCTTGGCGGCGAACAGCTTCAGCACCACCCCGCGGGCAACCTCAAAACCATGCTGGCGGTAGATAGCCCCCAGGATGGCCTCGGTGGTATCGGCCAAGATGGAGTCCTTGTCACGGCCGCCGGTGGATTGCTCACCCTTGCCCAACAGGACGTGCTCGCCCACGCCGATTTCGCGGGCGACATCGGACAGGCCATAGCGCGACACGATGGAGGCACGCATCTTAGAAATATCCGACTCGGGGCGCGAGGGGTACTTGTCGTAGAGCTTGGCCGCGATAGACAAGCCCAAGACGGCATCCCCCAGGAACTCGAGGCGCTCGTTGTTGGGCAGGTGCCCGTTCTCGTTGGCGAAGGAGCGGTGGGTCAGTGCCAAGCACAGCAGCTCATCGCTGATCTCCACGCCGAGTGCTTTTAGCAGCGGGGCGTGATCTACCTCCGCGAAGGCCGCGGCTAGTGCCTGTTCACCAGTGAGTTTCTTCTTCTTGCTCATAGGAACTTCTCCAAACCAGACCAACGCGGATCCACGCGCTCTTCTTCCCCAGAGACCCCCGTGGTTACTCCATCGGGAGCATCCACCTCGCAACCATCCTCGCACGTTGGCGCAAAGGGAAGGGATAAACCTGCCTCATCGATCACGGTCTGGAGGAGGTCGAGGATTCCATCCTTGATCTCGGGAACCTCATCACCGGAACCGCGATCCTCCTCCTCGGTCTCATCCCCGCTGACGAAGGACTCATCTGCGGAAAACACCTGGGATACGTGGAGATCCAGTTCCGGGTGCAGCTCTGCCAGGCAGCGGGCGCATTCGCCGCTGAGGGTGCCGGTGATATCAGCGTCCACCAACACACCAGAGCCCAACGGGGTCAAGGTGGCATCCACCTTAACCTCAGTACCTTCCGGGATGCCGATCATTTCCACGCCGATGCGCTCTGGCGCGGGTCCGGTCTGCACGCGGTGCTCAGGCAGCGCGTCGGTTCCTTGGCTGCGGAGCAATTCCGTCACGTCGAACTTCAATGGTGATTTCATAGCGCCCACCAGCTTACCCTGTGCTGGCCCGCGCGCCCTAGACTGGCAAAGACCTGAATGCTGGGGCATAGGCGCTTAAGCACTTGGCCTAACAGCTCGATTCTGTCCTCGGCGCTGTTCTCGCTTTTGCTGCACTCATCTCCTGGCGCGCGGAGCGGCCGCGCATTAGTCCCCTCTAGTAGTCGCGGGGCGCACGCGGCGCCCGGCGCGCCGGTTCCCGAGTCTCGCGCACAGCGCCGCGTCCCTCGCCGCGCGATTCCCCTCGAGAGCGCACACCGGCACCTCGGCGCAGAGCGGAGCGATCGTTATTCACGGTGCGCAGGAGGTCAGACAAGGTGGTCTCGAATTCCCCGAGCTTGGCGTCAACGAATTCATCGCACTCGGTGCGCAGACGGTTGGACTCAGAGTGCGCGGTCTCCACGATACGGTGCGCCTCATCATCGGCGCGGCGCACGACCTCGGATTCGGAGACCAAGCGGTCTTGTTCAGCTTGGCCTGCAGCGACGGCACGCTGGTATTCCTCATCTGCTTGGGCGCGGGTGCGCTCGGCGTCGGAGCGTGCGTTGTCCACCAGGTTGCTGGCCTCGTCCTCTGCCTGGGCGACAAGGGTGGTGGCGCGATGTTGAGCGTCGGCCAGCATGGCGTCCGAATCCTCACGCGCACGGGTCACGGTGTCATCAGCCTCGGCATTGGCTTCAGAAATAATCTGCTCCGCGCGTTCTTCCGCACCCTGCAGGATCTCATCCTGCTTGTCCAAGACGTCCTGGGCATCATCCATTTCGACCGGGAGAGCGTTGCGGAGATCGTCGAGAAGCGCCAGCATCTCGTGGCGCGGGACCATGCAATTAGAGGTCATGGGAACGGCATAGGCCTGCTCCAGGTTGCGAACAAGTTCATCGAGGGACTCAAATACGCGGTACATGGCACCAGCCTAACCAAGCACATACGCACCGCGACGTATCCCACGCGGGAAGAAACTGCGAAAACCTCCCCACTCAGTGGGGAGGTTAAACCAAGGCATAGAGAGGAATAGAGAACGGCTGGGGCTAGATCACGCCCTGCGCCAGCATGGCATCAGCCACCTTCTTGAAGCCAGCGATGTTAGCGCCCGCGACATAGTCACCCTCCAAGCCATATTCCTTAGAGGTCTTATCGATATTGCGGAAGATATTGGACATGATCTCGTGGAGGCGCTGGTCGGTGTACTCGAAGGTCCAGGAGTCACGGGAGGCATTCTGCTGCATCTCCAGCGCAGAGGTCGCCACGCCGCCTGCATTTGCGGCCTTACCCGGCGCGAAGGCGATGCCATTTTCCACAAAGTAGTGGGCGGCCTCCGGGGTACAGGGCATGTTCGCGCCTTCGGCAACATAGCGGACCTGATTCTTGACCAGGAGCTTGGCGTCCTCGCCGTCGAGCTCATTTTGGGTAGCGCACGGCAAAGCAACGTCGGCGCTGACCTCCCATACGTTGCCACCCTCGTGATACTCCACGCCCGCACCCGCTTCGCCGGCGTAGGTGGAAATGCGCTCGCGGCGAACTTCCTTAATCTCCTTGAGTAGCTCTAGGTCCACACCGTTCGGGGTGGTGATGTAGCCGGAGGAGTCAGACATCGCGACGACGGTACCGCCGAGCTGTTGCACCTTTTCGGCGGCGTAGATGGCAACATTTCCGGAACCGGAGACAATCACCTTGGCGCCGTCGAAAGACTCACCATGGGCCTTCATCATTTCCGAGGTCAGATACACCAGGCCGTAACCGGTAGCCTCGGTACGCACGAGGGAGCCACCCCAGCTCAGACCCTTGCCGGTAAGAACGCCAGACTCGTGCTTGCCCTCCAGTCGGCGGTACTGGCCGAACAGAAAACCGATTTCGCGTCCGCCCACACCAATATCACCGGCCGGGACGTCGCGGTATTCACCAATGTGATTGTGCAGCTCCGTCATGAAGGATTGGCAGAAACGCATGACCTCGGCTTCTGACTTACCCTTCGGGTCGAAGTCAGAACCGCCCTTGCCGCCGCCGATAGGCAGGCCGGTCAGGGAGTTCTTGAAAATCTGCTCGAAGCCGAGGAACTTGATGATGCCCAGATTGACGCTCGGATGGAAACGCAGGCCGCCCTTGTAGGGGCCGAGCGCGGAGTTAAATTGCACGCGGAAACCGCGGTTGACCTGAATCTGGCCGCTGTCATCCACCCACGGCACGCGGAAGATGAGCTGACGCTCGGGCTCGCACAGTCGCTCGACCAGGCCGTAATCAGCGTAGTGAGGGTCTTTATTGAGGACGATCTTCAGTGAGTCGAGTACCTCAGCGAGTGCCTGATGGAATTCCGGTTCGCCAGCATTACGCTTGAGAAGCTTGCTGTAGTAATCGGAGATTTGCTGGTCGATGGACATGGCAATCCTTTCATTGGGCACCGTTCCTCACGGTCGGTGCGTCATCCATTGAACAAGCAATAGTTTTCTATCAATCGACCTAAATTGCAAGATGGCCGTACCGTGGCGTGCCTTAAGGGCTGGTCAGAGCGCGAAAATTTTTTCTCGTATCTCTGCCATATACTCATGGGCATGCGCATTCTTGTTGCCCCCGATTCCTTTAAAGGCACCGCTACTGCAGCCGAAGCTGCCGCCGCCATTGCATTGGGCGCGCGGCGCGCTCTCAGCTCCTCGCCCCACGCAGACACAGCAAAGGTAACAACCCTGCCCATGGCCGATGGCGGCGAAGGCACCGCGGAGGTGCTCGCCAGCGCCGCTGTTCATCGCCACGGCACGGCGGGGCAAACGATTACGCTGCCTACCACCGATGCCATTGGCCGCCTGACCGAGGCCAGCTACCAGCTCGTTGGTGACACAGCCTTCATCGACGTCGCCGCCGCCACCGGCCTTCCTGCCGTTTCCGACGCCCTCGATCCACTCCATGCGGATTCCTATGGAACGGGCGTGCTGGTGGCCGACGCCGAATCGCGCGGCGCCAAGCACATCGTTCTTGGCCTCGGCGGCAGCGCCAGCATCGACGGCGGTCTCGGCATCCTCGCCGCGCTCGGCGCCGCCGCCCACGATGCCCGCGGATACGCCCTGCCCAAGGGCGGCGCACCTTTGGTCAACCTCGACCACATCGACACCGCGCAGCTCAACATGAAGGCGGCCATGCTGGACTACACCTTGGTCACCGATACTCGCGCCGTGCCCGTCCAAGCCGCAACGACGTACGGCCCACAAAAAGGCGCTGAGGGCGAACAAGTAGCACTACTGGCGGGCGCGATGCTACGGCTCTGCGAAGTCACGGAGACCGACCCACAGGCCGAATTCTTTGGCGCCGCAGGCGGCATTCCCATCGCCCTGAGCTGGCTTTCGCGCACGCTCTGGGGCACCTCGGAGCACTGCCGTATCGTGCCGGGCGGCCAGTATGTAGCCCAAGCACTCAATCTACCCACGCGTATCGCCGAGGCGGATCTCGTCCTTACCGGCGAGGGGCGCTTCGACGAACAATCGCTTACCGGAAAGGTGGTGGGCACGCTGGCGGACATGACTAGCCCGCCAACCCTGGGCATCATCGCCGGCTCCGCAACCGCATCGGCGCCACAGGGCACACTGCTGGAAGAACTCGACGGGGAGGAAGAGGGGGACGTCGCCCAGCGCTTAAGCAACGCGGCCGAACGCCTCGTCCGCAGCGTTCTGCAGAGCTAAAACTCTCTGAGGCTAAAGCTCTCTGAGGCTATAGCTTTCAGCAGAACTACGGGGTCACCTGCACCGCCCACGGGAAAATTGCCGGTCGCTCGTGGGCGAGCTCGTCCTCCAGCAACACGTGGTCCTTCGGTAGAACCGAATGGGGTGTCAACAAGCGTGCGAGGACCATGGTCAGCTGATTGACGGAGCCCTTCACGCCATCGACATCGATGGCATAGCGGTAGACATTGGCGTCCTCTAAATCACGCTCTTCATGCTCATCGCGGTAGGTCTGGCGCAGCTGTTCTTCCAGCCCCTCCGGGAGTGCAGGATCGGGCACACGGGTAACCTCAGCAGAAGCTAAGGAGCCGTTATCCACCAACTTGTGGGTAGCAGTGCTAAAGATTTCGGCCACGCGCTCGGCTTGAGCATCCGGCACCAGAACATCAAAGTGAATCAATGGCATGTAGGTAACCCTACCCAAACTTGAAGGACAGTAACTATGGCAGATCCCACACTTTCTCGGCTGAGCTCGCTCCTCCTCGAAGATTCAGTCGATCTCAGCTGGCAACGCGCCTTCTATGAAGACATGCATGCCCACCCAGAGCTGTCCCACCAAGAGGAACGCACCGCCGGACGGATTCTGGAACAACTAGATAAGTACGAGTGCGAGCTCGTCACCGGAATCGGCGGCCATGGCACCGTCGCTATCTTCCGCAACGGGGACGGCCCAACCGCGCTGATGCGGGCTGATTTTGATGCCCTCCCGGTGGCCGAGGAAACCGGCGTCCCCTTCGCCGCCACCAATGGCGCAATGCATGCCTGCGGGCACGATGTACACACCACGGCATTGCTCGGCGCGTGCGCGATTCTCGACGCCCACCGCGCCGCCTGGCACGGCACCTTCCTAGCACTGTTCCAACCGGCGGAGGAATCATCCATGGGCGCCAAATACATGATTGCGGACGGGCTCACCGACCGCGTTCCTGCACCGGATGTGTGCTTTGGTCAACACGTCATGCCGGGCCCCGCCGGCCAGGTGCAGTCCACCGCCGGCCCCATCCTGGCCGGCTGTGACTCCCTCCGCATCCGCATCACGGGGCGCTCCGCGCACGCCTCCATGCCGCACGAGGCCATCGATCCTTCCTACGTGGCCGCCATGGTGGTCACCCGCCTGCAGGCCATCGTCGGCCGCGAAGTCCCTCCCCATGATTTCTTTGTCATCTCGGTGGGCGAGCTGCATTCGGGCGATAAAAACAACATCATTCCGGGCAGCGCCGAACTCGTACTTAACACCCGCTATTACAAGCCAGAGTTGGCGCAGCGCGTCTATGCCTCCCTCGAGCGTATGGTGCGAGCCGAGTGCGAAGCCTCGGGATGCCCAGCAGAGCCCACCTTCGAGTACTTTGCCCATGGCGAAGTCACCGATAATGACGCTTCCACTCATGAAACCATTCGCTCGGCCTTCGACGCAGTCTTTGCTGATCTCTCCGTGAGCGCCACCCCATCCACCGTCTCCGAGGATTTCTGCTATCTCCCACAAGCCTGGGGCGTGCCTTATAACTTCTGGTTCATCGGCTCCACGCCGGAGCACCTCCTGGACAACCCGCCGGTTAACCACCAATCCACTTTCCTGCCGGATTATGAACCCACCATGCGCTCGGCCACCCACGCCGGGGCTGCAGCCGTCCTGTCTTTTCTGGGGCGCTAACCTTCCCGGCACAACGCTTTCGCTGTGTGTGATGATTAATGCACGCTGGCTGGCAGTGCTCTCTCCTGCAGCTGAATGCGGAACTGGTTAAGCTTGGGTGTTGGTATTTTTCCGCATTTTTATGCCTAAGGTGAAGGGATTCTCATGAGTCAACCCCAGCACTCCGATTTTCAGACCGCAGTTCCCGGACACGTCCGCGCCGCTGCTGGTGTCTCCCCCTCTGCCGCGACTAACCGCAAGTTCTGGTCCGGCTTGTCTTCTTCAGTAATGGAGCAGATTGCTGACAACTGGGAGGCCACCCGCACCGCCTACTCCGCCGCCCGCCAGCAGCACTATTTCTCTGCTGAGTTCCTCCAGGGGCGCGCCCTGCTCAACAACCTCACCAACGTCGGACTCGTCGACGAAGCCCGCGCCGCCTCCAAGGCCGCCGGTCACGAACTCTCCGATGTTCTCGAAGCCGAGCACGATGCTGCACTAGGCAACGGCGGCCTGGGCCGCCTCGCCGCCTGCTTCCTCGATTCTGCTGTCACCCAGAACTACCCGGTCACGGGCTACGGCCTGCTCTACCGCTACGGTCTCTTCCGTCAGTCCTTCGACAACGGTTTCCAGCGCGAGGAACCAGATGCCTGGATGGAAAATGGCTACGACTTCATCATTCGCCGTGCCTCCGAACAGCGCTTGGTCCACTTCGATGACATGGACGTACGCGCTATCCCCTATGACATGCCGATTACCGGATACGGCACCAACAACGTAGGTACGCTGCGCCTGTGGAAGTCCGAGCCTATCGATGAATTCGATTACGATGCCTTCAACTCGCAGCGCTTCACCGAAGCCATCGTGGAGCGCGAGCGCGTCATGGACATCTGCCGCGTGCTCTACCCCAACGACACGACCTACGAGGGCAAGGTGCTGCGCGTTCGCCAGCAGTACTTCTTCGTCTCGGCCTCGCTGCAGCAGATGATCGATAACTACATCGAGCACCACGGCGAGGACCTCACCGGCTTCGCCGAGTACAACTGCATCCAGCTCAACGACACCCACCCGGTGCTGGCCATCCCCGAATTGCTCCGCCTGCTTCTCGACGAACACGGGATGGGCTGGGACGAGGCCTGGAAGGTCGTCACCGAGACTTTTGCCTACACCAACCACACCGTGCTGGCTGAGGCTTTGGAGAGCTGGGAAGTATCCATCTTCCAGAAGCTGTTCTGGCGCATTTGGGAGCTGGTGGAAGAGATCGACCGCCGCTTCCGCGAAGACATGGCCCAGCGCGGCCTGGATCAAGGGCGCATCGACTACATGGCTCCGGTGTCCGACGGGCATGTCCACATGGCGTGGATCGCTTGCTATGCCGCGTACTCCATCAATGGCGTCGCCGCCCTGCACACCGAAATCATCAAGGCGGACACGCTCTCCGAGTGGCACGAGCTGTGGCCGGAGAAGTTCAACAACAAGACCAACGGCGTGACCCCTCGTCGTTGGCTGCGCATGTGCAACCCGCGCCTGTCCGACCTGCTCACTGAGCAGGCTGGTTCTGATGCCTGGGTTACCGATCTGACCGAGCTGGCGAAGCTGGCTCCTGTGGCTGAGGATGAGAAGGTGCTGCGCCAACTCATCAACATCAAGCGCGCCAACAAGCAGGATTTCGCCGCATGGATTGACGCACACCAGGGCGCTACCGTGGACCCGGATTCCGTTTTCGATGTCCAGATCAAGCGCCTGCACGAGTACAAGCGCCAGCTGATGAATGCGCTTTACATCTTGGACCTGTACTTCCGCATCAAGGTCGACGGCGAAACCGTTCCGAAGCGCACCTTCATCTTTGGCGCGAAGGCAGCGCCGGGCTATGTCCGCGCGAAAGCCATCATCAAGCTCATCAACACCATCGGTGACCTGGTCAACAACGACCCGGCTACCAAGGACGTGCTCAACGTAGTCTTTGTTGAGAATTACAACGTCTCCCCCGCCGAGCACATCATCCCAGCCGCTGATGTCTCCGAGCAGATTTCCGTCGCCGGCAAGGAAGCCTCCGGTACCTCCAACATGAAGTTCATGATGAACGGTGCCCTGACCTTGGGCACAATGGACGGCGCCAACGTAGAGATCGTCGAGGCAGTGGGCGAAGACAACGCCTACATCTTCGGCGCCCGCAACGAAGAAATCCCGCAGCTGCGCGCCGAGTACAACCCGGGCGAGCTCTATAACACGGTTCCGGGCCTGGCGCGTGTCCTCGATGCCTTCACCGATGGCACGCTGGGTTCGGAGAATGCAGGCATGTTTAGTGATCTGCGCTCCTCGCTGCTCGATGGCTTCGGCGAACACGCTCAGGATACCTACTACGTCCTCGGGGACTTCGCCGACTACCGCGAGACCCGTGACCGCATGGCTGCTGACTATGAAGCGGACGAGCTGGCATGGGCCAAGAAGGCCTGGCTCAACATCTGCTACTCCGGGCGCTTCTCCTCTGACCGCACTATCGCTGACTATGCCAACGAAGTGTGGAAGCTGACCCCGACCCCCATTTCCCACGTCTAGACAGACAGGGGTTAAAAGACGCACTAGTGCCTATTAACCCCTAGACGGGGCTTTCCGGAAAGACAAAGCGCCGCCCCACCACCGTTCCCCCTTCCCACTTAGTGGGTAAGGAAGCAAGCGTGGGTGAGGCGGCGTTGTTTGTCTGCGACGGTTTTACTTATCGCGCAGAGTCTGGCCCAGCTCGTGGACCTGAATCATATTGGTGTTACCAGAGATTCCAGGAGGGGTACCGGCGATGACGACGATCATGTCGCCTTCCTTGTACTTATCCATTCCCAGCAGAGCCTCATCAATGGCGGCCATCATGTCATCGGTGGACTCGACCGAATCACTCAAGAAGGTCTCTGCACCCCAGGTCAACGCCAGCTGCGAGCGCACCGCCGGGTACGGGGTGAAGGCAAGGAGCGGCAGCGCGGAGTGCAAACGAGCCACGCGCTTCGCGGTATCACCGGAGGTGGTGAAGGCGACGATGGCCTTCGCATTCAGGCGCTCAGCAATATCGCGTGCGGAGTAAGACACAACACCGCGCTTGGTGCGCGGAACGTGCGACAGCGGAGGAACCTGGCCGCCCTGCTCAGCATTCGTCACGATGCGGGACATCGTGCGCACAACATTGTGCGGGTCGATGCCGACGGAGGTCTCACCGGAGAGCATGACGGCATCAGCACCATCGAGCACTGCGTTAGCCACGTCGGAGGCCTCCGCGCGAGTCGGGCGCAGGTTGGAGATCATGGAATCGAGCATCTGCGTTGCCACGATCACCGGCTTGGCATTCTCACGCGCGATCTGGATAGCGCGCTTCTGGAACAGCGGAACCTGCTCCAGCGGGACCTCGACGCCAAGGTCACCGCGCGCAATCATGATGGCATCGAAAGCCAAGACGATGGATTCAAGGGCATCGACCGCCTCCGGCTTCTCGAGCTTCGCAATAACCGGAACGCGGCGGCCTTCCTCATCCATGATTTCGTGGACCTTGTCCACATCGGCTGGGGAACGAACAAAGGACAGAGCGATCATGTCCACGCCGAGCTTCAATGCGAAGCGAAGGTCAGCAATGTCCTTCTCCGACAGCGCCGGCACAGAAATGTCCATGCCTGGGAGGGACACGCCCTTGTTATTGGAGACCGGTCCGCCCTCGGTGACCTCACAAACAACGTCATTGCCGTCGACTTCCTTGCAGACGACGGCGACCTTACCGTCGTCGATCAGCAGGCGGTCACCCGGCTTCGCGTCCTGCGCCAGGTTCTTGTAAGTGGTGGACACGCGGTCGTGCGTACCTTCTACGTCATCAACGGTGATGCGGACGATTTCGCCATCCTTCCACATCTCTTCACCGTTGACGAAGCGACCCAGACGAATCTTCGGTCCCTGGAGGTCCGCCAGGACGCCGACTGCCTGGCCGGTCTCATCGGTAGCCTCACGGACCCAGCGGTAGTTCGCCTCGTGGTCCGCATGCTCGCCGTGGGACATGTTTAGACGCGCCACGTTCATGCCTGCTTCAACGAGGCCAAGGATTCCTTCCTTGCTTGCTACAGCAGGACCCAACGTACAAACAATTTTGGTTCTTCTATCCAACATGGAGTGCCTTATTCACATCGGGAGTTTCTAACGGTTTCCAAACTACCCCGCTTTGCTGGTCTCGGCCACCACGAATGAAGCTCACACCATGTTTTGACCCTCGAATCAGGCTTCCCCGGTGGCTGTTGCAGCCCCTTCCGATTCGGCAACAACCGGGAATAACCGGGCACATCTGGGCATTTTGTGTCCATGCTCCCGAAACTCGAGACTCTCGGTCAAGGCGTCTTAAAACATTGTGTGATCCCGGCTACTTCCCGAAGTCTCAGCGCGTGAATCTGTCGCTAGGCGCTGCGACTGTCACCTTTGTGAGTCAGCGACTCCTGCACTGTCACCGACGTCGGCGGCACGGGCCGGGTCCACCTCTTCTGGTGTTTCCTGGCCGCGCGGCAGCCGGAAGTACACGATGAGCGCTACGACAAAGCAGACCACTGACACGATGACGTTGACACGCAGACCAAAGATCAGCGTGGCATCGTCAGCACGCATGTTTTCTACAACGAAGCGCCCCGCTGTGTATCCGGCGACGTACAGCGCAAACACACGACCATGGCCGAGCTTGAATGCCTTGTGGGCCCACAGCAGGAACACGCACACCGCCACGTTCCACAGCAGCTCATAGAGGAATGTCGGATGCACCGAGGCGATTACTTCCCCGGTCGAGCGCCCACTGATCGGCGCGTATTCACCGCTTTCATTCACACGATAATAAATGTCGAGAGCCCACGGGACGGTGGTCTCACGACCATAGAGTTCCTGGTTAAACCAATTTCCTAGGCGGCCAATAGCCTGCGCCAATATGAGTCCAGGCGCGACGGCATCCGCAAACGGCCCCACAGGGATGCCCTTGACTTTGAACATGAGCCACACCGCGACCGCGCCCAAGGCCACCGCTCCCCAAATACCTAGTCCACCGTTGGTGATTTTCAGCGCGTCGAGAGGATCACACGTGGAGCAGAAGTACTTATCATTATCCGTAATCACGTGATAGAGGCGGCCGCCAATGATGCCGGCTGGGATCACTACCAAGGCAGCATCCCAGACCACATCCGGGTTTCCACCCCGGGCGGTATAGCGGCGCAGAGTCATCCACAGCGCAACGAGGATGCCGGCGATAATGCACATGGCATACGCACGAATAGGGACTGGTCCGAGATGCCACACGCCTTGTGGCGGAGAGGGAATGTTGGCGAGGTAGTAAATCTGCACGGGAAATAGTGTGCCTGAAAAAGACGGCCACTACAACGCGCTTAGCTTCTGCGCGAAGGGCACGCCGGATGCTGGCCGGCGGCCACTAAGGAGCGGGCCAAAGCCATCGGGTCCTGGGCCGCCATAATGGACTCACCGACGAGGATGGCATCGGCTCCCTGCGAGGCATAGGACAACACGTTACGCGGACTATTAACGCCGCCCACCGCAATACGTGTGATGCTCTCAGGAAGACCCGGTGAAATAGTAGAAAAGGCCTCCCGATTAAGTGCATCGGAGGCCAAAGACCACGCATTGATGGCCACGACAGTACCCCCTGCTTTGATAACGCGATCCACCTCAGCGCACGTGCGCACTTCCAGGATGGCTGTCATTCCAAGGGACTCCACGCGGTCGAGGAGCGACTCGAGGCGAGCCTGATCAAGCAACTCCACCTGCAAAGGAATCGCATCCGCCCCATAACAGCGCGCTTCATGAATCTGATAAGGATCAACAATGGTGTCGCGGCACAGCATAGGAATGTCGATTGCAGCGCGGGCAACACGCATGTCCTCCAGGGAGCCATGAAAGCGGCGCCTGTCTGTCTGGCAGGCCATGACGTGCACGCCTGCTTCCTCCAGCTTTCGTGCCAGGGCCGCGACGGAGTGCGGTCCGTCTAGGTGGACGATCTCTCCACCATAAGGCACGGCGCGCTTGATTTCGGTGATGATAGAACATCCCGAACGCAATAGGGCCTGTGCGGTATCGCGCGGTGCGTCCATGTCTCGAGACCGCGCTTTAACTTCCTTGAAGGGGACGCGCGCCTCCCGTGCGGCTACATCAGCTAGTACGCCGGCCACAAGGTGATCGACGGCAATCGGGGTAGGCATGGAGCACCTCCCTTCCCCGAAGGAAACTCAAAGAAAGAAACAGGGGCGTTTGAGATCACACTTAGGCTAGCGCGCCCTTGCCTCTAACAAGAAATCCGGGGCACCCGATTCCGTGCTAGGACCACTACATGAAGCGGGACATGCAGCCACGGCTCACGCCGCTGCCATGCCTAGGTCGACCGGGGATCGGTGGGGTCAATATCGGCATCGAGGGCATCCCACATCACACGGCCGGAGTCCTGGGTGGTTTCGAGGTCTTCCTGGAGGCGTTCCTGGCGTACCGCCGGGGTTTCATATTTGGCGGAGCGGGGCTTATCCGCCCCCGGATTGCTCGCCACCATAACCGCACCGAAGAGGGCAAGCGCCGCACCGGCGATAGCAAGCACGGGGCCAGCGGTCGACGCATCAGCGGTGAGGACAGTGGCCCAATCCGAAATGGTTGCGGAATCCACGGAGGTATCGTTCGTTCCTCCCTGCAGTAGCTCTTGAGCACGCTCCGCCTCGGGGCCGGCAGTCAACAGCGCAACCGGGCGCCATCCGGCAGCCGCCGCGGCGAGTGCGGTGAGGACAGAGACAATTCGACGGCCCGTGCGCCGCAGCGCAAAGGCTGCCACACCGCCAGCGAGAACCACGACGCTGAGTGCAATGAGCTCGAGGGACCACAAGGAACCAGATAATTCCGCAACACTCGAACCGGCCTTATCGTCTTCGACCGCCGCCGTCACCCACGTCATGCGGGAAGACAGCCACAACAGGATGGCGCCGACGAACATCAGCACGGGTCCGATGCGTTTAGCTCCACTGTGCTTTGCTTCAGTGCGCTTTGCTTCAGTGCGCTTAGCCATTGTTCTCCTCTCCGAAGAGATCGCGTGCATCGAAGCACGTCCGGTCCCCGGTATGGCACGCGCCGCCGTGCTGACGAACGGTCAGTAAGACGGTGTCTCCATCGCAATCTAAGCGCGCACCCACCACCTCTTGGGTATTGCCGGACGTCAGACCCTTAATCCAATACTCACGGCGCGAGCGTGAATAGTAGGTTCCACGACGCGTCGCCAACGTATAGGCCAAGGCATGATCATCCATCCATGCCAGCATGAGCACTTCTCCGCGCTCCGATTGCACAATGGCCGGAACCAAACCCGCTTCGTTGCGCTTAAGCTGCTGAGCAATCTCTTCACTCAGCTCATAGTCCCCTACGGCCTCCGAATCGGTGCTTCTGTGCCCGCTGCTTTCATTGTGTACCTTCACTGGCGGACCTCCTTCCCTGCTGCCGCAAGTGCCTCTTTAACCTCAGAGATCTCTACCTCGCGGAAGTGGAAGATGCTGGCCGCGAGCACGGCATCTGCCCCGGCATCAACAGCCGGTGGGAAATGCTCGGCCCTACCCGCTCCGCCGGAGGCGATGATCGGCACGGACACCGCCGCACGCACCGCCTCGATCAATTCGATGTCGAAGCCCGCCTTGGTGCCGTCTCCATCCATGGAGTTCAGCAGAATCTCACCAACCCCTAGTTCCTCACCGCGCTTGGCCCACTCCACGGCGTCGAGGCCTGCCGAGCGCGTTCCACCATGTGTGGTGACCTCAAAGCCGCTGGGAAAATCTTTCGCGCGGCGAGCATCCACCGAAAGCACAATGCACTGGGAACCAAAGACATCCGCCAGTTCGCGCAGCAACTCCGGGCGCGCGATGGCAGAGGAGTTTACAGAGACCTTATCCGCGCCGGCACGAAGAAGCTCGCGGACATCGTCCACCGACCTGACGCCACCGCCAACGGTCAACGGGATGAAGACTTGATCGGCCGTACGGCGCACCACATCGAGCATGGTGCCGCGGCCATCCTTTGATGCGGAGACGTCGAGGAAGGTCAGCTCATCAGCGCCCATGTGGCCATAGCGGGCAGCCAACTCCACTGGGTCACCGGCATCACGCAGGTTTTCGAAGTTCACGCCTTTGACCACACGGCCATTATCAACGTCAAGACACGGGATCACGCGCACGGCAAGTGCCATGGTGACCATCCTCCTAAAACTAAAGGTCAGATGAGAGGCAGTCCGTATGGAAACTGCCGAATACTAAAAACTACGTCCGGCTTCAGCGCCCAAATCGCACGCTGAGGTTTAGTGTCGGAGCCTAGCGCTCCCCACGAGGATTTCGGGCGATGGCATCCAGAATTGTGGCATGAACCTGCGGGGTTCCTCCCACAAAGCCCTTCGAGTTGGCGGTCCACTCATTTCCTTCTGGATCGCTCACGCGGCCACCGGCGGCCTTGATCATGAGCGCACCCGCCGCGTTATCCCATGGGTGCGGCGAGAAATTCACCGCCCCATCAAACACGCCTTGGGCCACGAAGGCATTGTCCAGCCCCACCGACCCAGTCATGCGGGGACGCAACCCGGTCTCTCGGAGGTCCTTGAACAAATCGGTTGGCAGGTGTGAGGAACAGCCCACATGACCGCGGGCCTCGTCGAAGCCCTGAGCCTCCTCGCCGCCCCCGAAACCGGTCGAGGGGCCGCCGCTGGTGCGCAGTGGCATGCCTTGTGCCGCGACGACGCGACGGTTTAGCAAAGGAAAATCTGCGACTGCGACGACGGGCTTCGCTTCGTGCAAAAGCGTGACAAGAATTCCGCAGCACGGATTTCCCGCGGAATAGTTCGCGGTTCCATCCACTGGGTCCACGACCCAGATCGTCTCTTGGAGGTCTCCCCCGTATTCCTCGCCGAGCACCGGGATTCCGGTGAGCTGACTCAGCGTTTGACGCAACTGCTGCTCAATGACCAGATCTACCTCGGTGGCAAAGTCTCCCTCGCCCTTGAAACGCGCGGGTGCTGCGCCGAGGCCCCTGCGGAAGAGATCATCAACGTGATCCACCGCTGCCTCCGCAAAGGCAACAAGCTCGCGTGGGTCCGACTCCGAAGTTCCTGTCATCGGGGCCATCGGCCTACCTCTCCTCGATCGGGTCGATGTATTCCTCTCCCGGCAGCGGGGTAACCTCTGCAACGGCAGCGAGAGCTTCCTCCAGCGTGAAGCGCTCCTCATAGAGAGCCTTACCGATGATGGCGGAATCAATTCCCTCATTTTCGTAGAGGGCCAATTCACGCAGATCATCCAGGGTGGAAATTCCTCCGGAAGCAGTGACCTTGGCTTCTGTAGCGGCCGCGACCTCACGCAACAACTCAATGTTGGGGCCCTGCAGCGTACCGTCCTTGGACACGTCCGTTACTACGAAGCGAGTACAACCAGCCGCATCGAGGCGTTCGAGGACCTCCCAGAGGTCGCCGCCGTCAGATACCCAGCCGTTACCTCGCGTCCGCCACTCGCCATCCACCAGGCGGACCGCCAAGTCCACTGCGATGCGGTCACCGTGTTCTGCCAGAGCCTTGGCAATCCAGTCAGGGTTCTCCAAAGCCGCGGTACCAATATTGACGCGGCGCGCACCGGTGGCGAGAGCTCGGGCCAGAGATTCATCATCTCGAATCCCGCCGGTCAGCTCCACGTTCAGGTCCACGCTTGTGGTGATTTCGGCGAGCAGTTCATGGTTGGATCCGCGGCCAAAAGCCGCGTCCAAATCGACTGCATGCAGCCACTGCGCACCCTGAGCCTGCCACTTCAGGGCAGCCTCACGCGGCGAGCCATAGGATTTCTCGGTTCCGGCCTCTCCTTGATCAAGGCGAACTGCCTGACCATCAACGACATCAACCGCGGGCAACAGTGTAAAACTCATGGTGGGTAGTCTACCTTTCACGCGGACTCTTTAAAGCGTTCCTATCCAGTTCTTCAGCAGCTGCGAACCAACGTCACCAGATTTCTCCGGGTGAAATTGGGTGGCCCACAATGCACCATTGTCTACCGCAGCGACAAAACGGTCACCGCCATACTCCGACCACGCCACCTTCGGCGGCTCTGTAATCTCGGTCTCCAGCTCCCAGCTCCGTGCGGCATAGGAATGCACGAAATAAAAGCGATCCTCCGGGCTCACGCCTTCAAACATGCGGCTTCCGCTAGGAAGCTCCACGGTGTTCCATCCCATGTGCGGGAGGACGGGAGCCTGCAAACGGGTAACCTCCCCGGGCCACTCGCCGCAACCTTCGGTGTGCACGCCGTGTTCAGTGCCTGACTCAAAAAGAATCTGCATGCCTACGCAAATCCCCAAAACGGGGCGACCACCAGCCAATCGCTGACCAATGATTCGCGGCCCCTGTGCGGCGCGCAGGCCCTCCATGCAGGCAGCGAACGCCCCCACTCCGGGGACCAAAAGGCCATCGGCCTCTACCGCCTGTTTCGGGTCCGCGGTCACCGCGACGGTGGCACCGACCCTCTCCAGCGCGCGCACTGCCGACCGGACATTGCCAGCGCCATAATCCAGGACTACTACGTCGTGTGAGCTCATCGTGCTTCCTTTCCGGGTCTCCTCGGCCTTCTAATCATGCGCAGGCGGGTTTGGATGTCGTTCAGCTCGCTCACGCGGGTCTTGCCCAAGGCGAGGTCAGCCGCAGACATGAGCAGGCCCACCGCGATGATGGCGGCGCCAGCGGCGAACGCGCCATAATAACCAGACATAGCCACGACGGCGCCGAGCACCGTCGAGCCAAGGCCCGTGCCGCCGTCGTAGAAAATATTCCACACCGCAGAGCCCTCCGAGAGGCGCTCGCGCGGGAGACGGTCGAACATCGACAACAGCGCCTCATTTTGCACGATGCCGAAACCCGCACCGTAGATGACCGTGCCGAACACGAGCAGCCATACTGACCATTCTTGCCACAGCACGGCGGCGATAAGCCCCACGCCTAAGACTGAAAAAGCCTGAGCGGGAATCATCAGCGTGCCTGGCTGGCCTACTCGGTCCGCCACCACACCGGCCACATAGCGCGCGATCATGGCCGAACCACCAATCACCGATAGCATGAGGCCGCCCAAGACAGCGCCGCGCTCAGGATCCAACTCACGCACCGCCGGAGAAATGAAGTTAGATGCCACGCCATAGCTCACGGAAAAACTCATCAGCGCCAGTGCTGGGACGAGCACGAGCTTCCACATCGGGGCGCGCGGGGTGGTGTCTGAGGGGTCCGGCGACCCCACTGGAGCGGCTTTGATTTGCGGCACCAGAATGCACGTGAAGAATCCTAGTAAGCCAAGACCAGCAGCCAGAAGATACACCGTGTTGTAGTTAAAGGCTGAAGCCACCGCGAGGCCCACAGGCAAGAAGGCCATTTGGGCTGCACCGATGAATAGGCCGAAAATTCCCGTGGCCTTACCCAGCAGGCGCCGTGGCGTGATTTCCGCGATGAGTGCGTTCTCCGCCACTGTGAGCGCACCGAAGCCTATACCGCGCAGAGCGGAAAAGCCTAGGGCGATCGGGGCTGCATCGCCCAGCATGTGCCCCAACGCCGGCAGCCCCAGCAACAACGCCGCGGCCGCCATAATTGGGCGGTAGCCAAAGATGCGCAGCAGCATCGGTGTTGCCATTTGGGTAAGCACTGTGGCCAGCATGAACACGCCGGTCGTGGCACCAGCCAATGTCGCGGAACCGCCGGCATCCAGCACGGCCAGCGGCACCACAGGCAGCAAGACCGACCAAGCACCAAAAGCGGAAACCACCGCGATCATGGTTTCCTTAAAGCCAGCAACCTTCCATACGCTCTGAGGGGTCTTTTCTATCACTTCGCCGCCAATCCTGCTGAGAAGATGTCAAGGAACCAGACCAAGGCGGCAGTCACGGAGATCGCCGCGAGCGCACCCGCGACCACAGTCATCAGCACCGACCCGTTCTGGTATGCCGCCCACGCACCACCGACGAGCAACCCGGCGACCAGAAAGAGAACGAGAACCATTACATTCATAAGTCTTAGAGCGCTCCCTTCGTCGAAGGAACTCCGTTCACGCGCGGATCCCGCTCAGTAGCCTGGCGCAGAGCACGGGCCACTGCCTTGTACTCGGCCTCCGTGATGTGATGCGGATCGCGGCCGTAACGCACGTTGACGTGCAAGGTCGTCGCCGAGTGCGTGGCAAAGGTTTCAAAGAAGTGTCGGTTGATAACCGTGGCGTAATGCCCACCGATAATCTGCCACTCCATGTTCTCCGGCTCGCCATTCATCACGAAGTAGGGACGCCCTGAGATATCGACGACGGCCTCCACCAGCGTTTCATCCATGGGGAGGAGCTGGGAGCCGAAACGGCGGATCCCGGACTTATCCCCCACCGCCTCCAGAAAGGCACGGCCCAGCACGATAGCGGTGTCTTCGACCGTGTGGTGAGCATCGATGTCAATATCGCCCTCAGCGTGAACGCGAAGATCGAAGGAGCCGTGGGTGCACACAGCGTTAAGCATGTGGTCAAAGAACGGCAGCCCCGTCGAAATATCCGACTGGCCGGTGCCATCGAGGTTTATTTCTACAGAGATCTTTGTCTCCCCGGTGACGCGCTCTGCGCGGCCAATGCGGTCGCCATGGTTGTGACGTACAGCGTCGCCAGCACTCATTGCCCCACGCTCCTTCTTCAAGTCATGAGCCCACAATGTGGGCTCATTTCATCATCGTTTTTAGTTAGTCATCTCTACTGTATCTGCCAAGTCCGCCGCGGCCGAAAGGAAGGCATCATTCTCTTCAGGCAGACCAATCGTGGCGCGCAAGAGACCCGGTACACCGTTATCACGAATCAGGACATCGCGGTCCAGGAATCCTTGCCACACCGCGTGCTGATCGGCAAAGCGTCCGAAGGAGACGAAGTTGGATTCGCTGGGTACGACGTAGTATCCGAGCTCCTTAAGCCGTGCGACAACCCGGTCCCGCTCCGCCGATAGTTTGGCCACAGTTCCCAAGGTCTCTTCCTTATGCGCAAGGGCAACGGTGGCCGCGATCTGGGAGAGAACCGACAGGTGATAGGGCAAACGAACGAGCATGACGGCTTCCACGAACGCCGGATCTGCCACGAAGTAGCCCAAACGTCCGCCGGCGAAGTCGAAGGCCTTGGACATCGTGCGCGAGACCACGAGCTTGGTCGGATATTTCTCCAGCAGCGTGGTCGCAGAAGGCGAAGGCGAGAATTCCATATAGGCCTCGTCCACGATGACGATGCCCGGCGCGGCCTGCACGATCTTCTCCACCACATCAATCGGGGTGACATCACCGGTGGGATTGTTCGGTGTTGTGATGAAAACGACGTCGGGGCGGTGCTTGGCGACGGCCTCCAACGCCTCCTCCTCATCAATACGGAAATCCGCATCGCGTGGGCAGGAGATGAATTCGGTTTGGGTGCCCGCGCATAGAATGGGGTGCATCGAATAGCTCGGTGTAAATCCCAGCGCACTACGCCCCGGCCCGCCAAAGGCCTGCAGCAGCTGCTGCAGAACCTCATTGGAGCCGTTAGCTGCCCAGACGTTCTCCACGCTGACAGCCACCCCGGTCTGCTCACTGACGTACTCCGCCAGTGCCGTGCGCAGCTCCACGGCATCGCGCTCTGGGTAACGGTTGAGCTGACGCGCGTGCTTCTCGACGGCCGCCACCATGTCCTTCACCAGCGCCTCCGAGGGCGGATAGGGGTTCTCGTTGGTGTTGAGCTGGTTGGTCACCGTCAGCTGCGGGGCTCCATAGGCGCTGGAGCCGCGCAATTCTTCGCGAAGGGGAAGATCCTTCAACTCAGCCATTGCTTAAGCCTCTTCTTTCTGGGTATCGGTGTCATCAGCGAATCGTGCCGCAATTGCTTCACCATGGGCGGGCAAGTCTTCTGCAGTGGCGAAGGCAATGACATTCTGAGCTACCTCGCCGAGTGCCGCGCGGTCGTACTCGATGAGGTTGACCGGCCGTAGGAAGGTGTGCGTCGACAGCCCGGCGCTAAACCGCGCGGTTCCCGAGGTAGGCAAAACGTGGTTGGAACCGGCGGAATAATCACCGAGGGGTACGGGCGAGTATTCACCAACGAAGATCGCGCCGGCGTGGCGGATACGCTCCGCAACTGCCCGGGCATTCTTTGTGTGTACCTCCAAGTGCTCAGCGGCATAGGCGTCCGCGACAGCGATACCTGTCTCGAGGTCGTCGACCAGGACGATGCCGGACTGTTCTCCGCGCAATGCCTCAGCTGCGCGCTCGGCGTTGGCTGTGGCGGTATAGCGCTGAGCTACCTCCGCATTCACCGCAGCGGCAAAGTCCTCAGAATCGGTGATGAGCACGGAGGCAGCCATGGGATCGTGCTCCGCCTGGGAAATGAGGTCATAGGCCACGTAGACGGGGTTAGCGGTCTCATCGGCCAGGATGGCGATCTCGGTAGGACCAGCTTCTGCATCAATTCCCACCACTCCCTGCACCGCGCGCTTAGCGGCAGCAACAAAGACGTTGCCGGGGCCGGTGATGATATCGACAGGCTCCAGAGCTTCTTCACCCGTGGCGGGTTCATCATCGCCGTAGGCCAGAAGCGCGATGGCTTGCCCGCCGCCGACGGCCCAGACATCATCCACGCCCAGCATGTGGCACGTGGCCAGCACTGTCGGGTGTGGCAGCCCACCGAATTCCTTCTGCGGCGGAGAAGCCACGACCATCGCCGCAGCGCCCGCTTCTTGGGCGGGGACGGCATTCATAATGACGGAAGACGGATACACCGCCTTGCCGCCCGGGACGTAGAGCCCTACTCGCTCGATGGGCTGGAAGACCTCGGTGACCGTCGCGCCTGGTGCCAGTGTCGTCGTGTGCGAAGCCGGCTTCTGATCAGCGTGAACGGCGCGCACGCGCGCGATAGATTCTTCGATGGCTGCTCGCACACTCGGGTCCAGGTCCTCGGCAGCCTTCTTCATCTCCTCCTTAGGTACTCGCACTGCGGCGGGGCGGACTCCGTCGAATTTTTCGCCGAAATCGAGGGCCGCCGCCGCACCACCCTCGCGGACTTTCTCCACCATGGGGATGACGGTGCCCATCACTGAGGACACGTCCGTTCCCCCTCGCGGCAGGACTCGGCGCAGCCGGGAGGTGGTGAGTTCCTCTCCACGCAGGTCGATGGTTCGTAGCATGCTCAGACCCCTTTTATAATATGCAGCGGTTTCTATACCTTCCCATTACTATACCTGGACCGAAAAGCCAGCGAGCTGGCAGGTAGGGGTTATAGAATGTGCCACTAGTAACACATTCCGGGAGCCCGAATCGGTGAAGGGAGGCGGCGAGATGAGCAACGGCGCCGATGGCCTGGACAGCCAGCCTCCTTCCGACCTGCTTGCCCGTGTCGAAAACCTCGCAAACCGCGAAAGCTTCGATTGCATTCGGGTCACCGCACACGAGCTCCTCTTCCCTCACCCACCGCTTGGGGAAACCCGCGCTTTCATGGACACCGAGGGCGAACCAATCCTGCGTTTCTACACCACCCATCACGGCGTTCTAGGTTTCGGCGACATTCCTGCTCTCAGTGAATTCGTCAATGACTGGAACCATGACTGCCTCTCGCCACACCTCATCCTCAACTATTCGGCACCTACCGAGGTAAAGGTGTGGGGGCATTCCTTCCTCGTGGTTCACCAGAAACCTACAACGTCCCAGCTTTCCGCTTCGGTTCTGCCAGCACTCCACAACGCTGCGGCCTGCCTCGAAGAATTGGCCGATCACTTCCCCGTTCTCACGCTTCCCCGCCCAACGGCTCCGGAAGAAGAAACAGAACTCGACGGCCCCGTCGCCGACGTCGACACCGCTCGGCTTGGGGAACTCTTGCCAGCCCTCGGAATTACACGCTTCCAGGCGGATGCTGACGAGGCCATCTATGCCTGGATCAATGATGTCCTCTTTGCTTTCGCCATCGATTCCGGCCCCAGCCTCATCATCAAAGGCCATTGGGATCCCAACCTGCCGGGCAGCGAGTTCTCCAAAATCTTCCTCATTTGCAATGACTGGAACCGGACCAATCACTCAGCCTCCGCCTTCTGCCACTCAAACATTGATGGGTTGCAGGTACGCATCGATTACGCGGTTATGACGGGCGCCGGGCTTTCCGACGCCCAATTGATCACCGCCCTCGGCCGCGGCATCAAGCACGTTCTCCACGGCATCGATGACATCTCACGCGATGCGGTGGGCTCCTCCCCCGTCGCGTGGCCCTAGCGCGCCGTCGACCGGCACCTCATTTTCTTCCGAAACCCTCTCGCTCACAGCATCGCAAGGCGAATCGATGAATAGCGCGGACCAGTAGGCAAACATGGCCATAAACGGCCCTACCAGCCAGGCACTACCCGGCGAGAATTTCGGCACAAACTCTACATACTCTCCGGGATTCTCGGGAATATAAGTGGCGGTGGCTCCACCGAAGACATAAAACGATGCCGCGCCAGCCAGAGCAGCCAGAGCCACCCACAGCAGTACGCCGACGCCACGGTAGCGCTCACCTCGCACGTAGGCAGTAGCCCCCAGGGCCGCGCTAAGAACTCCGGTGATCAGTACGAAGGTGATATAGGAATCAAATTGCACGTCGGCAACGTTGCTCAAGGCGTAGCCGCCATCATCAACCCGGTGCCCCTTGAGAGCTGGACGCCACAGTCCCCACGCGGCGCCGGCTGCAGAGAATCCAAGGAGTGCTAACGCGAGCAACCCCGCGCCGAATCCAATGGCGCGGGGTATGCGAAGGCTAGGAGCACGCAGTCCAGGCACGATACTCTCTAGCCGCAGAAGGTCCAGTTACCGTTCTCACGCTTGAAGCGCATGGTGGAGCTATCCATGCCCTGGCTGGTGTTAACGTTCACAGTCGCGGAAGCATCGTCACCGTTAACCACAACATCGTTGATGGACTCAACACCGGTCTTGGACCAGTCAAAGCCATCCATCTGGGAGGTATCCTGGCCCGCTGCCGCCATCATGTCCTTGAGCTGGTTCATCGGAACATCCGGAACCTGGTTGTAATCAACCTGATCGAGGCCGGAGTTCGGATCGTTGCGGATAGCCGCGCAGGTGTGCTCCGGGAGGTACTTCACAAAGGAACGCATGGTCTGCTGCTCATACATACCGCGTACTAGGGTGTTAATACCGTCGATATCCTCCTGGCTGGCAGCTTCACCCTGAACCGGTTCGACCTTGGGCATGTTCTGGAAAGGATCAGCGCCTTCTTCGAAGGGGTTGGCCAGAGTCTGGTTAGCAGCCTCGGGGTTCTCCCCCTCCGGCTTGGCAGCTTCGTCCTTATTCTCTTCGCCGTCCTTCTTGTCCTCCCCCTCCTTCTTCTCCTCAGAAGTCTTCTCTTCCGTCTTCTTCTCAGACGTCTTTTCCTTAGACTTCGTAGTCGTGGTGGTCTTTGCCGCAGAGGACGCAGTGTCACCTGCATTCTCATCATCGGAACCACAAGCAGCCAAGGAAAGCGGCGCAACGAGTGCAACAGCAATGAGGGACTTCTTGGCAGGTGTCAGAAAAGACAAGGGAAAACTCCTAAATGTACATAGAGAGCGATAGGTTAAACCACGCGGGACGCAGTGTTTGCTCTTGGGCAACTCACATAACCTTAACAAGCGCTGTTTGAAGAATTCATATTCTACACCTTGAAGCTTCCTGTGAGCCTCACGAGGGTATTCTCTTGCCGCGTAGAGTTGGTCGTGTGCACCTTTCTCGCGACGCTATCGTTTCCACCGCCCTTGAGCTTTTGACCCAATACGGCCTTGCTGATGTCACTATGCGCCGAGTCGCCACCAACCTCGGAGTCGCACCCGGCGCGCTGTACTGGCACGTGGCCAACAAACAATCACTGATCGCCGCCATGACCGCAGAAATACTCGCTCCCGTCACCGGGGAAAGCACGGCGGAGCTGGTCAGCTCGCTGCACAATGAGCTGCAACGCTGGCGCGATGGAGCTGAAGTGGCCATCGCCGGAGCATCCTTCCCTGAGTCCTCAGCGAGCGCTGACGTGGAAAAGCTATTCACCAAGGCACTGCAGAAGGAGGCACCCGATGCCTCGCCGGAGGATAGAGCCGTCGCCGCCCGCACTCTGATCCACTACACGCTGGGCGCTACTTTCATGGAGCAATCCCGCGAACAGCTCAGTGGGGCAACTCCAGGCGGGACGTCGCCAAGCACAGCGTCTACAGCTTCCGAGACCACGCCGGTGGACGCCACCTCGGTGCGCGCAGCGGAGCTGATGGTCGCCGGCTTAAGATCACTGCGAAGCGATCACATGCATCAGAATTGACTAAGCTAAGCCTCATGACTGAGACCCGTGCTGACCTAACGCCATCTCGCCAGGTGTGGCCTGGTTCCCCCTCCCCGCTCGGCTCCACCTATGATGGAGCCGGTACTAATTTTGCTATCTTTTCCGAAATCGCCGAGAAGGTTGAGCTCTGCCTCATTGACCAGGACGGTAACGAAGAACGCATCGAATTAACTGAGATCACCGCACACGTCTGGCACGCCTACCTCCCGAACGTCAGCCCCGGGCAGCGCTATGGATACCGCATCCACGGCCCTTATGAGCCAGAAAATGGTCTGCGCTGCGATCCCTCAAAACTTCTTGTCGATCCTTATGCTCGCGCCTTCGACGGCGACTTTGACGGGGATCCCTCGCTGTACTCCTACGATATCTTCGCAGAGGAACCCGGCAGCGGCCGCAACCAGGATGACTCCTTGGGCCACACCATGCTCTCCGTGGTCATCAACCCGTTCTTCGAGTGGCACGGCGACAACCGCCCGCACACCCCGGATAACGAAACAATTATCTACGAAGCCCACGTCAAGGGCATGACTATGACGCACCCGGATGTGCCGGAGGAGCTGCGCGGTACCTACGCCGGTATGGCACACCCAGCGATCATTAACTACTTCAAGGACTTGGGAGTGACGGCCGTCGAGCTGCTGCCGGTTCACCAGTTCTTACAGGATGATCGCCTGCGCCAGCTGGGCCTGCGCAACTACTGGGGTTATAACACCTTCGGGTTCTTCGCCCCGCATGCTGACTATGCCTACGCCAAGAAGCCTGGCGAGGTGGTCGCTGAGTTCAAGGCCATGGTTCGTGCCTTCCATGAGGCCGGAATCGAGATCATCCTCGATGTGGTCTACAACCACACCGCCGAAGGCAACCACATGGGCCCCACCATCGCCTTCCGCGGCATTGATAACCACGCCTACTACCGCTTGGTTGATGACAACCCCGAGCACTACATGGACTACACCGGTACCGGTAACTCCCTGAATGTCCGTCACCCGCACTCCCTCCAGCTGATTATGGATTCGCTGCGTTACTGGGTGACGGAGATGCGCGTGGATGGCTTCCGGTTCGACCTCGCGTCCACTCTGGCGCGCGAACTCGATGATGTGGATAAGCTCGCCACTTTCTTCGATTTGGTCCAGCAGGACCCGGTGGTCTCCAAGGTCAAGCTCATCGCCGAGCCCTGGGACGTGGGCCATAACGGCTACCAAGTTGGCAACTTCCCGCCCATCTGGAGCGAATGGAACGGCAAGTACCGCGATACCGTCCGTGATTTCTGGCGCGGGGAGCCGGCGACAATGGGTGAGTTTGCCTCACGCCTGACTGGTTCCTCCGATCTCTATGCCAACAACGGCCGCCGCCCCACCGCGTCTATCAACTTCATCACCGCGCACGATGGCTTTACGCTTCGTGATTTGGTGTCCTATAACGAAAAGCACAATTCCGAGAACGGTGAAGACAATCGCGACGGTGAGTCCCACAACCGCTCGTGGAACCATGGCGTGGAAGGGCCGACTGACGACGAAGAGATTAAAAAGCTCCGACGCCGCCAGGTCCGTAATTTCCTCACTACCCTCCTGCTATCCCAGGGCACCCCGATGCTGTGCCATGGTGATGAGCTGGGCCGCACCCAAGACGGCAATAACAACGTGTATTGCCAGGACAACGAGATTTCCTGGATCGATTGGTCGATGTTGGAGCAGGAAAAGAACGTCGCCATGCACGGCTTTACCAAGCGCCTGATCAACATCCGCAAGAACCACCCGGTGTTCCGCCGCCAGCGTTTCTTGGCTGGTGGCCCCTTTGGCTCTGAGGTGAAAGATCGCGATATTGCCTGGCTCGTGCCCTCCGGCAAACTCATGACCCCGCAGGACTGGGATTTTGAGTTCGGCAAGGCCCTCATGGTCTATCTCAACGGTAACGCGATTACGGAAACCACTGCCCGCGGTGAACGCATTACGGATGATTCCTTCATCATGATTTTCAACGCTCACCACGAAGACATCGAGTTCACGCTGCCCAAGAAGGACCTGGGTGCTAGTTGGAGGCTCATCGTCGACACCTCTGATTCCGGTGGCTATCCGGACGAGGAGAAGCTCATCGCAGCCGAAGGTTCCATCGTGGTACAGCCGCGCACAACGCTGATCCTGCGCCAGACTGAGCCCCCAGTTTTCGACGACAGCGATGACTCTGCGCAATCCGCTGCCACGGCAGAAGAAAGCCGATAGCTAGACTGCACTCCACCGTCTGCTGTCCACCATTAACCCCGTCCTTGAAAGGAAACCGTGTCCTATACCGCCCACGGTGCTGTCATTGATGTCACCACCGATGCACTCACCGTCCAACGCTCCCAGCTAGCCGCTTCCCTTGGCGCCCCAGCCCGCGAGGCTCTCTCCTTAGCTGATGCCACGGGCGTGGAGTGCACGAAACCAACGGAGACAGGGTTTGGGCAGGTCATAGTGCGCAGCACGAGCGATTCTGCAGGGACCGTTGGGGACACGATCATCCGCTTCGCCCCCGGCCAAGACGCGGCCGCATTTGCCCGCGCGGTTGAGGCAGCGCTGCGCGGCGAAGCACCGGCTGCCAGCAGTGGTGTGCAGGGGCTCAACTTCACCGCCGTCGATGTGGAAACCGCCAACGATAACTGGGGCTCGGTCTGCCAGATCGGTGCGGTCCGCTTCCGCGATGGCGAAGAGACCGAGTCCCGCACGTGGCTGTGCACTCCCCCACCGGGGCTCGAGCACTTCGACGAGGTCAACATCAGCATCCATGGCATCACAGCGGAGGACGTCGCTGATACTTTACCTTTCGCTGATGCCGCCGCCGAGCTCTTCGAGTTCCTCGGCACAGACACGCTAGTAGCCCACAACGCGCAATTCGATTCCACGGCCCTGCGCAGTGGCCTCAAGAAGGCCGACGCGCCGGTGCCAGAACTTCGCTTAGCGTGTTCCCTGGCACTGGCCCGCGACGCCTCCCGTGCAGGCGTCATCGACGTGGCCAACCATAAACTTCCCACCGTTGCCTCCTACCTCGGTGCCGAGGATTTCCGCCATCACGAGGCCACAGCCGACGCCCGCGCGGCGGGCGAGATTGTCAGTGCCCTAGCGCAGCGCTTTGGTCACTCCGGAAGCATTGAAGACTTGTTCACCACCCGTGATTTTGCGCTGGGCACGTTGAGCGAGGACTCCGTCATCCCGGTCCTGCGCGCCAACACCGCTCCCCTCTCCGCTGCCGACTTGGGCGCTGGTACGGATTTCCGCGACAAGACGCGCATGGCGGGTACAGCCTCGGGCTCGAAGAAGAAGGGCTCCGCCGCTAAGGAGCGCCGTGGTGCAGCCCCGTGGCAATCCGTATCCACTCCGGACACCATCCCGGATCCCAATCCTGATGCGGATCCGGAAGGCGCGCTATTTGCTCAGAATGTCACTCTCACCGGTGACTTCGAGCCTTTCGACAAGGGCCTTTTGTGGTCCAAGATTGCTGAACGCGGCGGCCAGGTGGGCAAGAATGTCACGAAGAAGACCACCATCCTGGTTGTGGGCCAGTGGGCTACCAAGACCTCTAAAGAAAAACGCGCTGAGGAGCTGCAAGGCAAAGGCCAGGACATCGCGATCTGGCAGACGGACAAGCTGTTAGAGGAGCTGCAGCTTGATGAGGCTCCGCCGTTCTAACCTGCGTAGCTCTTGAGCACGGAGGCGCTAGAACATCAAGGCTCTAGCGCGTGGTGGGTTTTCTACGAACTAGTGGGAACCTGTGGGCATAAAGCCCAGTCCAATAAGGGCAAGGAATCTGCACTTGCCTACCTTTCGGAGTAAATCCACCATGACCATCGCGCTGCCCACCTCCCTCCGCATCGACCACCTGCTCCCCTCGCTCTGCCCGAGCGAGGAGCTCAACGGAATCAAGCTCTGTGATGATGGCTTCGGTGATTCACCTGCTAGCCTCCAGCTATCGCGGACGCTATCGATGTCCTTGGTCCACGGCACAGGCACCGAAGCCAAGCGCGTGAGCCAGCGCGCTGTGGACGATATGGGTTTGACCGTGCGCCAAGCTTGGGATGCTGCCGCGCTGAATCTGCAACGCCGCGCACTGACGCAGCAGGGGCTGCGCTTCTTTACCCGGCCTGCCGAACTCGGACTGGGTAGAACGGAAAAGGGCCTAGAGGTGCGGGTGCATCGCTGCGCTGTCTCGTCGTGGTTGGCTCACCCGCAGGCCTTCGTTATCCTGGACAATCATTTGCAGCGGCTTAGCCAGGCTCGGAGTATTACCTACCTCGTGCCTGATGCGCACACTCTCTACGCGCTGCTCAACATTTCCCCGCAGCGCGCCACGGAACTGGCCTACCGCGCGGCCGAATTGCGCCCGCGCCATCGACCACCGCTGAGCTTGCAACCACTAGTATTAGCTAACGGCTTTCCACTGGAGGTGTAGACACACCTCCATACTTCCTCCGCCGTGGCCGAAAGGAGTCACGTTCTTAAGATGGCTGAATCATCCATGTCCCGCCTGAGCAACCAGTACCATTCCTGGGTACACGCGCATCCTACCGCGGCGCAGGATTTCCGCGATGCCATCGAGGACTTGCTTAACGACGCCGGCATTATCTTTGACCGCGTAGCGACCCGCGTGAAGCTGTGGCCTTCTCTCAAGGCGAAAGCGAAGAAGCGCCGCGACAACGGCGAGCTGATGTACCCGAAGCCGTGGGAAGATATCCACGATGTTTTGGGGGTGCGAATTACCGTCTTCCACTCCACGGTTATCCCGGAAGCTCTAGAGGTTTTGGGAGAAACCTTTACCGTGCTGCGCTCGGTGGACAAGGCGGCGGAAACGCGGATTTCTGGTGGTTTTGGTTATGGCTCGCACCATTTGGTGCTGACGGTGTCCGAGGACAGCGCCGCCACGCTGGAGGAACTTGAGCCTTATATCGGCTGGACCTTCGAGATTCAAATCCGCACCGTGCTACAACACGCTTGGGCGGAATTTGAGCACGATATCCGGTACAAGCAGGGCCCGAACCCGCCTTCCCCGCAGGTGGATCGCCTCTTCACACTGGCTGCGGGCCTGATTGAGCTGGCGGACCAGCAATTCGATGAAATCGCCGCACTCAAAGCCCCCAGTTCTGAGGCAGGCGATGACGTGGAAATTACAGCCGAGACCCTCCCTGGTGTCCTCGCCATTATTCTGGGCAACCGCTTCCCTCGTTCACGCTCGGAGCATTATCGCTTCCTTGCCGAGTTGCTCGACAACAACGGCATCACACGCTTGAGCCAGCTCAAGCAGCTGCTCGACGATGACGCCATCGCCCACGTACACGATGCCATGCGCTACCGCTTCCGCCCGGGCCAGGTCAGGCTTATCGACGACTTGCTGCTCAACAAATTCGGTGCCCAGCACATCGAAGCCACGGCCGAGGCCGGTGACCGCAAAGACCGCAAGCGCCGCTTGAATGCTCGGCTGAAGGCCTTAAAGAACTTCCGAAATAATTAGCGGAATCCACCGCGGAATTTCTCCATCTGCCGGCGCTCCTTCTTCGTCGGGCGGCCAGCACCGCGCGGGCGGACCGGGACGGAGGGCATAAATTCCTTCGGCGGTGGCGGCGGGGCGTGGTCGATGTAGCAAGTGCGCGCAATCGGGGCGCCGACGCGCTTGGACACGGTGGCGAGCACCTCAAGGTCATGCTCGTGGTGGTTGCGCCACACGCGCACGCGGTCGCCAGGAACGACCTGCTGCGCGGGCTTAGTGGCGTTGCCGTTGAGTTTGACGTGCCCGGCGCGCACCGCCGTGGCGGCCTCCGAGCGGGTCTTGAACATGCGCACGGACCAAACCCAAGCATCAATGCGTACGGGCCGCCCGTCGGGCTGATTCACCATGGGCTTTTATAGGTTGTGGTTCTCGTTCACGATCTTCTGGATTTTGACCCAGTTGTACGCGCCACCCACCACGGCCACGATGAGACCAATCGCCATCCAGGTCCAGAATCCGGTGAGTGCCCAGCCTAGGAGGACACCGCCGGCGACGCCGCCCACGACGCAGATAGCGCCGTTGCGTGCGTGGGTGCGCACGGCTTGCTTGCGTTGCTCAATGGGGTTGTTGGGGCGTCGCTGCATAGTCATGGGGCTTATTCTACATGGCCAAAAACTCGCGGCCTTCTCGCGGCCTTAAAGCTCCACCCAGGCAGTTCCAGCTTCCTTCGGCTCTACCCCACCCTGGGTCAGCGCGGCGAGCGTCGCCGCAAGCTCCTCCTCACCGCCGGGTTCCACAGACACGGTGAAAGTCACCGCTTGGGCGTAGGCGGTATCCACCATGTCCACACCCCGGTTGCGTAGCTCTGCCTCTAAGCGACCGGCGTCCGCGTGGGAAACCTCGACGGTATAGAGCTCGCGTAGGGCACGCGTGACGGGCTCAACCTGCTCCATCGTCTCGCTGACGGCACCGCCATAGGCGTGAACGAGCCCGCCCGCGCCCAGCTTGATACCGCCAAAGTATCGCACGACCACCGCGCAGATATCGAGCAGTCCGGAGCCCTTCAAAACATCGAGCATGGGCTTGCCCGCCGTGCCGGAGGGCTCGCCATCATCGGAGGAGCGCTCCACTGGATTCGAGCCGTCCACGTGGTAGATATAGGCCGAGCAGTGGTGGCGGGCGTCGGGGAAGCGGTCGCGGGCGGCGTCGATAAGCGCGCGTGCTTCCTCTTCCGTCGTGGCGCGGCCGATAAGGGTGATAAACCGCGAACGCTTGATCTCAATCTCATGCTCGACAATCTCACCGGCGACGGGACGCTGATAGCTCTCCAGCATTATGCGACAAGAAAATCGTACTCGGGGGTACCTGGCTTTAGTTGCTGGCAATTAAGCTTCGACGCCTCCATGCGCTCCAGCAGTCCGTCGATACCTGCGGCACTCCCCAGCTCGATACCTACCAGCGCAGCACCGGTCTCACGGTTATTGCGCTTGAGGTACTCGAACAGCGTGATGTCATCCTCTGGACCAAGAACATCCTGCAGGAAGTGGCGCAACTGGCCGGGCTCCTGCGGGAAATTCACCAGGAAGTAGTGCTTGAGTCCACGGTGCACCAGGGAGCGCTCCATGATTTCGGCATAGCGCAGCACGTCATTGTTGCCGCCGGAAATCACGCACACCACCGTTGAGCCTGGCTGCAGGTTGAGCGTGCGCAGGCCGGTCACGCTCAGCGCGCCGGCGGGTTCGGCGATAATGCCCTCGTTTTGGTACAGCGCCAACTGTTCCGTGCACACGGCGCCTTCGGAGACGGTGTCATGGTGCAGGCGGCCCTGGTTGGCTTCCAAGATCTGGAAGGGCAGCTCACCAATGCGCTTGACGGCGGCACCGTCGACGAAGGGATCAACGGTCTCCAGGGTCACCGGCTCACCAGCAGCGAACGCTGCGCTGAGCGACGCCGCCCCGGCCGGCTCAATGCCCACCACCGCCGTGCGCGGGGCCATGTCAGCGAGGTAGGAGGTGATGCCGGAGATCAGGCCGCCACCGCCCACGGGGACCACCACGGTATCGAGGGATTTACCGATCGAAGACAGCTGGGAGACGATTTCCGCAGCCACAGTTCCCTGGCCGGTGACGGTATCGCGCGAATCGAAAGGCTCGATGAAGAAGGCGCCGCGCTCCGCTGCATCCGCGTGCGCGGCAGCTGCTGCCTCATCGAAATTGGCGCCGGTGACAACGAGTTCCACGAGGTCGCCGCCGTGGACCAAGATGCGGTCGCGTTTTTGTTTCGGGGTCGGTTCCGGCACGTAGATTTTGCCGTGGATTCCCATGGTGCGGCAGGCATAAGCCACTCCTTGGGCGTGGTTTCCCGCCGACGCCGTGACGATGCCATGTGTCCGCTGCTCTTCGCTAAGGTTTGACATGCCGTAGATAGCCCCGCGGATCTTGTAGGAGCGCACGTCTTGCAGGTCCTCGCGCTTTAAGTACACCTCATAGCCGGTTTCCTGGGACAGTCGCGGGCAGTATTGCAGCGGAGTCGGGGCAATCTCCGAGCTAATTCGCGATTGGGCCAATTGGATATCAGAGGCGTGGATTGGCTCGAAGTCGTGCGGGGTGCTTGTCATGGTGGCTCATTTTAGCGCCCCACCATTCTTTCGTCGCACATTACCTAGCATTCGACCGATTCACTGAACGTTTACCTAGATCTCGCTTGGCCGCAACGCTCTGTTCCCCGAAAGTGTCATGGGCGGCACGTACGGTGATGCGGAATCTTTTTCGTCTCGCTTCAAGGAGTCTTTCTCAATGTCTCGCTCTATCTCCCGCCGCTCTCTCGCGCTCTGCGTGGCGACCGCAACCAGCCTCAGCGTGGCTGCACCGGCCTCCTCGGCCGCGATTGTGAACAACGTCATCGAGCACTCGGCGGCAGACGCCAGTCTCAAGCTCACCCCGGTTGGCACCTATGAGTCCGGGGTATACGCGGAGTCGGCTGCGGAGATCGTGGCCTTCCACCCGGACTCCAAGCGCATCCTTACGGTCAATGCGCACGCGGGTCAGATTGATGTTCTCGACGCTTCTGCCCCAGCCAACCCCACCTTGATCGGCTCTATTTCTGCTGGTGAAGGCAAAGAAATCAACTCCGTAGCGGTGCGCCCCGACGGCCTAGCGGTGGCCGCCGTCCAACAGGCGGACAAGACTGAGGACGGCGAAGCACTGTTCTTCAACGCCGCGGCCGCGGACCTGGATACCGCCGAAGTGGGCCGCGTGATGGTGGGTGCATTGCCGGATAACGTCCACCTCACCGCAGATGGCGGCTACGCGCTGCTGGCCAACGAAGGCGAACCATCCAATGAGCTCAACGCCGAGGGCACCGACTACGTGACGGACCCGGAAGGATCCGTCTCCGTTATCAAGCTTCCGGAGGCTGTTGAGGCGCCAACGCAGGCGGATGCCCGCATCGCTGGATTCACGGCTTTCGACGACCAGCCTCTGCCAGAGGGCGTGCGAGTCTTCGGCCCCTCCGGCCATGATTCTAAGCCGTCCATCGACTTTGAGCCGGAGTACATCACCTCCCAGGACGGCAAGGCTTTCGTGTCGCTGCAGGAGGCCAACGCCATCGGCGTCATCGATATTGAATCCGCCACGGTGGAGAAGATCCTGCCCGCCCACATCGCGGATCACTCGCAGGTCCCGCTGGACCCCTCGAACAAGGATGACGCGGCCGAGCTGCGCACGCTCCCGGTCAAGGGCCTGTCCATGCCAGATTCCATCGGCGCCTTCACCGCCGGTGGCCAGACCTACTTTGCCACTGCGAACGAAGGCGATGCCCGCGAGTGGGGTGTGAAGGAAAAGGACGGTGGCTCCGGCGTCTACACCGATGAAGTGAAACTCAAGGATCTGGTTGAGGATGGCAAGGTATGTGAGGGCGCGCTGGGCGACGTCAACGTGGAGGAACTCGCCGACAAAAAGCACGCTGGCAACCTGAAGCTGAGCAACGCCTCCGGCTGGAACGAAGAAAAGGGCTGTTTCGATGAGCTTTATGCCTACGGTTCTCGTTCCTTCAGCATCTACGACTCAGAGGGCAACGTTGTCTTCGATTCCGGCGCCGAGTTCGAAAAGATCACCGCTGAGCTCAACGAGCCGGGTATCTTCCACCACAACGCCGATAACGAAGAGGCAGAGTTCGACGATCGCTCTGATAACAAGGGCCCAGAACCAGAGGCCCTGACCATCGGCACCGTTGGGGAGCGTACTTATGCCTTCATTGGCGCCGAGCGCGTTGGCGGCATTTTCGTCTACGACGTCACCGACCCCGCCACCGCTTCCTTCGTCACCTATGTCAACAACCGCGACTTCTCCACTGATGAGTTCGCTGCTGCCGGCGACTTGGGCCCGGAGGGCTTTGCCTTCGTCGACAAGGCAGACTCCCCTAACGGTGAGCACCTGTTCATCGTAGGCAACGAGGTTTCCGGAACCACCACCGTCTACAACGTTGAGGACCTGCTCAATGCCGACGAGGACAACCAAGACGATGCCGACGACCACGATAACGAAGACAAGAGCAGCCAGAGTTCCCACTCCTCCACCGCGACCATCGCCGTCGGGTCTCTCATCGGAGTCATCGCCGCTGTCGCTGCCGCGGTAGGCCTGCTGAACGCCCCGGGTGTCCGCGAAACAGTTCTCAGCTTTGCTCCAGCACCGCTGCGCGAGCAGCTGGAGAAGTTCCTATAAAACCTATCTTCACTAAGGGGAGGGCTGCTACATTGAAGTGGGTTTGAGACAACCCTCCCCCTTTTTTCTCGTACTTCCTTTCGCACCCTTCCCAAGGAGAACCCCTGATTATGCGCCTTTCCACCTCACTAATCGCAGTGTGTGCCACGACGATGGCATTGGTCACCCCGCTGGCCTCAGCCGCCGAATCAGCTGAGAGCAGCCAGTCCTCCTCGTCCTCCCTGAGCCAAAGCTCCACGGGCGGAAGCTCCGAGGGTCCAAACGGTGGAAGCTCGATGAACGTCGGACGCATCGACACCTCTGATCTTTCCGAGGAGTGTGCGAACCAGGTACGCAAGGCGCAAGAGGAGCACGAAAAGGCGGTGGCTGATGGCACCGCGGGCTCTTCCTTCATGGGTCCGCAGGAGCTCGGGCTCGGCATCCTTAACGGTTATGGTTCCTCCGGTATGCCCGCAGAACCAGATTGCGTCCAGGCAGAAAAGGACGCGGCGCTGGAGAAGGAATGGGACGAGATGCCCGACTGGGTGCAGTCTGCGCGCCCCAATGACACGGCCGAGGAGGTCTTTGCCTGGGTCGGCGGCACGATCGCGCTGGTCGCCGTCGCGATTAATGCGTTGACCGTGGTCGCGCAATTCGACCCATCCGTCCTCGACGGCCTGCGTGCGTTCCTGAAGAGCCAGGGCTTCTACTGGGATAACTCCCAGAAGAAGGAAGACGAGAAGGCGGCTGCGAAATAGCCGCTGCCCCAACGAAAAGAAACGCGCGAACCTATACGGTTCGCGCGTTTTTATTTAGGTTCGCGCGTGGTATTCAGCTGCTGGCTGAGGGGGGGAGCTACTCCTTGCTTAGAACAGCTCCTCGGTAGCAATCTGGGCACCTTCCACGAGGGACTCCAGCTTGGCCCACGCAATCTGGCGGTGCAAACGGCCGCCGAGGCCGCAGTCCGTCGATGCAATCACGTTTTCCGGGCCCACCAGTTCAGCAAACTGGATGATGCGGTCCGCCACCAAGCGCGGATGCTCCACAGCATTCGTGGAGTGCGAAACCACACCCGGGTAGATCACAGTGCCCTCCGGCAGCTTGTGGTCCTTCCACACGCGCCACTCGTGCGCGTGACGCGGCGAGGCGCCCTCGAAGGAGAAGCCGCCGACCTTGGCTTGCAAGATCTCCTCAATGATGTCCTCGAAAGGAATATCCGTCACGTGCGGGCCATGCCAGGAGCCCCAGCAGATGTGCAGGCGGGTCTGCTCACGCGGGATATCCTTGATGGACTCGTTGAGAATCTCAATGCGCTCGCGCAGGAAGGCCCGAAAATCCTCAACCGTCGGCTCCGGAACCACCGAGTCCCAGGCTTCGGCCAGGTCTGGGGCGTCGAATTGCACCGTCAAGCCGGCATCGGTGATGGCCTTGTACTCCACCTTGAGCGCCTCACCGCAGGCACGCACGAGATCGGACTCATCCTCGTAGTACTTGTTGGGCAGGCGGGCCGCAGCGCCCGGGGACAGTGCGGCGACGAAGCCTTCGGTGCCTTCGGGGAGGGCGTCGGCAAGCAGCTTCACGTCCGCCTCGACCTGCTCCTGACCGATGTAGGTAACCGGACCGGTGAACTCAGGGTTAGCTACCTTCTTGCGGCCGGTAAAGATACCCGAATCCGGGTCGTTATAGGCCTCCGCGAACAGGGCGCGGTCGCGGCGATCCTTCATCGAGGAGAGGCGAATCTTGCCCGGTTCGGAGCGGATCTTGTCACCGATCTCCCAGCGGTCCTTGTCCGTCATGGTCAGACCACCCAGGCGGGTAAAGGAGTAGTTCCACCAGGCGCCATAGTCCACAGCGCCAGAGGTGATGTGGCCGTATTCGCCTTCGTTAATGATGTCGATGCCGAGATCAACCTGGCGCTTGACCACGTCAGCGACCGAGCGCTCCAGAATCTCGTGGAACTTCTCATCGGAGATGGTGCCGGCGGAGCGCTCGAGGTTAGCGTCCAACAGCTCCTGCGTGCGCGGCAACGAGCCGACGTGAGTGGTACGGATCTTATTGACCATGAGGAAACGGCCTCCCTTTCAACTAGACTGTGCTGTCTAGCGTAACCCACGGGCGAAGCACAGCCCGCCTCATTCTGTACTTTTATTCAGCACACGAATGCGGGGTGTTACCTCAGCCGAGAATTCCGGCGCCCATCGTCGCTTTGAGATCACCCATGAGGTTGCTGGAGCGCTCCACGCGCAGATGTTCGCCGAGGACCATCATGGTGGACTCTTCGCCGTCGACAAGCGTGAGGTACACGTCAGACTCACCCTTGTTGTTGACCAAGACCTGCTTCAGCCGCGCAATGTTGTCCATGGTGCACTGATCCGTGCGCATGGTCAGGCGCAGCGGCAGACCGGCACCGTTACCCGGCCCCAAATCGGGAACGCGGATATCGGAGCAGAACAGGGACATGCGCTCATCGCGGATCTTCACCTGGACCTTGGCCAGGATGATGTTGTCTTCAGCGATCTGCGGGGCTACCAGCGAGTACACCTGGTTGAACACGAGGATATCCACCTGGGCGCCGTTATGGTCTTCGATGCTCACGATGGCCCAGGGCGAGCCATCGCGCTTGGAAAAGCGCCTGTCAACGCCCGAGATAATGCCGCCAATCACGAGCTCCTGGCCATTGCCCACTTCGCCGTTGAGGATCTTGGTAATCGGGGTATCCGTCTGCGCATTCAGTGCTTCCTCGAAACCATCAAGCGGGTGGCCAGACACGTACAGGCCGAGCATCTCCCTTTCCAGAGCCAGCTCGTGTTTACGGTCCCAGTTCTCCTCCGGGATATCGATGGCAAAAGCAGAAACAGAGTCACCCTGTTCATCCCCGCCTCCGAAGCCAGCGAAGAGGTCGAATTGCCCCTTGTCGGCTGCCTTTTTGGTCGTCTGCACCGAATCCACGGCGTCTTCATGAATAAGCATGAGGCCCTTGCGTGGGTGTTCCAGGGAATCGAAAGCACCGGCCTTAATGAGGGATTCGGTGACACGCTTCGAACAGGCCGCCAGCTCAATCTTGTCCAGATAGTCGGAGAAGGATGTGAAAGCCCCTTTCTCCCGGCGGGTCTTCACGATGGAATCCACCACTTCCCCGCCGACGTTGCGGATAGCGCCCATGCCGAAACGAATATCTTCGCCGACAGCCTGGAAGGTCTCCACCGACTCATTAACGTCCGGTGAGAGCACGCGGATGCCCAGGTGGCGGCAGTCAGCCAGGTAGATAGCGGACTTGTCCTTCTTATCACCCACCGAGGTCAACAGTGCGGCCATGTATTCCGGCGCATAGTAGGCCTTGAGGTAGGCCGTCCAGAAGGACACCAAACCATAACCCGCGGCATGGGACTTGTTGAACGCGTAGGAGGCGAAGGGCTCAATGGTGCCCCACAGAGCATCCATTGCTTCCTTGGAGTAGCCATTGTCCTTCATGCCGCCCCAGAACTTGTCATACTGCTGGGCCAGCACTTCTGGCTTCTTCTTACCCATGGCTTTACGGAAGCCATCTGCCTCGCCGGCGGTGTAGTTTGCCACTTTCTGCGAGATACGCATGATCTGCTCTTGGTACACGATAAGACCGTAAGTCTCATCGAGGATTTCCTTGAGCGGCTCCTCCAGCTCGGGGTGAATTGGGGTAATTTCCTTGCGGCCGTTCTTGCGGTCCGCATAATCCCAGTGCGCGTTCACACCCATCGGGCCCGGGCGGTAGAGCGCCAGTGACGCCACGATGTCCTTAAAGCCCGTTGGCTTCATGCGCTTGAGCAGCTCCTGCATGCCGCCCGAGTCGAGCTGGAACACGCCCAACGTATCGCCGCGCGACAGCAGGTCATAGACCTTTGAGGCATTCGGGTCGTCGGCATGGAGGTCTTCTAGGTGGACTTCCTCGCCGCGGTTTTTCTTGATGTTTTCCAGGCAGTCACCGATCACGGTGAGGTTGCGCAGTCCCAAGAAGTCCATCTTCAGCAGGCCGATGGCCTCACAGGCCGGGTAGTCCCAGCCGGTGATGTAGGCGCCGTCGGCTGGGCGCTTCCACATCGGGATGTGGTCCATGAGCCGGACCGAGGCCATAATCACCGCGCAGGCATGCACGCCGGCCTGACGGACCACGCCCTCGAGGCCGCGGGCGGTCTCATAGATCTTCTTGACGTCCGGGTCAGTCTCAATCATCTGCCGGACCTCGGCCGCCTCCGAATAGCGCTCGTGCTCTGGGTCCGTGATGCCGGCGAGCGGGATGTCCTTGGCCATGATCGCGGGTGGCAGGGCGCCGTTGATGCGGTCCGCCATCTGGAAGCCCGGCTGGCCAAAGTGCACCTTGGCGGAGTCCTTAATGGCCTGCTTGGTCTTCACGGTACCGAAGGTGATCACCTGGGCAACCTTGTCCTCGCCCCACCGCTCGGCGGCGTAGGTAATCATCTCGCCGCGGCGGCGATCATCGAAGTCGATATCGATATCCGGTGCGGACGGACGCTCCGGGTTCAAGAATCGCTCGAAGAGCAGGCCATGCTCGATGGGGTCAATGTTGGTAATCGTCAGCGCGTAGGCCACGAGCGCACCGGCCGCCGAACCACGGCCCGGACCAACGCGAATGCCGATGGAGCGCGCGTGCTTGATGAGCTCGGCCACGATGAGGAAGTAGGAAGGGTAGCCCTTCATATCGATGACGCTGATCTCGTACTCAGCACGGTCGATGTACTCCTGCGGCACATCCCCACCGTTGAAGCGATCCTTCAGTCCCTCCATCACCTCGTGAGTTAGCCAGGAGGTTGGGGTGTAGCCCTCGGGGACGTCGGCAATCGGCATGCGGTCATGGGTGTGCTCCTCCCAAATCGCGCCATAGTCCTGCACGCGCTCGGCAATCCACAGGGTGTTATCGCAGGCCTCCGGCACCATGTGGTCCCACAGCTCACGCATCTGCGCAGCAGTCTTAATGTAGTAGCCGGTGCCGTCGAACTTGAAACGGTCCGGGTCCATAAACGTCTTGCCCGTCTGCACGCAGAGCATGGCCTCGTGGGAGGGCGCCTGGGATTCCAGCACGTAGTGGCAGTCATTGGTCACCAACGGCGGCAGATCCAGCTTGCGGCCGATCTCCAGCAGACCGTCACGCGTGCGCTTTTCGATGTCCAGCCCATGGTCCATGAGCTCTAGGAAGAAGTTGTCCTTGCCATAAATGTCCTGCCACATGGCAGCAGCTTCGAGCGCCTCATTGAACTGCCCCAAGCGCAGGCGGGTCTGCACATCGCCGGAAGGGCACCCGGTGGTCGCGATGATGCCTTCAGCATGCTCGGCAATCAGCTCGGCGTCCATGCGCGGCCACTTACCTAGCTGACCCTCGTAGGAGGCCAAAGAGGACAGCTTGAACAGGTTGCGCAGCCCGGTTTCATTCTCCGCCAGCATGGTCTGGTGGAGGTAGGCACCGGAGGCAGAGACGTCATCGCGCTTCTGATCCGGTGTTCCCCACAACACGCGCTTTTTGTTGAAGCGCGACTCGGGCGCCAGGTAAGCCTCGATGCCGATGATGGGCTTCACGCCGGCGCTCGTCATCCTTTGGTAGAAGGCGTTGGAGCCGTACATGTTGCCGTGGTCGGTCATGCCGACCGCGGGCATGCCTTGGCGTAGCACTTCATCAGCCAACATGTCCACCTTGGCCATGCCATCCAGCATGGAGAACTCGGTGTGGTTGTGCAGGTGGACGAAGGAGGAGTTTTTGGCCATGCGGCTCATCTTAGCGGGGACGTCAAACTTCGCTCGTAGGTCCTCGTTAAGGTACATTTTCTTAAATGTTCTACACCATTGCTGCCTATCTCATGTGGGGTTTCTTCCCAGCGTTCTTCCCGCTGCTGCGCCCCGCCAGCCCGTTTGAGATTTTGGCCCACCGCATCGTGTGGACCGCCGTTCTCGTCACCGCAGTGTTGCTGGTGACAGGTGGCTGGCGCGAGCTGAAAGCGTTCAGCCTGCGCACTTGGGGGTGGATGTTTGCCTGTGGCGTGGCCATCACCATCAACTGGGGCACCTATGTCATCGCCATCAACAGCGATCACGTGGCCGATGCCGCACTGGGCTATTTCATCAACCCTCTCGTCTCCGTGGCCCTCGGCATTATTTTCCTCAAGGAGAAGCTGACGAAGGCGCAGGTGGCGTCGGTCAGCATCGCCTTCATCGCAGTGTTGTGGCTGACCTTCATGACCGGTCAGGCCCCCTATTATTCGCTGGCTTTGGCCTTCAGCTTCGGAATCTATGGTTTGCTCAAGAAACGCATCACGGTTTCCTCGATGGGCTCTGTGGCCGCGGAAACCTTGGTCATGCTCCCCTTCGCGCTGATCTACCTGGGCTACCTCCAGGCACAGGGCGAATCCACCTTCACTACCGAAGGGCCCGGGCACATCGCACTGCTGGTTACCTCCGGCCTCGTCACCGCCCTGCCGCTGCTGTGTTTCGCCCAGGGCGCTAAGCACCTGCGTCTGTCTACCCTCGGCATGCTGCAGTACATGACCCCCATCATGCAGATGCTGTGGGCGCTGTTTGTCACCCAGGAACACATGTCCACGGAACGCTGGATCGGCTTCGCCATCATCTGGGTAGCGGTCATCATTTACCTGGCGGACTTGGTGCGCATGGGCCGCGCTTCTCGACGCCGCGCCCGCCTCCACCCCGCAGAGAAAACAACCCCCAGCCGGGACTAGCGGCGCTTCAGCTCGTCGCGCGCCTCCCGAGCCCGGGCACGCCGGGCGGATTCCTCGCGCGCGTTGAGCGCCCACCGCGGCATGAGGATGGCCATGGCGATGCAGTAGATGGCCACCACGATGAGAATGCCGAAGGCGAGCTTGTCTGCTCCCCAGATCCCTTGCGCGATGGCGGCCCCAGAGGCGATGAACGCGCCCGCCCACATCAAGAGGTAGGCAAAGCGGTAGTTCGGCGGCCACTCGGAGGTGTTGGGAAATAGGCGCATGTCTTCTCCTTGGTTGTTCTATCGGTAGCTGTTCTAGCGGTTCTCATTCTGTCCGACGTTGGCGGGCGGGCGCACGCCGAAGGAGCCCCATGCGGCATCCTCGGGCGCGACCTCCACGGTATCGACCCGCGGGTCGGAGGCGAGGGCGCGCAACTGACTCCCATCGGAATACACCACGACGGCGTCGACCTCCGATGGTGCCTCCTCCCCCATGTCACGGGCATGGTCGGACACGCGGGACAGGACGGTATCGAGGACGTCGACGCGCGTGGCGCCAGTGACAGGTTCGGGAACTGCAATGGGGGCGGCCAGCCCGATCACGATGGCATCCATGCGCTGGATTGGTCTCAGCGCATCGGAGACCTCCTGTGCGCTCAGCGCCTCGCTAAAACCCACCAGGGCATAGGCTGGCTCGTCCGCCTGCGCTAGTGAGGCCTCCGCGCGTTCGCGATATTCAGCAGCAGTCTCGGTTCCATCCGGCCCCAGCTGGTCTCCTTGCAGCGCCGCGCGGGGCTGGGTGCCAAGGAGGCCGAAAGCGAGAACCACCACCAGCGCCAGCACCGCCAACAGCACCAGCGCCGCGGCCCGGCGGCGCCGATAGATGCGCTGGCGCGTGCTCCGCTGCGGGCTCATCCGCGCAAAACCTCCACGGCGTGCTTCAGGTCCTCGGGATAAGGTGCGGTGCATTCAAACCACCTGCCAGTACCCGGGTGGGTAAATCCGAGCTTTACCGCATGCAGCCACTGGTGGTTAAGCCCCACGCGCTTGGCCAGGTTCGGGTCACAGCCATACATCGGATCACCCACACAGGGATGCCCGGTGGCGGACATGTGGACGCGGATCTGGTGGGTTCGGCCGGTCTCCAAATGAACTTCGAGGAGGCTAGCCTCGCGGAAGGCCTCCAGCAGCTTGTAATGTGTCACCGCCGGTTTGCCGTCATCGACGACCCCAAATTTCCAGCCCGCCGAAGGATGACGGCCAATGGGTGCATCAATGGTCCCCACGATGGGATCCGGCAAGCCTTGGACCACGGCGTGATAGGTCTTCTTCACGGTGCGCTCGCGGAAGGCGTTCTTGAGTTGGGAGTAGGCACGCTCACTGGCGGCCACCACCATGACGCCGGAGGTTCCCACGTCGAGGCGGTGGACAATGCCCTTGCGTTCGGTAGGGCCGGCGTCGGCAAGCGCATAGCCCGCCGCCCGCAGCCCGCCAATGACGGTGGGGCCATCCCAGCCCAACGTCGGGTGCGCGGCCACCCCCACCGGTTTGAACACACAGATGACGTCCTCGTCGACATAGAGGACATCCATGCCCTCCACCAGCTCCTCCTTGGGGACAAGTGGTTCCTCAGGCGCCGGCATCATGACGTCGATCCACCCGCCGGCGTTTAAGCGCTCGGACTTGCCCACTGCCTCGCCGTCGATTTCCACGTCACCCGCCGTGCACAACTGGGCCACTCGGGCGCGGGAAATACCCAGGAGCTTGGCCAAGGCAGCGTCCACGCGCATGCCATCGAGGCCCTCGGGTACCGGCAACCTACGGCTTTCGCGCATTACACTCCCCCGCTTCCTGCTCTTCCGACTTCTCATTCATCTCTGAGTAGAACATCGCGATGATGAAAACCACCACGCCACAGGTGATTGCCGCGTCCGCGATATTGAACACTGCGAAGCTGCCCACGGAGATATAATCCACGACGTGGCCGAACCAGAACCCTGGCTCACGGACCAGGCGGTCGATGAAATTGCCCAGCGCGCCGCCAGCGATCATTGCCAGCCCGATGGCCTGCCACTTGTCGTGGATACGCGGAGCGGCGATGGCCACGCCAACGATGAAGGCCAATTGGATTGTGGTAAACAGCCACGTCGAGCCCTCCCCTCCCATGGAGAAGGCCGCGCCGGGGTTAAACAAAAGGTAGAAGCGGAACCAGTCACCGAACACCGGTAAGGCTTCCCCTTCGGTGAGGATGGACAGCATCAGCGCCTTCACGGCTTGGTCGACGGCAGCCACACCGAGCACCACCGCAACCATCACTCCGATATAACTCCTTGCTTTCACCCGTTCCATTCTAAACAGGCTCATCCGGTAATTTGGAATGCGTGTTTCGTGTGAGAGCTCTAGCAGTCCTGTCCGCCACCGTCCTAGGAGTAAGCGGCGCGCTCGCCGGCTGTTCCTATTCCCAGCCGTCCAAGCCAGTCGAAGAACCGGTCGGCTTGGCCCTCGACGCCCCGCGCGTCACCCTCTTGGAGCCCGGTGACGGTGCCAGCCGCGTTCTGGCTTATCAGGATCTCGATGCTTCTCAGGAGCTGACCTACAAGGTCGCCACGGGTTTCGACCAGCAGCTGCGCAAAGATGGCAGCGCTGCCCCTTCGCCGGCGACCGAGGATACGGTCACTCTTCCGCTGCAGGCTTCGGTGGAAGCTGCCACCGAGAACGTCGAAGGCCAGCTTCCGGCGAGCCGCAACGCCTTCGTCACCGTGGGCAAGCCCGAGGCTGACGGCACGGATGTCTCCTCCGCCGAGGGTTTCCAGTTTGGGTGGCGTGGTACGGATACCGGACAGATGAATTCTCTGCGCCTAGCGGCCCCGCAGGCAGCAACCGATCAGGCCCGCAGCACAGTCGAGCGCGCTATCACCAGCCTGACCTCCCTGCCCATCGTCTTCCCAGATGAGGAAATCGGCCCCGGCGCGACATGGATGGTGGAATCGCGCGTCACTGGCGAATCCACGCTGCTGCAAACCACGACATATACCTTGGACAAGCTGGACGGGGATACCGCCACCCTCAGCGTCAAGGTGGAGCAGCGTCCTTCCCTGGGCGCGCTGTCCTTTAACGGTGCCGACGCCCCCGAGGAACTGCAGGGCAAAGAACTCAAGGTGCTCGATCACACCTCCACCTCGGAAGGTTCGGTCACAGTTGATCTGACCAAGCCGCTTCCCACCGCCGGCGATGTCTCTGTGACCACCGCCATTTCTTATGGTGCGGAAGGCTCCGATCTTCGCGTGGTGCAGACCAGCGCCACCGAAATGGAGTTCACAACCGACTAGCTAGCGCGCTTGGCGCCTATGCCGCTGCACGCGGCAGCCGCGTCACGGGTTTCCAGACAACACAGCGCCCACCACCTGACTGGCAGAAAAGCCAGTGGGTGGTGGGCGCTGAGGTTTTTGTCGGCCGAGCTTACTGAGCTGGGGCCTCAGCGGGAGCCTCAGCGTCCTCTGCAGGCACCTCGGCAGGGGCCTGCTCGGCTGGCACTTCCTCGCCTTCAGCGGGGGCGTCGGCAGGCGCCGCTGCGTCTTCCGGCACGGAATCGGCGCACATCTCCGGAACCTCTTCCGGCGGGACGATGTTGGTGACCAAAACACAAGCCCAGGTCTTAGACAGCTTCCATGTACCACTCTCGTTGATGAACTCCACCTGGTCGGCGGTCTGCTGCTGACCATCCGGGGTATTGATGTGGACGGTCGCCAGCGCGGAATCCGGCACGAGGCCCGGAATGACCGGGGCCACGACCTCGAAGGTGGCACCGGATTCGGCCTGGGACTGCGACATGACGTCGAAAAGCTCCGGCGCCGTCTCGCTACCCTGGACCAGCTGCACCTTCTCTTCCTGGGGAAGGTTCGGGTCCGCGGCCTTGGATAGAATCTCGTTGAGCTGCTCCACAGTGGGCATCTCGGTGGAGACAACCTGCGAGGCGGAGGTTTCGCCCGAAGGCTTGGCGGCGGTGCTGCTCTCGCTCGCTGCATCCTCAGAAGACGAGCAGGCGGACAGGGCAGTCGCGGCGCCCAGAGCCAGGACGGCGGCGCTCAGCTTGAAGGATTTCACAAATACTCCTCACGTAGGGGATCGTGGTTTATCCTTTTTACTTTAGCGTCCGTGAACCCAGCCCTGGGTTTCCCGCGCAGGTGCGTGGCTGTAGTAGCCTGCTGGCATGACCTTTGCCCTCATCGCCACCGGTGGCACCATCGCTTGTACGACGGTCCGTGACGGTTCCCTAGTCCCCACCGTTAGCGGCCAGCAACTGGCCGCTTCTCTGGGCACTGACGGCGGCACGCACGACATTGAGGTGGTGGAATTTCGCGCGCTAGATTCCAGCTCAATTACGTTGGCCGACCTCGATGAGCTCCTGTTGTGCGTTCGCGAACAGCTCTCCCGCCCAGACATCGACGGCGTCCTCATCACGCACGGCACCGATTCCATGGAGGAAACCGCGCTGGCCTTGTCCCTTTTTGACTTAGGCGATGGCCCTATCGTGCTCACCGGCGCCCAGCGCGCCTTCGACCACCCGGCCGGTGATGGCCCGCGCAACCTGCGCGAGGCCTATGGGCTTCTGCGCTCCGGCAAGCCGGGCGTGTGGGTGCAGTTCGGCGGCAAGACTATCCCTGGGCGCGGTGCGCGCAAGTGGCACACTTCGCAGCTCAACGGCTTTGAGGAGCTGCCGGTGGGAGACTCCACCTTAGCGCCCCTCCCCCTAGCGCCCTTGGCCAATCACCCCGTTGAGATCATCGCGGCCTACCCGGGGGCATCAGCCGAGCTTGTCGACGCCTCCCTTAAACACGCCTCCGGCCTCGTCATCGAGGCGATGGGTTCGGGAAACATGGGCGCGGAGATGGGTGCCGGGGTGACCCGCGCGCTGCAGGCGGGCGTGCCCGTGGTGATCAGCACCCGAACTCCCTACGGGAATACCAAGCTGGCCTATGGCGGCGCTGGCGGTGGCGCCACCTTGGGCGAGATGGGCGCGGTGGCCGCCGGCGGATTCCGCGCCGGGCAGGCCCGCATTATGCTTGCTGCGGCACTTGCTACAGGCACGCCGGTGGCAGAGATGTTTAGTAAGGCACCAACCAGCACGGCCTATACCGCGGGCTAATTGTCCTCGCGTGGTGGGGCCTCTACCGCCCCCTCGGGGGCGACGTCACCGTCAAGCTCGGCATCATTGTCCGGCAGGACGTCCTCCCAGGCCAAGGAGTCCAGCGGATCGGCTGGGCGGAGCTCTTCATCCTCAGCGGCGAAGGAGCGCACAAACCCCGGGCCCGTAGCGCGGGTTTCAAAGCGCACGCTGACCACTCCGTGGCCCGCACCCTGAATCCAACCGTGGCCGAAGTCGGGGTGATAAACGTCCTGAGTAGCACGCCATTTGCGGCTCGGCGATTCCTCGGAATCTGCAGTGGAGGAGACATCGACTGGGGTGGACGTGCTGCCCGGCAAATAATCGCTGACCCCGGTTTCATAGTCCGTATCCGGGTCCTGGCGCACGATCTCACGGTCTAGTTCCGGAAAGAGCACGTCTTGGCGGGCCTCCTCCAACCCTGAGTAGCTCACGCCCACCAGCCTGATAGGACCGAGTTCTTCCGGGTAGCGCGCTAAACTCAGCGCTTTGGCTTCGAGCACCTTCGGATCATCGGTGGCATAGGGCAAGGTGGCTGAGCGTGACTCGATGTGAAAGTCCGCCATCCGCAGCTTCACCGTCACCGTGCGCGCGCCGCGGCCATCCTTCAACAAACGGGAATGAGCGCCATGCGCCGCGCGAATTAGCGCCGCATCCACCTCCGCTGCCGTGCGCAGATCGGTGGGATAGGTGAACTCGGTGGAGATTTGTTTGGCAATCGCACGCGGGGCAACTGGACGCTCATCAATCCCTTGGGCAAGCTCCCACAACTGCACACCCACCACACCGCCGAGCGAAATCTCGACTTCCTTGCGGCTCATTGCGGCCAGCTGGCCGATAGTCTCCACTCCGATGGCGGCAAGCTTCTGCTGAGTGACCGGGCCCGCGCCCCACAGCTTGCCCACCGGCAGCGGGTGAATGAGCTCCTCGAAGCGCTCTCGTGGAACAACGAAGGTGCCGTCCGGTTTGGCCTCCCCCGAGGCGATCTTCGCGCTCTGCTTTCCCGCACCCGCACCAATAGAGCTGGGAAGGCCCGTCTCCGCTCGAATCACGCGGCGCAGGTTCTCTGCCCACTCACGAACCTCGTCGGCTGACGCACCGACTAGTGCCTCAGGTTCCATGAAGGCCTCGTCGATGGAAAGCTGCTCGATGACCCCAGCGTGCTCCGCAATGATCTCAAATACCCGGCGCGAGGCCGCCGAATAGACTGCTCGGCGAGGTTGCACCACCACGGCACGAAAACCCACGAGCTGCTGCGCGCGGAACATGGGCATGGCGGAATGCGCGCCATAAGCGCGCGCCTCATAGGAAGCACCCGCGACGACCCCGCGGCCGGACGTCCCTCCCACAAGCACCGGACGACCGCGCAGGGTGGGCCGAGTCAGCTGTTCCACCGAGGCATAGAACGCATCCATGTCGATGTGAAGAACCCAGCGCTGCATAACTACAAGTCTAAAACATATATTCGCATCCACAAGGAAGCCCTAGGCAGGCAAAGAGAACTAGCTCTCATGCGCGGCATAAGTGATCTATGCCCCACGATTGGCGCTTGGCGCTAGACACCAAACCCCGCTTGCATGCATCATGTATACATGCAAAAAGACAAGGTACCTGCCGCTGAAAGGGCCTATGAGCACCTCAAGCGCCGCATCATCGATGACGAGGTCGATGACTCGGACATGCTCTCCGAAGCCGCCCTAGCCGCCGAGCTAGGGATGAGCCGAACCCCGGTGCGCGAGGCTTTCCTCCGCTTGGAGGTGGAAGGCTTTTTGAAGCTCTATCCCAAGCGCGGCGCGTTGGTCGTGCCGATTAGCCCCCGCGAGATCCGAGAGGTCTACGAGGCCCGCCTCCTCGTGGACGAGAACTCTGCGCGCCACATCTGCGGGCTATCCCCCGAGGAACGTGAACTCATTGCCGATGTCCTCGATGCCACCATCGAGGAACAAAATGCCGCCCTCGACGCTGGCGATCTGGGCACCTATACCCAACTAGACGCTAAGTTTCACCAAACCATCATGGACAACGGCGGCAACCGCCTGCTGGCGCACCTCGGCCACACGCTGCGCGAGCGCCAACAGCGTTTTACCGCCACCGCCATCGGCCGCAGCGTTGAGAAGGCCCGCGCCTTCGTGGCCCAGCACGCAGTGCTTGCCGACGCCCTCCGCACCGGCGACATCGACTCCTACCTGACCGAACTCCATTCCCACCTCAACTCCTCAAGGAAGCAACTGTGACTGTATCCGCGCATTCGAGCTCTGCTGTCGAGGTGCCCGCTACCCAAACCGACGCCTGTACAGAAGCCGACACCACTACCGAAAGCTCTGAAGGCACTGAAAGCTCTGCCTGCACAGGGTCGCCCATCCGCTCCCTCGAAGCGCCGCTACCAAAGCGTGCGTGGTACCCCGTCGCTGGCTCAATGATTGCCGTGGCGTGGGGCGGAAACGAGTTCACCCCGCTGCTGGTGATGTATCGCGAGACCTCCAATTTTTCCCAGGTTACGGTCAATGGGCTTCTCGCCGCCTATGTCGTAGGTATTATCCCCGCCCTGCTGATTGGTGGCCCACTATCCGACCTGCTTGGCCGCCGCCCCCTGCTGCTCCCCGCGGCACCGCTGTCATTGGCAGGCTCTTTCTTGCTGTCCATCGCCCCCAACGAGCCACTCATCATTGCGCTGGGGCGCGTCCTGTGCGGCATGGCTTTGGGTTTGGTCATGGCCGTGGGCTCAACGTGGATTACAGAGCTCATCACGCGTGCTGGCGGGGACCCGGCGACAGGCGCCCGCAAAGCGTCCTTGTGCTTGACCGCAGGCTTCCTCGTGGGCGCAGGTATCGCTTCGGTACTGGCTCAGTGGGGCCCATGGCCGACCCACACGGCTTATATCCTCCACATGTTGCTTACGTTACTGACCGCCGTGTGGATCCTGCATACCCCGGAGACCCGCCAGCCCAGCCGGGGCGACGTCAAGACCACAGTCTTGAAGCTTCGGGTGCGCGACATGCTGGAGATGCTGCATATCCCAGCCGTTGCTCACAAGCGTTTCCTGCGCGTCGTCGTCCCCGTGGCCCCGTGGGTATTCGGTTGCGCGGGAGCAGCCTATGCGCTGCTGCCACAGCTCTTGTCCGATTCAGCAGGTGATGCCCCTATTGCTTTCTCCGGCCTGATGACTGTCATCACCCTCGGCTGCGGTGTCGCCGTCCAGATGTTGGGCCGTCTGGTGGATACCCATCAGTCTGCACGCGCCTCGGCGCTGGCCATGTTCGTCATCACCGTCGGCGCCATCCTCGGGGCCTTCGCCGCTCATTCGCTCTCCCTCCCGCTCGGCATCGCAGCCGCTGCGACGATGGGTGCGGGATACGGCCTAGCTCTCGTCGCCGGCTTGTCTGAAGTCCAGCGCATCGCGGGCGAGCGCGAGCTCGCCGGCCTGACCGCCGTGTACTACTCCATTTCCTACACCGGCTTCTTCATCCCCATGGCCTTCAGCGCGCTTGCACCCTACATAGGTTTCACCGCGTTGTTCAGTATCGGCAGCTTCTTGGCGCTGGTCTGCCTCATCAACGTCATCCTTGCCTGGCGCGCGCACCTGCCCGGCACCCGCCGCTAGCGCAGACCCCCACAATCACTGCATCTTCCCGAAACACCCCTGCGCTCGGGGCAATCTCCCGAACATCCCGTAACCACGGCGTCCTTCCTTAGGCCGCCCTTCGCTTCCTGTGCACAGACGCAAAAAGCTCCGCCTCCCACATCCGGGAAGCGGAGCTTTTCTGCAACCGTTTACGTCGCTGTTGTCGCCTTAGGCCTTAGCCACCGTGGCGGTCGCGCCCTTAAGAACATCATGGACGTTCTGGCCAGCACTAGGCGCGAGAGCCTCGGTCGTCACAGCGAAGTCGACAGCGAGCACCTCCGCCGCGATGTGCTCGCGGTGGCGGTTCGCCCACTCCTCCTTCTCCTCGGGGACAGACAGGACCACGGTGATGCGGTCGGTGACCACGAAGTCCTCGGCCTTGCGGGCATCCTGCAGGCCACGGATGACATCCGCCGCCCAGCCCTCAGCCTCCAGCTCTTCGGTGACGTTGGTATCCAATACCACCAAGCCATCCACGCCGTCCACGCGCGCCGTGGACTCCGGGTTCGCAGCCTTGAGACGTTCCGTGTACTCATCCGGGGTCAAGCGGATGTCGCCGTCAACGATAACCTCCTCGCCGTCACGCTCGTAGTTGCCCGCCTTCAGGTTCTTGATGGCGCGCTGTACGTCCTTGCCCAAGCGCGGGCCTGCCACCTTGGCGTTGCAGACCACCTCGAAGGTGCCAACCTCATCGACGTCATCGGTCAGCTCAACGTCCTTAACGTTGACCTCATCGCGGATGATGTCCTTAGAGTCGGCCAAGCGAGCCGAATCCGGCATCGCCACGGTCAGCTTCGGCAGCGGCAGGCGGTTGCGCAGCTTATTGGACTTGCGCACAGACGACGCCGCCGAAGCCACCGCGCGGGTGGCATCCATGGCGGCCACCAGGTCCGCGTCAGCCGGGTAGTCCTCGGCCTTCGGGTAGGAAGCCAAGTGCACAGAGCGCTCACCGGTCAGGCCGCGGTAGATGACCTCAGCCACGTGCGGCAGCAACGGAGCCACCACGCGAGAGACCGTCTCCAGGACCGTGTACAGGGTGTTGAAGGCCTCCGGGTGGGTCTCCTCGCCCTCCCAGAAGCGGTCGCGGGAGCGGCGCACGTACCAGTTGGTCAAGGCATCCGCGAAGAGACGAACCTCCTCGGTTGCCGTAGCAATATCGGTATTCGCCAGCGCATCATTCGTGTTCTTCACCAAGTCATGCGTCTTGGCCAAGATGTAGCGGTCCAGAACGTTGGTGGAGCTGACATCGAACGTCGCGTCCTGGGAAGCGTAGAGCTGCAGGAAGGTGTAGGCATTCCAGATCGGCAGGATGGCCTGACGCACGCCCTCACGGATGCCCTGCTCGGTGACGATGAGGTTGCCACCGCGCAAGATCGGCGAGGACATGAGGAACCAGCGCATGGCATCCGAACCATCGCGGTCAAAGACCTCGTTGACGTTCGGGTAATTGCCCTTGGACTTGGACATCTTCAGGCCGTCATTGCCCAGAACGATGCCGTGGGCCACAACCTTCTTGTAGGCCGGGCGGTCAAAGAGCGCGGTGGACAGCGCATGCATGACGTAGAACCAGCCGCGGGTCTGGCCGGAGTACTCCACGATGAAGTCCGACGGCGAGTGGCTCTCAAACCACTCCTTGTTCTCAAACGGGTAGTGCTTCTGCGCAAACGGCATGGAACCGGACTCAAACCAGCAATCCAACACATCCGGCACGCGGCGCATCGTGGACTTGCCCGTCGGATCATCCGGGTTCGGGCGGGTCAGCTCATCGATGTGCGGGCGGTGCAGGCTGGTAGGACGCACGCCGAAGTCACGCTCCAACTCATCCAGAGAGCCGTAGACATCCACGCGCGGGTACTCCGGGTCATCGGAGATCCACGCCGGGATCGGAGCGCCCCAGTAGCGGGTACGGGAGATGTTCCAATCACGAGCGCCCTCCAGCCACTTGCCGAACTGGCCGTCGCGGATGTGCTCCGGCAGCCACTCGATCTCGTTGTGGTTGAGCTCCACCATGCGGTCACGGAACTCGGTCACCTTGACGAACCATGCTGGCAGAGCCATGTAGATGAGCGGCTCGCCGGAGCGCCAGGAGTGCGGGTAGGAGTGCTCGATGGTCACGTGGCGCACCACGCGGCCAGCTTCCTTCAGGTCCTTGATGATGGACTTGTTAGCGTCGAAGACCAGCTGGCCCTCGTAGGGTGGCACCTGCGAGGTGAACTTACCGTCCTCATCCACCGGGATGACCAGGCCCACGCCGTACTTCTGGCAGGTGAGCATATCGTCCTCACCGAAGGCCGGAGCCTGGTGAACCACGCCGGTACCGTCCTCGGTGGTGACGTAATCTGCGAGCAGCAGCTGGTAGGCGTTCTCGACATCCGGGAAGAAATCGAAGATGGGCTGGTACTTGAAGCCCTCTAGCTCAGCGCCCTTGAACGTCTTGAGAACTTCCGCCTCACCCAGCTCCTTGGCCAGGGTGCCGGTGAGCGCTTCGGCCATGATGAAGGTGCGGCCAGCAAAGTTGCCCTCGGTGGCCTTGAACAAGACGTAGTCGACCTCCGGGTGGACCGCCAGCGCCAGGTTGGACGGCAGGGTCCAGGGGGTGGTGGTCCAGGCGAGGAAGGAGGCATCGGCAAGCTCGGCGTTATCCGCCAACGTCTTCTGCGCTGCGCTTCCCTCCACAGCGCCAGCTACCGGGAAGGTCACCGTCAGGGTCGGGTCCTGGCGCATTTTGTAGGAATCATCCAGGCGTGTTTCCTGGTTCGACAGCGAGGTGTGCTCAGCCCAGGAGTACGGCAGTACCCTAAAGCCCTGGTAGATCAGGCCCTTGTCATAGAGCTCCTTAAACGCCCACATCACGGACTCCATGTAGTTCAAGTCCATGGTCTTGTAACCGTTCTCGAAGTCCACCCAGCGGGCCTGGCGGTTAACGTACTCTTCCCACTCATCGGTGTACTCGAGGACGGACTTGGCGCAGTACTCGTTGAACTTCTCCAAGCCCATCTCCTCGATCTGGGCCTTATCGGTGATGCCGAGCTGTTTTTCTGCCTCCAGCTCCGCCGGCAGACCGTGGGTGTCCCAGCCGAAGACGCGCGGGACGTGGTTGCCGGCCATGGTGCGGTAGCGCGGGACGATGTCCTTGACGTAACCGGTCAACAGGTGACCGTAGTGCGGCAGGCCGTTGGCAAACGGAGGGCCATCATAAAAGACGTACTCGGGGCAGCCCTCGGTTTGCTCGAGGCTGGCTTTAAAGGTGTCGTCGCCCTTCCAGTACTTCTGGACTTCCTGCTCCATATCGGGGAAACGGGAAGACCCAGCAGTCATATCGACTTTGGGATAAACACTGCCGACGTTCGCGGGGTTATTACTCATCTAAAAATTCCTTCACTCGTTCGCTGTGGCGGGGACGCGCCTTGCGGCTCGCGGTACCACCCCGCTTGGGCACCGAGGTGCCCCGCTTCGTTGATGTGAAGGAGATGACGGTCCCTACCCGCCCGGTTCTAATAATGCTCCGCTAAGCGCAAAGCACGTTCTTCCGGAATGCTCCCCGGTGATAGCCGGCTCACTGCATATGCCTAAAAGTATAGCGAGGCGGTCAAGTTTTCACAGGCCCAGGTTCCCGAAAGCCTCAAAATAGAAACGCCAGTACATAAAAGAGGCACCTGGGATAAGGTTTTCCACAGGAACATTTTTTCTAATGCGCGCAGGTCATAAGGTGTTTTAAGCTCCACAAATATGAACGCGCTACAGACTTTCCTCAGCGCACTCGGGGCCGGCATCGATGTCGTCGCCGAGTGCGAAGGCATGTCTGAAGCAGACCTCATCGCCGCCGGTTCCCCAGACAAAACCGCGGCGGAGTTGGTACGGCTGCATACGAGCTTCTTTGGCAAGACCTCCATGACGCGGATGCAACGCGACGCGGTGAAAGCTGCGCGCCAACGCGGCCACTCTCTGCCGACACTGGAGGTCATCGACCGCTATGCCCGCAAAGCCAAAACACAAGCGTTGGGCTGGAAACTGCGTCTAGAACTCTGCCGGACGAGCGCCGATACCCTCGCGATGGAAACACTGGCGAAAAAGAAGCTCAAGGAACACTCGGCACCACCCACGCCGAAAGAGGGCGTGACTGTTTACCGCCGCCGCAATGCACCGTGGACGATGGCAATAACAGGTCCCTCGCACCTGATTGCAGAGCTTAGCGACGCCATCGACCGCGAACGCCCCCTCGAGTCCATCCGCGAGGCCTTCTTCAAAGGTGCTGCCCCGCGCCGCGGCCTGCAGACTAATATCCTCGTACCACTGGAGGCCATGACAAAGATCCTCGACGGTGACGGCGAGGAAATCACCCTTCACATGACCAACGGTGCCACGATGACCGGCGCGGAATACATCAACAAGGTCATCGCCGATGAGATCGATAAAGAAGGCGCACTCGCGACCCTTTTCCACCCCTATCACGGGCCGGTCAACCTCTACTACGAGGAGCGCTCGGCCAGCATCAAGCAACGCATTATGGCTATGGCCGAGTTCCCAGTCTGCGCGTGGGATAAGTGCATGAAACCAGCCGATGAATGCCAGGTTCACCATCTCATCGCGTGGAAGAACGGCGGGTACACCAACCAAGAAAACTTGGTGATGCTCTGTCCCTATCACAACGGGGTGAACCAGGATGATCCGAATGCGCCGCCGGGTCGCGGCCGCATGGCTCGGGTCGGGGGTAAAGCGAAAAGGACACACGGCCCTCCCCCACCGCCCACGCCGTTGCAAGCGCCTCCCGGGTTATTCGGCACCCCGGAAAGAAACGACTAGGAGCTACACAACTAGGAGTCTTCGCACAAGCAGCCCTCCACCCAGAATTATCACTGGACCGAGGGCTACTCGTCGTGTCCGAGATACGCGCGCTACAGGTTTTCTGCGGGACCGGGCTACTCGTCGTGCTTGCGGCGGAGTTTAATCACGGTGTCTGCGATGAAAAGAACAATGCCCACCCCGGCGGAAGCGAAGAGTAGGTACAAAGACCACTCAGCGGCAGTGAGGATGTAGTTCACGAAGGCCAAGAAAGCGACAAAGGCCAACAGCAATGCGCCGATAAGCATGCGTGCTCTCCTTCCCCACCAATGATTAAGGGCTCTGTGCTTTACAAAGAATGTATACCTACGAACGTATACCTACATAAAAGAATAACGGCGCCCCCGCAGGGACGCCGTTCATTCACTGATTAATTGTTGGACTTGCCGGTTTCACCGTTGGGAGCAGCGGTGCCGCGGGACTCCAGCTCCTCAAGCTGAGACTGCAGCAGGGTCTTGAGGCGGGTACGGTACTCGCGCTCGAAGGTACGCAGCTCGGAAATGCGAGCCTCCAGAGCGGTCTGCTGCTGCTTGACCGTGTTCATGACCTCGGTGTGCTTCTTCTCGGCATCCGCCTGCAGGGCAGCTGCCTTCTCCTCAGCCTGGCGAATCTGTGCCTCGGCGCGGGACGTTGCGTCAGACTCAGTCTGCTTTGCCTTGTTCTCGGCATCCGCCACCAGCTTCTTGGAGCGGGTATCGGCTTCCTGCAGCTGTGCATCGTAGCGCTTCTGGGCGTCAGCAAGCTGGGCCTTGGAGTGCGAGTCGGCGTCGGCAAGCTGCTTCTCTGCAGCCGTACGAGCCTCAGCGAGCATGGACTCGGAATCAGCCTTAGCCTCGCTGGTAAGACGGTCCGCCATCTCCTGAGCCAGACCCAGCACGCGGGCGGCCTGCATGTGGGTATCCGGGGTGGCGAGGCCCTGTTCGGTGGACTGAGCAGCACCTGCACCAGCCACAGCAGCGGCGGAGGAGGCAGTGGTGGAAGCAGCCGAGTTCTTCTTTGCGGACTCCAGCTCCTTCTTGGTGCGCTCCAGCTCCTTCTTGGAGGCCTCGAGCTCACGCTTGGCGGCAGCAGCTTCTTCGCGAGCAGTCTTAAGCTCCGCGGAGTTGTCCTGTGCCTGAGCAGCCGGTGCCTGGGCGGACTGTGCCTGAGCGGCCTTCGCCTGCTCCTGCGCACGCTTGGTCTCTTCCTTGGCCCTGGCAATCTCGTTCTTGGAGTCAGCCAGCTTTGCTTCGTACTCGGCGCGCAGCTTGGACTCGACTTCCTTACGTACGGCGGCCTCATCGACCTTTGCGGCAGAAGCGCCGCCAGCAGCGGGAGCCGGAGCCTGAGACTTCAGTTCCTCAACCTGGGCGTGGAGATCATCGTTCTCATCCTGCAGCTGAGCAAGAGCATCCTCAACGAGGTCGAGGAACTGATCGACCTCATCCTCGTTGTAGCCACGCTTGCCAATTGGCGGCTTGCTGAAAGCGACGTTGTGTACATCAGCTGGTGACAGTGGCATTGACTTCTCTTCCCCTTACGAATCGGTCAAACCTCTAGAGGGTCCAGAGGCCGGGTACATATGCGGTTAATAATACGGATTGTGGTAACTCATTGTATCCGAATCAACACATTATCTAACGCTGGCACGAGTCTCAACGTTAACAGGAGGGTTTAATACACCCGTTTATTACATTGCAAGCCCATTGGGGCTGAAAAATAGCCAGCCAATAAGTTGCGAAAGGATGGACAAAAGCAGGAACAAAACGATGATGGAAACGTCGAGCGCAATGCCTCCTAGCTGCAGCGGCGGAATAACCTTACGCAGCGCCTTAACTGGCGGGTCAGTGACGACGAAGAGCACCTCGGCAACCATCATGAACCAGCGGGGCGGATTGAATTGGCGCGAGAAAGACTGAATCATCTCGATGACGATGCGCGCCAACAAAATCCACGAGTAAAGACTCACGGCGACGAGCAGAATTGAACCTAAAGCATTCACAGTGCCCGAGCCTATCCGAACCACCCCCGCGGACGGTACTCCCCTGCCCGAGGGTTCGCCCTCGGCGAACAGAGATGGCACCGCGGCAGCCGCACCGCCGCCGAGAATACCGCTCCGCTTAGACCGCTAGGGAAATAGCGAGAAAACCAACAAACCGCCCCATCGCCCCTCCCCCTTAGCCAACACAGGGGAGAAAAGGCGCTGAAGCGGTTAAAGCGCGAAGTTTTTAGCGCAGGTGCGCTGCACGCTCGAGCTCAACAGTAGAGATATCGGCGCCCTTCGGCACGATAGCGAAAACCTTACGGCTGGTGTCCACGCCCTTCGTCAGGTTCTTCATGCGGCCTTCCAGTGCAAAGCAGAGGCCAGCAGCGAAGTCAACGAAGCGCTTTGCGGAGCCGCGATCAGCGTCAGTGAGCTCGAAGACCACTGCGTCACCGTCACGGAAGGGGCCGCCAACCTTCGCTGCATCGTCGAAGGAAACGAGCGACAGCGCCACGATAGTCGGGACAAATTCCTCTTCCTGCTTTTCGTAGGAAGGTGCATACGCCGGAGCGCTATAAGCGCGCTCGTCTGCGTAGTAAGCATCGTCGGCGTCCATGTCCATCGGGCCTAGCCCGAAGAACTCTTTAGTCCTATCAATCAGTGACATTCTGGGTCTCCCTCTGACCTAGTGTGCTGTTCATTTGCTGTCTTATAATGCACTTTTACAATGACAATTAACCTAGCGGGCGCTCTCCCATAATTCCGGTTCCGACACGCACGACATCTGTTCCAGATGCAATCGCCGGCTCCATGTCAGCGCTCATTCCGGCGGACATTTTCAGGTCTCGCCCAAGCTTGGCCGCCACCTCATCCGTCAGCGCCCTCACCTGGGTGAAAACCTCCGCCGGATCGCTCTCCAGCGGTGGAACCACCATGAAGCCACACAGCTGCAGGTTCTCCAGATCTTCGACCAGATCCACCAGAGCGGATACCCCCTCTAGCGGGCAGCCACCACGCGCGGTATCACCGTCGGCGGAGACCTGAATATAGACCGGAAGCGTGTCCTCACGCTGGCCGCGCTCCTGGGCAAGAGCCACGCCGCGGTCGAGTGCTCTGGCGAGTTTTTCTGAGTCAAGCGAGTGAACACTATGCGCCCACCGGGCCACGTGGTTCGCTTTCTTGGTCTGTACTTGGCCGATCATGTGGAACCGCATCTCGGGCAAGACCACCGCCTTGGCGCGGGCCTCCTGCTCGCGATTTTCTGCCACATCCGTTACCCCTAGCTCCGCTAGCAGCGCGATGTCTTCGGCCGGGTGAAACTTCGTCACAGGCAGCAGCTGCGGGGCGGGGCGGCCAGCGGCCTCAGCAAAGCGGTGAATATCCGAACGGGTGCGCGCCAGGCCGGCCCGCAATTCTTCGCGGCGCGCGGTGTTGTTATTAGTCATTAATCCTCCAACCAAATCACGCCGGCTTGGCGTCCAGTAACGCCCTCGCGGCGATATGAAAAGAAATCTGTGTCCTCAATCGTGCAGCGTGGGTCCGACTCAATGGCCGTGACTCCCATGCCCATCAGCTGGCGAATCACACCGGCGCGCACGTCGACGCCCCAGGTACCCGACGCCGTGCGGGTCTTGGAGCCGGGCAGGTGCTTCTCGACGTCCTCCGCCATCTGCTCCGGAACCGCATAGTTACGCCCAGAAGCGGCCGGCCCCATAAGCACCTGGATCGACGAAGGGGTAGCCCCCAGCTCAATCATCGCGTTGACCGTGTTCCGAACGATTCCATTGCGCGCGCCCAGGCGCCCGGCGTGGGCGGCACCGATGACGCCCGCGGAGACGTCGACAAGCAGCACCGGCGTGCAATCAGCCACGAGCACGCCCAACCCCAGGCGTTTTTCGGTGGTCACCACCGCATCGGTGGCCGGCACGGGCTCCTTCGCGCCGCGGTGTTCGGCGCCCACGACCGTCACGGTATTGGTGTGCAGCTGCTCCATCCACACGATGTCCTCTAATCCCGTTGCTCGGAGAAGTCTCTCGCGATTGGCGGCCACAGCGGCGGGGTCATCGCCGACGTGATCGCCTAAGTTGAAAGAGTCATAGGGGGACGACGACGCCCCGCCGGCACGGGTTGTAAACACCATGCGGACGGGGCGTCGTGCTGCGTGTGCTTCCTCGTTTACTGGCATGCACTCCAGAGTAGCTGGCTGGGACTAGCGCATGAAGGACGGCACGTCGAGATCGTCGTCGCCATCGTCATCGAAGTCACGGCTGTTGCGCTCAGCGGGGCGCGAGAGGCGGTACTCGTCATCGGCACCACGGCGGTACTCTTCGCCACGGAAGCGATCCGAGGTGGTAAACAGTCCGCTCGACGGGGCTGGCTCAGCCGGCTGCTCGCGCTCGTAGGAGTGGCGCGGGGTGTACTCCTCGCGGCCGATGCGCTGGGACTCAGCTCGCTGCGGCTCGGCACGGGTGTACTCTTCGCGCGGGGCCTCGGTGCGCGGCGCGGCGGGGCTCTCAGGCTGTGCTTCAGCACGGTTCTCGAAGAGGGAACCCGGGCGTGCGGCCGGGGTAGCCTCCGAACCCTGCTGCTGTGCCTGGCCAGACTGCGCCGGCTGGGAGGTCATATTGGCCTGCGCGTCGAAGCCGGTGGCGATGATGGTAACGCGGACTTCGTCTCCAAGGTTGTCATCGATGATGGTGCCGAAGATGATGTTGGCGTCCTCGTCGGCGCGCTCCTCCACCATGGAGGCAGCCGCGTTGACTTCGTGGAGGCCCAGGTCGGAGCCACCAGCGATAGACAGCAGAACGCCCTTGGCGCCCTCCATGGTGGACTCCAGCAGCGGGGAGTTAATGGCCTGCTCAGCAGCGTTGAGCGCGCGGTTATCCCCGCGAGCAAAACCGATGCCCATGAGGGCGGAACCGGCGTCGGACATGACGGAGCGAACGTCCGCAAAGTCGACGTTGATCATGCCCGGGATGGTGATGAGGTTGGTAATACCCTGCACACCATTGTGCAGGACTTCGTCGGCGGCGCGGAAGGCTTCGACGATAGACAGCTCCTCGCCGCCCAGCTGCATGAGACGATCATTCGGAATAACGATGAGGGTATCGCAGACCTCGCGCAGCTCTTCGATGCCGGCCATGGCCTGACGGGTGCGGCGCGCGCCCTCGAACTTGAACGGGCGGGTAACGACACCGACGGTCAGAGCGCCCATCTTCTTTGCGATGGAGGCAACGACAGGGGCTGCGCCGGTACCGGTTCCGCCGCCCTCGCCAGCGGTGACGAAGACCATGTCGGAGCCTTGGAGGGCGTCTTCGATTTCGGTCTTGTGATCCTCCGCGGAGGTCTTTCCTACCTCCGGGTTAGCGCCGGCGCCGAGGCCGCGGGTAGCTTCGCGTCCGATGTCGAGCTTGGTATCCGCATCCGAGAAAATCAGCGCCTGGGAATCGGTGTTGATCGCCACGAACTGGACTCCCTTGAGCCCTTCTTCGATCATGCGGTTGACAGCGTTGACACCGCCGCCGCCGACGCCGACGACCTTGATGTCCGCGAGATTGTTGCTAGATGAGATCATACGAGGGTCTCTTGCCTTTCGAATAAGGTTTTAATGTAAACGAGGAGGCGCCTCTTTTCGTGAGAGGCGGTTACATCCATCTTTAACGACAATGGGGTAATTTCGGCGCACATTTTGCCGCGTGTCGGTACCCTCAACCTCTACTTTAGGGTTGCTGACATGCGGTTTTCTTAACAAGCGCCCCACCCGTCCCACTCGCGACGCCCCTAGCGGCGAGTCACCAGCGACGGGTTAGAAATGTTCCAGGATTCGCCCTCAAGCTTGAGCACATCTTCGAAAGCAATCGCCTTGTTTTTATTGTCTTCGGATGCCCCCCAAAAGATGGTTTTCTCATCCTTTGTGTGGAAAGTCAGCGAATACCTGTCTGCGATCTCGAGGGTCGTCACCTTCTCCCGAATCGGCGCGGGGAGGGCTGCAACGGCCTCGACGGCCGCCTGCATCTCTGGGGAGCCGGAGTCTGTGCTACCGGTCAGCTCCACGGCCTCGGGTGGTGCTTCATCTTCCACAAATTCCTTACCGTGATTATCTACCAACACCGTCGTGCCACCATTGCGAACAAAGGCCACTGCCTCATGTTCGGTGATCTCAATGTGCACCGTCGACGGGAATGCCCGCGATACCGTCGCGCTTTCTACCCACGGGAGCGACGCCACGCCCTGCGCGGCCTCGCGAGCATCCAAGCGCGCAAGGTTCGAGCCCTTGGCGACACCACTAGCTTGCTCCACATCCTCAGCAGCAACGTGATCGTTTCCCACCACCTCGAAGGATTTCACCGTGAGGATAGGAAAAAGCCACACTGCGGCTGCAGCGATGACCGCTACAAGTAGCACCACGCCCACCGCGAGCGCCCCAGTCTTTTTAGACATTCGGTTCCTTCGGCTCTTCCGCCTCATCGTTGCGTCCCAGCTCGGACAAAATCTCACCGGCTACGTAGGTAACCGTGCCCGCACCAATCGTGAGGACGATATCACCGGGCTGTGCCAGGGAAATGACATCGCCAGCGGCTTCGGAGAAATCGGGTTCGAAGATGACCGGCATGTCCTCCGGCATCTTATCGGTGATGATGCGGGAGGTAATTCCTTCAACCGGTTGCTCGCGGGCTCCGTAGATGTCGAGGACGACGGCGGCGTCGGCAAGCGCCAAGGCCTGAGCAAACTCTGCGTCGAACTTCATTGTCCGGGAGTACAGATGCGGCTGGAAGCAGGCGATAACACGCGCCCCCTCATCCTCCGCATCCGCCTTCGCACGGGCCGCGTTAAGTACCGCGGATACCTCCGTAGGGTGGTGCGCATAATCGTCGAAGACGCGGATTCCGCGCTCGCTGCCGCGGTACTCGAAGCGGCGGCGCACGCCCGTAAAGTCGGTCAGGCCCGCGGCCAGTTCCGCTGGGTCTCCGCCGGCCAGCGTGCCGGCCAACAGCGCGGCCGCCGAGTTGAGCACCATGTGATGCCCGGGGACGTGCAAGTCATAAGACAACTCCTGCGGCGCCTGCCCCGGCAGGGCCAAGCGAACGCGGACGTGCGCGCCGGCGGCGGAGACGGTTTCCTCCAGAATCTCCGCTGCGAGGGGCACGGAAGAATCTTCGCCTACCGCACTGCGTGCGCCGTAACCCAGCACCTGAATACCACGCTGTGCTGCGCGTTCGCCGGTAGCGGCCGCCTGAGCGTCTTCAAGGCAAACTACCAAGTAGCCGCCCTCAACAACGCGGTCTGCAAAATCATCGAAGACCTGAAAGTAGCTTTCCGCGGTGCCGAAATAATCCAGGTGATCCGGCTCGATATTGGTAATCACCGCCACGTAGGGGCTGTAGCGCAGTAGTGAAGCATCGGATTCATCGGCTTCTGCAATGAAAGCATCACCCGTGCCGCCGTGCGCGTTGGTTCCGGCACGGTTGAGCTGGCCACCGATGGCGAAGGAGGGGTCGAGGCCCGCCTGCTGCAGCGCGGACACCGCCATGGAGGTAGTCGAAGTTTTTCCATGAGTACCAGCCAGCAGGACCTGGCGGTGGCCGTCCATCAGCTCAGCCAGCAGATCTGATCGACGGATGACCGGGATTCCGGCCTCGCGCGCAGCAATGAGCTCGGGATTGTCGTGTGGGATGGCGGCGAAGGAGGTCACGACCACGGTTGGCTTATCACCAGTCAGGTCAAGGTTTTCAGCGCCATGGCCGATGGCGATGTGCGCACCCATCGCGCGGAGGACGTCGACAGCCGTCGATTTCTTAACGTCCGAGCCGGCGACGACCGCGCCCCGACTAACCAGAATACGTGCGAGACCGGACATGCCGGAGCCGCCGATACCGACGAAGTGGACGCGGGACAGGTCCGTGGTGGCAGGGGTATCAGTCATGGTGAAAAATCCTTCTTTCATTAACCTGTACTGTGCGTCTAGCCGCGGTTCTCGGCGGCGACACGCTGCGCGATGCGGTCAGCGATGATAGCTGCAACCTCGCCGGCTGTGCTGGCGTCAGCGGCAGTACGCATGGCCGTCAAAGTTTCGGGGTGGTCAAGGATAGCGCGAACTTCGGCAACGAGGCGCTCCGAGGTCAATTCGGCGTCCGGAACTTGGACCGCGGCGCCGGATTCCACCAGCGCGCGCGAGTTCAGAGCCTGCTCGCCATTGCCGTGCGGCAGCGGCACATAGAGTGCGGGCAGACCGGCCGCGGAGACCTCTGCCACCGTCATCGCTCCGGAACGGCAGATCATGAGGTCAGCAACGGCCAGAGCGCCAGCCATGTCATCGATATAGGGCACCGCGGTGTAGTGCTCGTGCTCAGCCGGCGCCTCGTTCTTTTTGCCATAGGCGTGCAGCACTTGGAAGTCTCGGCACAGGTCATCGAGCGCGCCGGCCACGGCAGTGTTGATGCTCACTGCTCCCTGTGAACCGCCGGTCACCACGATTGTCGGGCGATGCGCGTCGAGGTTCCAGTTCTGGCGCGCAGCCGCCGCCTTTGCGCCGTCGGGATCCTCACCCATTCCCGGCCGCACGGGAATTCCCAGGACCTCACCGGGCATACCTGAGCGTTCCTGCGCGTTGATGCCCGTGCCACCGAGGCGGACCCCCAGCTTGTTGGCCATGCCGGCCAGAGCGTTCGTCTCGAGCACGAAGAACGGGATACCCAGAGACTTCGCCGCCAGATAGGCCGGCGCAGCGACGTATCCTCCAGTACCAAAAACCACATTGGCCCCGACGTCCTTCAGAACCGCGCGGGTTTCCCGGACAGACTTGAGGACCCGCCACGGCAGCTTCGCGGCATCGGCGTTGATCTTGCGTGGGACTGGGACCGGCGTAATCATGCGCAAATCGACGCCACGCGCCGGCACGATATCACTTTCCAAACCTCGTGGGGTTCCTAGAGCGGTCACCCGCGCGCCATGGCGCTGGCGCAGCTCCTCCCCCACCGCGAGCGCTGGTTCGATGTGTCCGGCGGTGCCGCCACCTGCGATGACGACGGAAATCGGCGTGTCATTCATGCACTACACGCTACCAGCGCCGCGCTTTCTTACCGTCGCTCGCCGCGCCGATACTCCCGGCGATACTCCCGCCGCTGTTCCCCCTGCGGCGTCTGCGAGCGCGACGAGCGTCCCGTTACTGCACGCCCAAATCTTTCCTCGCGGCTGCGCTCAACATGGCGCTGGGAGCGGTCGCGGTGCGCGCGCTGGGAGCGCGTGCCCTCCCCTCGTTCACGCGGGGCCCGGTGTGCCCCGCCGCGACGCTCATTGGGCGGCGTAGGTTCGGGGATAAAGAAGATACGGTCGAATAGCGGGCGCCCAAAGTTCTGCATGGCGGAAACCTGCAGCGGCTCGTGGCGCGCCACATTGCACAGCAGGCCCATCGAGCCAATCGTGATCACCGCGGCCGTACCACCCGCAGAAATCATCGGCAGCTGAATACCCGTCACCGGCAGCACGCCGATCACGTAGCCAATGTTAATGAATGCCTGCACGACAACACCCACCGCCAACGTGGCGGCCAGCAGGGACTGGAATTGGTCCTGGGCGCGTGTTGCCGCCCGCAGCCCGAAGTAGCCCAGTACGGCGAACAGCCCGATGACCAAGGCACCGCCCCATAGGCCCAATTCCTCCCCAATGATGGCGAAGACGAAGTCATTCTTCGCCTCTGGGAGGTAGAACCACTTGGCGCGTGACTGGCCGAGGCCAACGCCCCAGAAGCCGCCGTCGGCAAGCGAAAGGAAGCCCTGGTAAGCCTGGAAACCGGTTCCTTGTGTGTCCTCGATATTGCCGCGCAGCGCATCGAAATAAGTGTGGAAGCGGTGCGAACGGAAGCCGCCGGCCAAGAAGACGGTGACCATGCCGATGGCGCCGAAGACACCGACGACGGTCGGAACACGCCAGTCCACACCGGCGAAGACCAGAGTGAACACGACGATGAGGGCGAAAGAGACACCCATGCCGAGATCGCCTTGGGCCACAATCAGCACGAACATGATGCCGGCGATGATGGAGTACATCATGAAAGGGTCCGTCAGGCGCATCGAACGGTGCGTCTTATCCGCCAGCGCTGAAGCGCCGTACATGCCCACGGCCACACGGGCGAACTCGGAGGGCTGGAAAGCCACGCCACCAGGCAGCATGATCCAGGACTGTGAACCGACCTCCACACGACCGGTACCAATGCCGGGCACGAGGACGAGGATAAGAAGCAGGATGGATAGCCCCAGAAACCACGGCACGAGTGCCCGGAGCGTGCGGGGCGACATGCGCAGGCCAATCCAAAACACGATGAGGCCGGCGATAACGAGCACGCACTGGCGCAGTGCAGCAGACCACGGGCTATCGGTCTCCGACAGCGACGTCGCCATCGACGAGGAGAAGGCCATGAGCACGCCGATGCCGATGAGCGAAAATATGGCGATGCGCAGCATTAAATAGTCAAGTCCGGGGTAGGCGCGGAGGCGCTCGCGGAGGTCACGCAGGTGGTATCCCAGCGTGCGTTGTGGCTTCTGGGTGCTGGTGGCGGTCACGGGTGCTCCTAGCGCTAGCGGGCGAGGCGGCGGGCAGCGGCGGCAAAGATATCGCCGCGCTGGCCCATACCGGTGTACATGTCCAACGATGCCGCAGCGGGTGCTAAAAGCACGGTATCGCCGGCGTCGGCGTGTTGCACGGCGGCGGACACTGCCTGTTCCATTGCGGCTTCCGGATCGTGGCTATCCACGATGACGACGGGCACATGTGGCGCTGCCTTCACGAGGGCTTGGGCAAGCACATGCTTGTCGACGCCCACCAGAACCGCCGCCTTCAGCCGCGCGGCATGGGTGCGCAACAGTTCCGAGACATCAGCGCCCTTCAGTTGGCCGCCGGCCACCCACACCACGGAGTCCAAGCCGCGCATAGCGACCTCCGCGGCATGTGGGTTCGTCGCCTTGGAATTGTCGATGTAGGTCACGCCAGCATGGCGGTGAACAATCTCCCCGCGGTGGCCAGCCACCACGTAGGAGCCAAGTCCTTCGGCAATGGATTCCGGCTGAGCACCGGCGACAGCCGCGACCGCCGACGCGGCAGCGGCATCCAGCACTCCGGCCAGACCGGCAGGTTGGATGGTGGTGGCATCGTCTACCACGACGGACTTCATACCTGCCACCTCGTTGACGAGGAGGCTGCCGGTGCTCACGCCTACTTCACCTGCAGCGGGCTCGGCATGGCTGAAAGCGGTTGCGCCGGGAAGAGAAGCAGCGAGCGCTCGAACGTGCTCATCTTCCTTGCCGTAGACGGCATGCTCTCCGCGCAGAATCTTGGCCTTGTCTGCGGCATAGGCCTCGAAGGAGCCATGCCAATCCAGGTGGTCGTCCGCGAGGTTAAGCAGAGCTCCGACTTCTGGGCGTAGCTGGGAGGACCAGTGCAATTGGAAGGATGAAAGCTCCGCTACGAGGATGTCCACACGGGGCTCAGCGGCCAAGGCATCAAAAGATGACACGCCGATATTGCCTACGGCTTGGGCGCGCTGTCCGGAGCGTTGCTCGTCAGCAGCCATGATGGCAGCGAGCATGCCGGTGGTCGTGGTTTTGCCGTTGGTGCCGGTGATCGCGAGCCAACGGCGCGGGGCACCAAAAACTTCTGCTTGGTCGAGGCGGTAGGCCAACTCCACATCGCCGATCACCTCAAGGCCGCGGGAGGCTGCAGCGGCGAGCAGCGGTGAATCTGGCCGCCACCCCGGCGAGGTGACGACGAGCGAGTACTCAGCCAGGTCCACCGCGGAAGTGTCCACGGCGGCAACGCCCAACTCCGCGGAGATGCGACTGCGGGAGTCCCCGTTGCCATCGGCCACCGTTAAGTCCACGCCCAAGCGGGAAAGGACTGCCGCGCACCCGCGGCCAGAGACGCCAGCGCCGGCGATGAGGACGCGGCCGGAGAGGAAGTCTGGGCGCGTCATGCCCCTACTCCTATGCCGGAGGCGGTGAGCCAATCACCGTAGAAGATTGCCACGCCGGCCATCGCCGCCATGGCAGCCAGAAGCCAGAAGCGGACAACGACGGCCGTTTCCGCCCAACCACCGTTCTCAAAGTGGTGGTGAATCGGCGCCATACGGAAGAAGCGCTTTCCTGTGGAATGGAAGACCACGATTTGGATAACAACGGAGACCGTTTCGATGACGAACAGGGCACCGATGATGATCATGAGTAGCTCGGTACGGCTGGTAACGGAAATACCCGCGACCAAACCACCAAGTGCCAAGGACCCGGTGTCACCCATGAAGATTTTGGCGGGCGCGGCATTCCACCAGAGGAAGCCCAGGCAGCCGCCCAGTCCTGCGGCCGCAAGCACGGCGAGGTCGAGCGGATCGCGCACCTGGTAGCACCCGGCAGCAAAGTTAGTGGCGCAGGAATAGCGGAACTGCCAGAAGGTCATCAGCGAATAAGAGCCCATGACAATCGCGGTAACGCCCGCCGCGAGGCCGTCGAGGCCGTCGGTGAGGTTCACCGCGTTCGACCACGCCGCAATAAGGATGTACATGAAGATCAAGAACACGATGGTTCCGATGACCGTGCCGCCGACAGCTAGGTCGAAAGTATTCAAGTCGCGGATGAAGGATAGCTTGGTGGAGCCTGGGGTCAGCCCCGCATCGTTGGGGAAACGCAGAACCAAGAAGCCGAAGAGCAGCGCCAGCACGAGCTGGCTGACTAGCTTGGCGGTCTTATTGAGCCCGAGGTTGCGGTGGCGGAAGAGTTTGATGAAGTCATCCGCGAAGCCCACCGCGCCCAAGCCTAAGGTCAGTCCGAGGACCAGCAAGCCGGAGGCGGTAAAGGCCTCATGCCCTGTTAGCAGGCCATAGAGGCCAGCCACAACATAGGCCACCAAGATGCCCGCGAGGATGGCAAGGCCACCCATCGTCGGCGTACCGCGCTTGCGCAAGTGAGACTTGGGGCCATCCTCGCGGATCTCTTGTCCGCGGCCGGTATCGGAGAAGTAGCGGATAAGAACCGGGGTGGTAAAGATCGCCACGAGGAAGCTAACCGCACCAGCGATGATGATCTGAGTCACGAGCTTGAAGTCCTTTCTAGCGGCTAGCTGTGGTTCAGCTGTTCCGCGACCAACCAGAGACGTTGGGCATTGGAGGCCTTAATCAAGACCACATCTTTAACGTTACGGCTAGCCCAATCATCGACCCCTGCTGGGGCCACGCGCAGTATGCCGTCCACCGCCTGTGCGGCGGCCGCGGCATCGGCGCACACCACTGTATTTATACCTTGCTGCGCAGCGGCCTCGGCCATCGCCCGGCAGTTGGGATTCTCCCCTACCGCGATGAGGTGCTCGACGTGGTATTTGGCCAAAAACTCACCGAGCTGGCGGTGCGATTGCTCTGCATCGCTGCCGAGTTCTCCCATCTCCCCCAGCACCGCGATGGAACGGGCGTCGGGGCGCGCTGCTGCGGTATAAGCCAAAGCGGCAATGGCCGCTCGCATCGAATCGGGGTTGGCGTTATAGGAGTCATCGATGACGGTGACGCCATCGCGGCGGGTGCGTACGTCCATGCGGTGTTCGGAAGCGAGGCGGTGGCCGGACAGGGCAGCCGCCACCGTGTCTGCCGACACCCCCAGCTCGATGGCTGCGGCGGCCGCGGCCAGTGCATTAGACACCTGGTGGGAGCCAAAGACTTGGAGCTTCACAGCAACGGGTTCGGCATCCGGGCTGTGCAGGGTAAAGGAGGGACGAGCGACGTCATCGAGCACGATGTCGGTGGCATAGTACTGTGCTGCCGGGGCACCTCCGCGACGATTTTCCGTGGAGTAGTACACCACTTTGGCCTCCGTGCGTGGAGCCATGGCAGCGACGAAAGGATCATCGGCGTTAAGGACGGCTACGCCGCCTGCCTCCGCGTTCGGCAGCGCCTCCACCAACTCTCCCTTGGCCTGAGCGATATTCTCGCGCGAGCCAAATTCGCCGAGGTGCGCGCTACCAACGTTCAGGACCACGCCAACGCGCGGCGCGGTGATTTCGGTGAGGTGACGGATGTGCCCGATGCCGCGGGCCGACATCTCCGCCACCAGGTAGCGCGTGTGCTCATCGCACCGCAGAGCCGTATAGGGCAACCCGATTTCATTATTGAAGGAGCCGGGCGGAGCGACAGTCTCCCCCACCTCGCGGAAGATGGTGGCAATGAGGTCCTTGGTAGACGTCTTGCCGGCCGAACCGGTAACACCGACAATAGTGAGTTCCTGCTCTGCGGCAAGGCGCTGCGTTACTGCACGAGCAATCGCAGACAACGCTGCGACAACGGCGGCCGCAGACCCATCTGTATCGTTGGCGTAAATATCCGCGTTGGCACCGTCACCCTCGACGCGCCCGTGGGGTTCGACGACTATCGCCGGAACACCCACCGGCCGCGCCGCCAAAACGGCAACGGCGCCTTTATCAATTGCGGTGGTGGCGTAGTCATGGCCATCCACGCGGGCTCCGGGCAGCGCTACAAAGAGGCTGCCTGGGGTGACCTTGCGAGAATCGAATTCGACAAAACCAGTCACCTGGGTGTTTGGATCATCGACGCTATCCAGGCGGCCGCCCGTGATCTCAGCGATCTCAGCGAGGCTTAACGCAATCATGCTTGCTCCTTGGATTCTTCGGTACTCAGGGTAGTCGCAGTAGTCACGGCTTCAAGAGCTCGAGCCATCTCTTCGCGGTCATCGAAGTGATGGACGGTATCGCCAATGAGCTGGCCTACCTCGTGCCCCTTGCCAACGACGATGACGGCATCACCCGGCTGCGCCCACGCCACGACTTCATCAATGGCCTTGGCGCGTGAGCCTACCTCGCGGATATCAGCCGCTGGGTTTGCCTCCTGGGCGCCCGCAAGCACGGCTGCACGGATCGATGCTGGGTCTTCGGTGCGGGGGTTGTCATCGGTGACGACGACAAGGTCCGCGCCCTTCGCGGCGGCCGCTCCCATGAGCGGACGCTTGGAGGAATCGCGGTCACCTCCCGCGCCGACGACGATGCCGATGCGGCCCGTGCTGCCTTCCAACTGCGTGCGCAGGGTCTCCAGAACGGCCGCGATTGCAGCCGGCTTGTGCGCGTAATCCACCACAGCCACAAAGTCTTGGCCGCGGTCAACACGCTCCATGCGCCCAGGGACTGCCACCTTCTCTACACCCTCGAGGAAGACGTGCGGCTCGATTCCAATAGCGGCGGCCATCCCTGTGGCGAGAGCCGCATTGGCGATGTTGAAGGTACCCGGCATAGGCAGGCGGAATTCAAACGTTCCGGCATGCTCACCGGAGGCAAGCGTTAGTTCCACCTGCTGTGCACCGGTGACCTCAGTGCTGAGCTGACGGCCAGTGATATCGGCATCGCTTCCTTGCGAGGTCGTTGATACCCGGATCACCGGGCGTGCTGCGGCGCGCTGCGCCATACGCTGTCCCCATTCGTCATCGACGCAGATGACGGAGCGGTCGGCGGCGTGGGGGCCGTCGAAAAGCAGGGCCTTGGCCTCAAAGTAGTCTTCCATCGTCGGGTGGAAGTCCAGGTGATCCTGGCTCAGGTTCGTAAAGCCACCCACGTCGAAGCGCGTTCCCTGGACTCGTCCTAGCGATAGCGCGTGGGAGGAGACCTCCATCACCACGTGCGTAACTCCCTCAGACACCATGCGCGCAAAAAGCTCCTGCAAGGTCGGCGCCTCCGGAGTGGTCAAGGAAGTCGGGACCGGCTCCCGGTTAATGCGGGTACCCGTCGTACCAATGAGACCCACTGAATAGCCCGCGTGCAAGAGGCCTGCTTCGAGGAGGTAACTCGTGGTGGTTTTACCCGAGGTGCCCGTCACTCCAAGGATGGTGAGTTTCTGCGTGGGGTGACCATAAATCTCAGCGGACACGGCTCCGAGGATGGCGCGGATATCCTCCACCACAAGAAGCGGCCGCTTCTCTCCGGCGTCGTCGAGGATACGCTGGCCTTCGGCGTCAGTGAGAATGGCTGCGGCCTTAGTATCGGCGGCAAAGCGCGCGCCGTGAACCCGTGTGCCCGGAAGCGCCGCGAACAGGCCACCGGGCGGCAGTGCTGCCGAGTTCAGCCCACAGGACCTAACGGTAGTCGAGGCATCCCCGATCACTGTGCCCCCAGAAATCTCTGCTAGGCGCTTCAGGGTGGTGCTGCTGGTCACGGTGATTCCTCTTCTCTGTTTCTCTGTCTCTAGGTTTTCGATATGTGCTTTTCGGTGTGAGAGCTGACTACTCGGCGCGCAAAGTCAGTTGCGGTGCTGGCGGGGAGGGCGGGATATTGTCGCGGTCAAGGAGCCAGGATGCGATATCGCTGAAAACAGGGGCCGCTGATTGGCCGCCGGATCCATCGTCGTTGACACCGGATTCCGGCTCATCGAGCATGACGGCGACGACGAAGCGGGGATCATCGGCAGGCGCAATGCCCGCAAACGTGATCCAGTATTTGGAATTGGAATAAGCCCCAGTGTCCTCATCGACTTTCTGCGCGGTACCGGTCTTGCCGGAGAGCTGATAGCCCTCGATGTTGGCGTTGCCGGCGGTACCGTTGTTCAGGCCCTGCGGATCATCCTGGAAGACCGCTCGGAACATGTCGACGACGGTGCGTGCGGTTTCGGCGCTGACCACGCGGGTGGTCTCGGGCTCCTCCAGCTCTTCCTTCGTCCCGTCCGGCGCGGTGATCGAATCAATGATGCGCGGCTCGATGCGCTCGCCGTCGTTGGCGAGGGCCTGGTAAACAGACGCCAGCTGCAGGGCAGTCCATGACTGGCCCTGGCCGATGGGCAGGTTAGCGAAGGTACCGCCGGACCACTGCGAACGATCGGGAACCAGCCCCGGGGACTCGTTGGGCAGCTCGATTCCGGAGGTCTGCCCGAGTCCGAACTTCTTCAGGTAGTCGGCGTATTTATCTTGGCCAAGTCGATCCGCCAACATCAGCGTTCCGACGTTCGAGGACTTACCGAAGACGCCTGTCGTGGTATAAGGCTCAACGCCGTGCGGCCAAGCATCATTAACAGTCACGCCGGCCATGTCGATGGAGCCGGGCACCTGCAGAACTTCATCCGGGTCAGTCAGACCCTCCTCGATGGTCGCGGCGGCAGTAATAATCTTCGCCACCGAGCCGGGCTCGAAGGGGTGCGAGACCGCCAGGTTGTCGAAGGTTTTGTCCTTCTGGAGCTGCTTTTCGATGTCCTTATTCGGATCAACCGTACCAGTATTCGCCATGGCTAAGACCTGTCCGGTAGCGGCATCCAGCACGACCGCCTCAGCGCTTTTCGCCTTCGAGTTAGCCTTTGCCTTTTCCAGCTTCTGCTGCACGTAGGTCTGCAAATCAAGATCCAGCGTCAACGTGACATTTTTGCCGTCAGTGGTGGGCACCTGATCACGGAGGCTACCGGGAATCACCTGGCCATTAGCCGAAACGTCTTCGGTGGAGCTGCCATCAATACCCGTGAGGGTGGTATCACCGGAGGCTTCGAAACCAAACTGGCCTTGGCCGTCCATGGACACCTTGCCGATAACGTTCTCCGCGATAGCACCGTTGGGGTACTGGCGGATTTGCTGCTCATCGGCGGCAAGGCCGTGGTATTCCTCGGAAATAGCTACCGCGACATCTGGGTCGACATTGCGCACGAGGACCTCATACTGGGTGTCGGCACGGAGCTTGTCCATAATCTGCTCCGGTTCCACGTCGCCGGCATCGATTCCGGCCTCCTTCAGCTTGCTCGGAATCCCCTCCGACATTTCGGTGAGCCGCTCGGTCACTTTGTTGTCTAGGTAGGAATTCTTCGCGTCGGGAGCCAAGGACTCAAACTCGGCCTCCCCGGTGGCCTTCTGCTCTTCCTGCTCACGAAGCTCATCGCGCAGGCGAGTCGGTGAGACGGTCAATGACCGAGCACGCATGGTGTAGGCCAAACGTTGGCCATCGCGTGCAAGGATCTCACCGCGCCCGGCGGTGTCGACGTACACGCGGGTTCGCTGCGCTGCTGCCTTCGCTGCCAGGTCTGGACCCCATACAATCTGCACCCAGGCGAGGCGCCCCATCCAGGCCAGCATGATGACGAGCATCACCGCCGCAATGACGTGAACGCGCTGGCGCATCGTCTTTTGCTGACTCAGAAAAGGCTTGCCGGTACGTGGATTCCGGGAGCGGGTCGCGGGAACGACGCGGTCGGCGTCGTAGCGCTGCCGTGGTTGGTGAGAGGCGCCGCGTGGCTGAGCGGCACGGGCGGCGGGAGCCCGCCTCGGGCGCCGGCCACCGGAGTGTGGTGGGGTCACACGTCACCTTTCTGTCTGCAGCGAGGGTAGGTAAGTAAACAGCTGAATGTCTTGCCCCACGCTTGGCGCGGGGTAAAGACAGTCTCATCCCGAATTGTGCCCTATTATCGCCGCCTGCCCACGCAGGCACGCGCGAAGCGGGAGGGGGATTCTATCCCCGCGCCGCATAGGGAGCCTGGGCCGGAATATCCGGCAGCTCAACGCTCGCCTCCCCTGGCTGGCCGCCTTCGGGGCTATCCTCCGAATGCGCGTCCGTGGTAGCGGCACCTCCGCCTTCGCGGTTGCGCTCGCTGAGCGTCGGGCGGGCGTTGAGGTTGTCGGACATGTTGGCCGTCGCATTCGGGTCACTGGAAGCCTGCCCCGGGCGGACCGGCTCACCGTTGACATCGATGACTGATTCCATATCCGGGGTTGCCTCGCGCTTGTGCTCGATGTTGCCGTCTGCGCCAACCTCCACAACGCCCGGCTGGACCGGAATGCCCATCTTGGCTTCGTGGGCGCGGCGAGCGACATCCGAGGCCGAACGAACGTTTTCCAAGTCTCGGTTCAGGGTTTCCAGCTGGTTATCCAGCGTGGATTCTTGGGCGGTGAGCTCCTGAATCTTGAAGGTCTGGGACGTAGACAAGCCCGACAGCCACATGGCTGCGGCCACACCCGTAATCAGCAGAGCAATGGCGGTGAAGGACAGGCGCGCGAAGAGGCCGTTAACCCGCGTGGGCTGTGCGACACGACGCCCACGATTGCTTACGACCTGCTTCGAGCCAAGGCGGCTTCCCCGCAGGCCGGAGCCAACGCGGCGAGTAGGAACGGTGCCGCGGTGCGGGGTGCGGCTCGGCAGCGGGGTGGTACGACGCCCCCGTTCAAGCAGCGCGGTTCCCTGGCCCGTGGCATCGGCTCCAGTGGTGAAATCGCGGCTTGCGCCCATGGTGTGGGTCCTCTCGTGGTCGCGGCGGTGCGTTGCCTGTGCGGTACGGTCTCTCAGCGTCATGGCCTACCTCCCGGTTCATGAAAAGACGGTGTCCCCTCAAGGCGTTCGAGCGCGCGTACACGGACGGATGCCGCACGCGGGTTCTCCGCAATCTCTTCCTGGCTCGCCTTCTCCGCACCACGCGTCACCACGGAATAATGCGCCGCGGTCCCGGGCAAATCCATGGGCAGGCCCGCTGGAGTGGTCGAGGTGCTGAGCTTGGTGAAAGCATGCTTGACAATGCGATCTTCGAGCGACTGGTAGCTCATAAACACCGCACGTCCGCCAATGGACAAGGCATCCGTAATCACAGGGATAACCTGCTCAATAGCCTCAAGCTCACGGTTAACCTCAACGCGCAGTGCCTGAAAGGTTCGCTTCGCCGGGTGGCCACCAGTGCGGCGCGTTGCTGCGGGGATGGTGGCGTACAACAAGTCGACTAAGCGCGCGGAGTTGCTAAAAGGCTCCTTTTCCCTTTCCCGCAGAACCGCGGATGCGATTTTGCCGGCGAAACGCTCATCGCCATAGGTCTTTAAGATGCGAGCCAAGTCGCCGTGACTATAAGTATTGAGAATGTCGGCGGCGGTCGTTCCCTGGCGAGGGTCCATGCGCATATCCAGCGGGGCGTCAGTCTTGTACGCAAAACCGCGATCGACCTGATCCAGCTGCATGGAGGACACACCCAGATCAAATAGCGCCCCGGCTATGCCGTGCTCCCGCGCGATGGAAAAGATCTCGTCTTCCCCATCCGCGATAGCACTGCCCACCTCATCGAAACGCGCGTTGACGCCCACGAAACGGTCGGCGAAGGGGCGGAGACGTCGAGAAGCACTGCTCAACGAAGCAGAGTCACGGTCCACGCCAATGATGCGCACGGAGGGAAAGGCGGTGAGAAAATATTCGCTGTGACCACCCGCGCCCAAGGTACCGTCAACGATGACGGCATTCTCCCCTGCCGCCTCGACAGCAGGGGCAAGCAACTGGGCCATGCGAGCACGCATGACGGGGACATGGCCGTGGTTCTCGCTCACGTCGTAGTTTATGGTGCCGTCGTGCTCCACAGTTGCTGTCCCCCTTTCCGTTCAGGCGCTTAATGCTGCGGTCTGATGTTCTCGATAAAAAGCGAGTGCGTATAGGGCCCTGTCCGAGGAAGGGTTCTGATGTCGGGGAAGTACACCAGCTCATCCTCCTCGGGCAGAGTCCGTACACGCACTCTTGGTTCGCCGGGAAAGCTTTAGAGCAGCCCAGCAAGTACGTCATCGGCGTCTGCCGCCGAGTAAGCATCTTCAGTTTGCGCCTGGTATTCAGCCCACGCGGCTGCATCCCAGATTTCGAGGAAGTCGACCGACCCCACGACCACGCATTCCTTTGTCAGGTTTGCGTACTCACGGTGGCCTGCTGACAGCGTGATACGCCCGTGCCCATCGGGGCGCTGCTCGTCCGCACTCGCTGCCAAGTTACGGATGAACGCACGCGCGTCCGGGTTGGTGCGTGACACAGCCGCCGCCTTCCTAGCTCGTGCCGCGAATTCCTCCCGCGGGTATACCGCAAGCGAATGGTCCTGACCCTTGGTGACCATGAGGCCACCGGCCAGTTCTTCACGAAACTTCGCTGGAAGCGTGAGCCGCCCTTTGTCATCGAGCTTGGGAGTGTAGGTACCGAGAAACATCCCCGGGTCCACCTTCCTGCCACTCGAAAACTCCGGATTCCTCTCGCGACAAGAGAACAACTCTCTCCTCCGCTGCGCCCCACTCTACCCCACTTTCCCCCACCGCCCACACCTTTAACGCCCCTCTTCCCCGCGTGTCACGGAAAACATGCAGCTAAACAGGAGTTTTTTTCGGTGGGAAGTTTTCCCAGCACACTCTTGACATACCCCCTAAGCGCGCACTTCACACCCTTATTTACACCTGCAACTTTCACCCCTTTAGGGAGGTTCCTCCCCCGCATTCACACGATCCTGCGGTTTATACGCGCATTACCCCGCAGCCAAGCATCTCACACTCCACCGCCTCACCGGCCTACACGGGGCCAGTGGGGGAAAGTGGGGAATTTAGGGAAACTGCCCAGGAAGCCGTTTCTCGCGACAGCATTTTTAGAAACGCCACGTTCCTATGTTAGAAACACATTGTTGCTATCTCACATTTGACGGGGATGGCATTCCAACAGATTCCCACCCACTAGGAAGATCCACCATGTATCTAGCTTGGCGCGAGATGCTCTTCGCGCGTACCCGCTTCCTCCTCATGGGCGTTGTCCTCGCCCTGATGTCCATGCTCGTCGTCATCATCTCCGGCCTCACCGCAGGTTTGGTCAACGACGGAGTCTCCGGACTGAAGGCCATGGACAGCGACGTCGTCGCCTTCGCCGACGGCACCCAAAAGGACTCCGCCTTCACCCGCTCCGTAATTGATGCCTCCGCAGCCGAATCCTTCGCCCACCTCGATGGCGTAGACCAGGCCGCCCCTTTGGGCCTGACCATTGCCAATGCCCATAACCACGAGGGCACGGCAGTGGATTTGACCCTCTTGGGAGTAAAACCCGATTCCTTCCTCGCTCCAGCTGGGCTCCCCGCCATCGACACCATGCGGGTCGACGGCCAACCCAGCAATACCAAGCACGACATCATCGTCTCCTCCACCCTGCAGGATGAGGGCATCGAAGTCGGTGACACGATCACCCTTGACCGCCTGGATATCCCTCTCAATGTCATCGGCTTTAGCGATAACCAGCGCACCTTCGGTCACGTGGACGTGGCCTACCTGCCTTTGGATATCTGGCAGGAGATCCATGCCGGCGGGCGCCACGGTGAAGCCGTCAACCCGGACGCCTATGAAGAGGCTTCCGTTATCGTCGCCCGCACTACAGACAAACCCGACACCGAAGCCCTCACAGAGCAGTCCGGACTCGATGTGCGCACCCTCAAGGAAAGCTTCGACTCCTCCCCCGGCTACACCGCTGAGATGATGACCCTGTCCATGATTACGTGGTTCCTCTACGTCATCGCCGCGCTCGTCACTGGTGCTTTCTTCCTCGTCTGGACCATCCAGCGGGCAGGCAATATCGCCACTCTTCGCGCGATGGGCGCCACCAAGGGCTTCCTGTTGCGCGATAGCCTCGGCCAAGCTGTAGTCATCCTTGTCTTGTCCATCCTGGCGGGCGCGCTGGTGGCCGTCGGCTTAGGCAGCCTCTTGGAGCAGACCGCGATGCCTTATGCCACCGAATTCAGCTCTGTCATCAGTGGCGGCCTCATCCTCTTCGTCGCTGGATTGCTCGGTGCCTTCATCGCCGTCGTCCGCGTTACCCGAACCAACCCCCTCGCTGCCCTAGGAGAAAACCGATGAGCCCAGCTTTAGAACTACACGACGTCACCATCAGCTACACCGATGGCGACTCGCAAGTTAAGGCACTCGATTCCGTCAATCTCAGCATCGATCCCGGTGAATTCGTAGCCGTGGTTGGCCCATCCGGCTCTGGAAAGTCCACACTGCTCGCCGTTGCGGGCGCGCTGACAACACCCGATTCCGGCAAGGTCCTAGTCGCAGGTGAAGATATCGTGCCGCTGAGCGGCACCCAACTGGCCGAGATTCGTCGCAACCACATCGGCTTCGTCTTCCAGTCCACAGGTAACCTTCCCTCCGCGCTGACCGCGGAGGAACAAATCGAGCTGGCCACCAAGGTCATCGGCAAGACTGGGCGCTACTCCAGCGCTGAGCTGCTCGACAAGGTCGGTATGAAGCATCGGGCGAAGCACCGTCCAGGAAGCTTGTCCGGCGGTGAGCGCCAGCGTGTCGGCATCGCCCGCGCGCTCGTGGGCGATCCCCAAGTGCTGCTTGTCGACGAACCCACTGCCGCCCTTGATCGCGCACGCTCCCAAGAGATCGTGGCGCTGTTGGCAAAAGAATGCCACGACTTTAACGTCGCTGGCATTATGGTCACTCACGACTATGAAGTCCTTGAGCACTGCGACAAGGTCTATGAGATGGTCGACGGCCGCTTGACGCCTGCCTCAGCCCCAGCGTCAGAGTAGAAAAAGAATGCGCAGCTTAACGTAGAATTACGCGCATGCCGAAGATCACTGAAACGACAGTAGCCGAGCACCGTGCCGTCCAGCACCGCGCGGTGCTGGAGGCTGCCGAAAGGTTGATCATCAACAACCGTGGTGCGGTACCGACCTTGGCCGAGGTAGCTGCGGAGGTTGGGCTTGCTCGCCCCAGTGTCTATCGATATGTGTCTTCTCAACACGATTTACTGGTGCAGCTTCTCATCCAGGCCACACAGTTGTGGAATGAACAGCTCGAGGCCGCCATGAAGGTGGCTCCCCCTGAACCCACGAAACGCCTCCGCGCCTATGTGGACGCCACACTCGAGCTCTTTGTTCATGGGGCCCACGGTCATTTGATGACTGCCGCTCAACACTTCCCCCGAGCTTTTGCTGACGAGGAAGTGCAACGCTCTCATGACGGCTTCGCCTCCATCGTTGATGCGTTCTGTCCCGGTATTTCCGCGGTAGACATTTCGCTGCTCAACGCAGCCATCCTTCGGGCTTCGGAGCTAGCGGAGCGCTCTCCGGAGCAGCTCGATAGCGCGACACAGACTCTCTATGCAATGGCCGATGCCATTGTGCCCCACCCTCCTCCGCGGATGAGAGCAGACCAGGACAGATAAAACCGACTAAGAACAGCTAAGAGCAAAGCAGCCCTCCGCGAATTAACGCGGAGGGCTGCGGGGCGAGAGTACAGCTATCTATACAACGCCCATGAGCGCCTTATTTGGGGCCTAGCGTTCTTCAAAGCGACGGCGGAAATTGTCTTCCAGGCGGTTTCCAACGCCGCTGCCGCCCTTCTTGGATTGCTTGTTGTGCCCGCGCGCAGGGGCATGCGTGCCGACTGCAACCAGAGAATCTTCAGACTTTCCGCGCAGCATCCAGACACCGGAGCCGAACATAACGAGGAAGCCAAGGACGGAGAGGCTGACAAACCACAGAGATTGCTGAGCCAACGCGATACCGCCCACCATCATGCAGAGACCAACAACAATCAAGGCCACTCCGCGGAGGGTGATGGCACCCGAGTTTCCGCCGAAAGATGTTTCACCGGACACAGACGCGCCAAAATCAGGATCATTGGCCAGCAACGACTGTTCAATTTCACGCAGCGCTTGCTGTTCGTGCTCAGAAAGGGCCACAGCGTCCTCCGTAATGGGTTGGGGTTTAGGTAGTAATACTGGGAATGTGGGTTACTACCTCTATAACGTCAAGGATAGCGAGATAGTTCCCACAAAGACAGTCCATAATTTGGCCGCACTACCCCCTCACGGCCTATGACCCCGGCCCCAGTCTTAGGCCGCCATTACCCCGAAGCCCAGCTCGGACTCAGTCGCATCCACATAACGTGCGGCAAGCGCTAAGTACTGATAAACCGAATCCGGCTCAGGGACCGGATCTAGCCCAGAGGCCACACGTGAGCGCACACGGGAGTACTCCTTAAACTCCTCTGCCCACTGCGCATCAGCCAGGCCAATGAGAGCCACCTGCTCCCAGGCGGAAGTAGGCAAGCGCCGGCGGCGCGACACCGTGGACGCCGCCACGCGTGCCCCGGCTGCACGTAGCGAGGCGCGGTAAGCCATTTCCAATGCATCCGCAAAGCTTCCCTCCGCTGCGCTTCTCCGCGCATCCGCTAAGAGGTCTAGTGCTTGGTTCACAAAACGGTCTCGCTGCACCCGCTGCATAGCCTCACGGTTCCGGCTGCGGGCCGCCGCTGTTGCTGAGATTACCTGTGCCATGTCCTCTCCCCCTTGGGCTTCTTCCTCAGTTTGTCGATAAAGACTGTGCCGTTGATGCTGTTGATTGTCTGCTGTTGTTCGTTGTTGCGATTCACCTTAAAACCACCTTCCTACATCCACCTCCAATTTTAGAGCACATGTTCGAATTAAACAATGGTTTTAAAGCATCATTTCGAATGTTTTCGAACACGCACACCACGACGCTTGATGGAAGTTTCCCCGAGTGCTTTCACATACCGCGAGAATCTGTTGTTATTAGACATGTGAGTTACACGCTGCGCCGCTTAAGCCCCCAAGAGTTCGCCATTGCCCTCCCGCACTTGGTAGATATCTACATTGCAGCGATGGACTACAACCCCTCGGTGCGCGAGGGGTCCATCTCACGATGGCGCGCAGATCTCATACGCCCAGGGTTTTCCTGCGTTGTGGCCACCGATGAATATGGCATCGCCGGCTTTGCCTACGGCTTCCTAGGCACCCCCGATACCTGGTGGGATAAACAGCTCCGCCGTGCACTCGCCGCCTGCGGCGGCCCTACCCCAGAGCAAGAAGAGATTCTCCACAATTACTTCGAGCTGGCAGAAATCCACGTGCTCCCCGCGAAACAAGGCCACGGCCTGGGCCGCGCACTACTAGAAGCCTTAGCCTGGAATCTTCCCGCTCACTATATTTTGCTCTCCACACCGGAAGTTCCTCATGAAGCCAACTCCGCCTTTGGGCTCTACCGCAAGATGGGCTTTGGCGATTTCCTGCGCGACCTCCATTACCCCGCTGATTCCCGCCCCTTCGCAATCCTGCAATCTACTGTGCCGCTCGCGCCAACCGACACCACTTAACCTGGCGCCTTAGCCCTGAACCTGCCCAGGTAAAGTGGCAAGCGTGACTACACCGCAGATACCTTCCTTGGACGAAATTCCCGCAGCCGTACGCGAGGAGCTCGCGCTTTTTCTAGACCGCCAGCGTGATGCCATCGCATCCATCGGCGCTCCGGTAACCAACGCGATTTCCTATTTGGAATCCTTCGTGCTGGATGGCGGCAAGCGCATCCGTCCCCTCTACGCATGGGCAGGTTTTATCGGCGCACGCGGGCTGGAAGGGTCGGAGTCCCCGCAGGCCATGCTCCGCGCAGCCACATCCTTGGAGTTCATCCAAGCCTGCGCCCTGATCCACGATGACATCGTGGATGCCTCCGATACTCGGCGCGGTAACCCAACCGTTCACCGTGGCGTAGCAGCCCGCCATCGCGAACTCGGCTTCCACGGCGATGCTGATTTCTTCGGCCAGTCCCTTGCCATCCTCGTGGGTGACATGGCTCTGGTCTGGGCGGAAGACATGCTCCAAGACTCCGGCCTGAGCCCTGAGGCACTCGCGCGTGCCCGCGCCCCTTGGCGCGCTATGCGCCGCGAGGTAATCGGCGGGCAGATGCTGGATATCTGCCTCGAAGCGGAAGGTTCTGAGGACGCCACGTTGGCTGATTCCGTCAACCGTTTCAAGACCGCCGCCTACACCATTGAGCGCCCCCTGCACTTGGGCGCAGCCATAGCCGGCGCCCCCGAAAAGCTCGTCGCTGCTTTCCGCGGCTACGGCCAAGACATCGGGGTCGCCTTCCAGCTGCGCGATGATTTGTTGGGGGTCTTCGGTGACCCCGCCGTGACCGGCAAGCCGGCCGGTGATGATTTGCGCGAGGGCAAGCGCACAGTCCTCTTGTCCTTGGCACTGCAGCGCGCGGATGCCTCCGATCCCGCCGCGGCTGCGGAATTGCGTCGCCTCATCGGTCAGACAGAGGATCCCGCAGAGATTGCCCGCATGGCGCAGATCATTGCGGATTCGGGTGCACCGGATGTCGTCGAGCAGCGCATCAACGATCTCACGCGCTCGGGCCTTGACCACCTTCACAATGCTCAGGTTTCCCCCGAGGTTACGAAGACTCTGGAAGAGCTGGCTCACAAGTCCACGGCCCGCCGGATGTAGCATGGCTCGTCCCACAACCACGCGCGTGCCCCTGCGCATTCCCCATCCCCTGCCTTTGGGCATCATCGCCGCTGTCGTGCTAGCGCTTGCCTCTTTCTCCGGTGGCGCTACCCGCAATCGCGGTGGATTCCTTGAGGCGCTCAATATCGGCTTTCTGGCTTATGGCCATGGCCGCAACATCGGCATGGTCCTCTATTGGGTTGGCCTTTTCGGTTTGGTTGCCGCATGGGTTTTAGCCGGCCGCTACTTCATTGCCCCGCAGTTGAAGAACCCACAACCAGACGGCGCGCTGTCCGATATTCGTCGGATGCTGCTGTGCTGGGTTGCCCCTTTGTTGTGTGCGGCACCGCTGGCTTCTCGCGATGTGTATTCCTATCTCATGCAAGGTGCGATGGTGCGTGATGGCTTCGACCCTTATGTCGAAGGCGCGGCGGTGAACCCTGGTCCCTTCCTCTTGGAGGTCTCCCACGACTGGCGCAACACCACCACCCCTTATGGCCCCTTGCATCTGTGGATGGGCAATGGTGTAACCCACCTGGTAGGAGAAAACGTCGCCGCGGGCATCATCGTTTACAAGGCAATTTCGGTCCTGGGTTTTGCAGCTATCGCCTGGTCAATTCCACGGCTAGCCCGAAGCATCGGAGGCGATCCTGCCCTCGCGCTCTGGTTGGGCGTGGCGAATCCAGTGATGCTCTTGCACCTCATCGGTGGAATGCACAACGAATCAGTCATGGTGGGCTTAGTATCGCTGGGCTTGCTTGCTGCAGTGCACCACAAGTTCCATGTCAGCCTCCTTCTCGTCGGCGTGGCAGTCTCCCTCAAGGCCACCGCTGTCTTCGCCGCACCTTTTATCGTGTGGCTCATGCTGCACCACTGGGCCCCAAAGGGGACGAAGCCCATCAAGCGCTTCGGAGTCTTCCTCCTGTCCGGCTTCCTTGCCGTGGTGGAGGTCGCACTGGCGGTGGCGGCGATTACGTGGGTGTCGGGAAGCTCGTGGGGCTGGCTGTCACAGATCAGCGGCAATTCCAAGGTCATCAACCCTCTAGCTGGCCCTACCCTGCTGGCTGACATCCTCGTGCCGCTCATCCAGGTCTTCTCCCCCGATACCACCTATAACGGTGTGCTCACCGCGCTGCGCTCGGCTGCGATGATCCTCATGATCCTCGGCCTCGTCCTCGTATGGTGGTGGGGTCGCACGGGCGTGCGCCGGGCTATCGCCGCCACGGCCGCGGCGTACCAGGTGGCATTCGTCTTCAACTCTGTGACGCTGCCCTGGTACTACGCCTCCGTGCTCACGCTCATGGGAACGTTCCGCCCGCCATTGCCCTTGATCAAGCTCACCACCGGCGTGGCTATTTTCATCGGCGTCGCCTTTGCCGGTGACGGGAACCACCAGCTTTATAACTGGTTCTGGGATATCGCCATGGTGGTCGTAGCTTGGTCAGCAACGCAATGGATTTTCGATGGTGTTCCACGCACCACCGCGGCCCCGAAGCCCGATGAGGGTTCTAAAAAGCCGAAGCCTGTGCGCGCCGAATAACCTCGCGCGCCAGGTGCCCGTGCAGCGCGTCAATGGGGCGGCCTGGCAAAGAATCATCTTCGGTAAATAGGTGCGCCAGAATCTCGTTGTCGCCCCACCCGTTGTCGGAGAGGACCGTAATCACTCCGGACACATGCTTGGAAATGACGCCTTTGGCGTTGAAGAATGCTTCCGGAACGAGGCGCTCTCCCTCGGCATTGCGCCACACAATGAACTTGCGCGCATTGAGAAGATCGAAGACACGCGTGATCGGGAGATCGAGCCTTTCAGCGACCTCCTTCAGCGTCAGCAGCTTTTCCCCGGCGAGGAGCTGCGGCAGTTCTGGGTGCGGATTCTCGGTGTTTTTCTCAGACTTAGTCACGGACACAACTGTAGCCGGATCACACTTTGGGGCGCCGATCAGCCATACTGGAATCCATGACAAGGCTGAACGTGGGCGACATTCTTGAGGGACGCTACCGCATCGATCAGCCGATCGCTCGCGGCGGCATGTCCACCGTGTATCGCTGCGTTGACATGCGTTTGGGTCGCGCAGTGGCGGCCAAGGTGATGGATGAGCGCTATCACGATGACCCCGTCTTCGTCACCCGCTTCGAACGCGAAGCACGCGCGATGGCGCAGCTGAGCCACCCCAATCTCGTCGCCGTACATGACTTTTCCGCGGATGGATTACCCATTTATCTCATCATGGAGCTCATCACCGGAGGTACCTTGCGCGAGCTCCTTGCGGAACGCGGACCCATGCCGCCGCATGCCGCAGCCGGCGTCATGCACTCCGTGCTGGCCGGGCTCACCGAAGTCCACCATGCCGGCCTCGTGCACCGAGATATCAAGCCGGACAATGTTCTGATCACGGATAGCCACCGCGTCAAGGTCGGTGATTTCGGTCTGGTTCGCTCCGCCAAGGCGGAGCACGATAGCTCCGGCCAGATCGTCGGTACCGTCAGCTACCTCTCCCCCGAGCAGGTCACTGGCGCGGATATCACGCCGGCCTCCGACGTGTACTCCGCGGGAATCGTGCTCTTTGAACTATTGACCGGCACAGTCCCCTTCCACGGCGATACCCCGCTGGCGCACGCCACCGCGCGCGTGCACGAGGATGTGGTGGCGCCCTCCTCCCGCATCGAGGGGGTACCCATGCTTTTCGACGCTCTCGTGGCCACCGCCACTGCACGCCAGCCAGCCGAAAGGTTTGCGGATGCCGGCGAATTCCTCGATGCCTTGGATGATGTCTCCCGCGAGCTACAGCTCCCGAAGTTCACTGTCCCCATTCCGCGGAACTCAGCTGCCGCACGTACTGCTGCCGTGCCAACGGATTTTTCGGGCACGGATAATACCCGGGTCTTTGAAGCGACCTCAGCTATCCCTGCGCCCCAGCCCCCAACTCGGGAAACCCAGGTAGAGCCGCGCAACGACGCCTTCCTCCCGCCAGCCGCGCCTGTCGAGCCCCCGGTACCCTCCCCTGCGATACCGGAGCCTTCTGCCCCCGTTCCCCCAGCCGGGGCCGAGGAAGAGCCGGAAGAACGGCCCTTGAGCAACCGCAGCGCGATAGCCCTCATTGGCTTCCTCGTCCTCGTCGGCCTCGCCACCTTGGCCGTCGCCGTGGCGGCTTGGTGGTTCGGCTCCGGAGAATACGGCACGTGGCCGATTCTCTGGAGGCCGTATTAGCCTGCGCAGCTTCTAGTTGCGCAGCATCTCAGCGATAAGGAAGGACAGCTCCAGCGATTGCTGGGTGTTTAGGCGCGGGTCCACGGCGGACTCGTAGCGGCCCGGCAGATCCACATCCGTGATGTCCTCAGCGCCGCCAAGGCACTCGGTGACGTCCTCACCGGTGAACTCCAGGTGCACGCCGCCCGGGTGGGTGCCCAGTTCACGGTGGACCTCGAAGAAGCCTTGGACCTCGTCGACGATCTTGTCGAAGTGGCGGGTCTTGTAACCATTCGATGCCGTGAAGGTATTTCCGTGCATAGGATCGGACTGCCACACAACCTTGTGGCCGGAGTCCTCCACTGCCTTGATGATCGGGGGCAGCACGGAGCGCACCTTATCGTGGCCCATACGGGCAATCATGGTGAGGCGGCCCGGCTCACGGTTCGGGTCAAGCTTCTCCGCGTATTCCACTGCCTGCTCCGGCGTCACGCCAGGGCCAAGCTTGATGCCCACGGGGTTGCCAATGATGGAAGCAAAGGCCACGTGGAAGTCCTCAAGACCACGGGTACGCTCACCAATCCACAGCTGGTGTGCAGACAAGTCATAAAGCTTGGTTTCGCCGTTGAGATCCGTGCCCAGTCGGAGCATGGAACGCTCGTAGTCCTTCAACAACGCCTCGTGGGAGCAGTAAATCTCCGCCGAGCGCAGGGTCTCGTCCGAAACCCCACAGGCGTTCATGAAGGCCAGGCCGTTCTCAATCTCATCCGCCAGCGCCTGGTAGCGCGCACCCGCCGGGGAGTTAGCCACGAATTCGCGGTTCCACTCGTGGAGGCGGTACAGGTCTGCGGTTCCGGAGTGGGTCAGCGCCCGGACCAGGTTCATTGCCGCCGAGGAGTTCGCGTAGGCGCGAATCATGCGGGCAGGATCGTGGCGGCGGGACTCTTCGTTAGCTTCCACGCCGTTAACGATGTCACCGCGGTAGTTGTACAAGCCGTTCGCGTCCAGATCAGAGGAGCGCGGCTTCGCGTACTGGCCGGCGATACGTCCCAGCTTTACTACCGGAGTGGACGCGCCGTAGGTCAACACCACGGCCATCTGTAGCAGCGTCTTGATGTTGCCGCGGATGTGCGGCTCAGTGTTGGATTCGAAGGTCTCGGCGCAATCGCCACCCTGGAGGAGGAAGGCTTTGCCCAAGGCGACGTCGGCAAGCTTGCGCTTGAGATCCTCAACTTCCGGGGCCACGACGATAGGCGGTACGGATTCAAGAATCTTGCGCACGTTATCAGCCTGCAGCTGATCCCAGCTCGGCTGCTGTTTTGCCTCGCGGGAAATGGCGTCTTGGAACTTCTCATTGATCCCCTCCGGCAGCGGCGGCAGATCAGGAAGCACTTCTTTGGGAATATCTACTGTCCAACTCACACCCAGTATTTAACCATCTTGGGCCTGTCACGCGTTAGTTAATGGACTTTTCGGCCGCGGTATTAATTCACGATTAATGCACGCGGTTGCCCCTAGTCAGCGGCAATTGCTGCTCGCAGACTCGAAACTTAGCCAGATTATGGCGGGCGTCGACCAACGCATCATGGTTGCCATTGGGTACTGGAGGCAGCTTAGGGCGGCCAGCAAACTCCCAATACTGCTTCAGTTCGCGGGTATAGCGCGGCATCCCCTTGGGCAGGCTAGCCATGTCTCCCCACAGTTGTGCGAGGACCACATGGTCATAGGCTCCTACCCAAGCCCACAGCTCAATGGGCGTGGAATGCCGGCCCAAGAATTTCAAGAGCTCTTCGCGGATGGTCTCACGTGATTTCCAAACTGGGTCTGCGGGGCTTGGCAATTTATCCAAGACGTTCTCCCGCACCCACGCATTAGCCTTCGCGGGGTCGAAATCTGTGGACACCGCGTAGTACTCGCTTCCGTCTTCCCCGACAATACCGATGGAGACCAGCTCGATGGTCGATCCGTCCTCAATGAATTCGGTGTCGTAGAAGTAGCGCACGTCCCGTATCCTAGTCTGCCGCCTAGAGCTGCCTTGCCACTGGGGGCCTATACTCAGCTGCGTGAAGAAAGCCCTTTCCTCTCCCTTTCTCCCCCTGATAATCGCTGGGCTGGCAGCCCTACCGTGGATTATCCAGCCTGCAGCGTTATTCAGCGGCGGCTCCGTGCTTCCCTATTACCACGTTGACCTCGATGTATATCGCGAAGGAGGGCGCGCGCTGCTGCGCGGAGAGAATCTCTACACGCAAAGCTATGTACTCGACAACGGCGTCTCACTGCCCTTTACGTACCCGCCTTTTGCCGCAGTGCTCTTTGCCACGGTGTCGTGGATACCGCTGTGGCTACTCTCACTTCTCCTCACTGCGGCATCGGTGGCAGCGCTCTGGGGCTGCCTCTACGCCGTCCTTTCTCGGAGTTGCACCACTCACAGGCCCGGCTGGTGGTCTTCGTGGGCGCTCTGTGTGTGTCTGCTGTGCGAGCCCGTTATCGATACTCTCAGCTTCGGCCAAGTCAATCTCCTGTTGACAGCGATGGTCGTTGTCGATTGCCTGCTGCTGAACTCGCGGAGCCCGTGGCGTGGGGCCCTTAGCGGCGTGGCTATGGCTATCAAACTGACCCCGGCGGTCTTCCTTGCGGTCTTTGTCATCCGCCGCGAGTGGCGTGCTTTCACTACGGCCCTAGGTTCCTTTACGGTCTGCGGCGTGGTGGGCCACTTCGCTTCACCGGCAAGCTCCACGGTGTATTGGAGCGATACCATCCGGGATTCCTCCCGTATCGGCACACTGACCTACTCCAGCAACCAATCCCTCCGGGGCCTGCTCAGCCGCGTCATCCCTGAGCAAGCAACAGCCCTCTGGATAGTCGGGTGCCTCCTCATCGTGGCGACGTTGTGGTGGGTCATGGAGCGCACATCCTCACAGATTGAGCTTCTGCTGCTAGCCTCGTCGGCAGCGCTGCTGTGTTCACCTGTCTCGTGGTCGCACCACTTCACGTGGCTGTGCTTGGCGGCGGTGTATCTGACTGCCCGCCGCCGCTGGTTCATTGCCAGCCTCACATGGCTAGTTCTTCTAGCCCGCGGTCACTGGCTTGTCCCCCACGGTGAGCGACTCGAACTGACGTGGTCGTGGTGGCAGCAGATTCCGGGCAATGACTACTTCTTGCTTGTCGTATTCCTCGTTTCGTTGAGCTGCTGGCTCAAGCTCACACCTTTGGAGGAAGGTTCCTTCTTCCGCCGACTGGCTCCGATCGGCGGTGGGGTCAGCGCCCAGCCCAAGACGGGTACCTTGCCTAGGGCCCATAGGGCCAAGGACGCAACAGCGCAATAGAGCACGCACATGCTGAGCCAGAACCAGGTGTTTTCCAGCGGCCATTGACCCGCCAGGGTGACCTCCCGCGGGTGGAGCGCCATGGGGTAGCCATAAAGAACGGTCAGGCGCTGAGTAGTTATCCCACGCGCGGCGGGTGAAAAATCCGATGGCATAGGCCACGGTCATCCCGGAATATGCCCAGAAGCTACGATGATCCCACGTTCCCTTAAACGGTGCCTCGATGGCGGAGGTGAATGCAGCAATGGCATCCTGGAAATAGGCGGCGCGTGAAAAGCTCTGCGAAGCTGAAGCGAAACACCTTTTGTGCGAAGAAGCCGCTCACCAAAAAGAACAAAGGCAAACGCAAGGGGTCCAGCCACACGTTGAAGGCAGCCAGCCACGTGTCCTTGGATTCTGGAACCGTGAGCGTGATGTGCAACAGCACGACGCCCAAGATGGAGATCCCCTTTGCTACATCGGGTCAGACTAATCGCTGTTTGGGGGAGGAAGTCACTGATTACCGCGCCTCCGAACCGGGCTCGGCCCCTTCCGGGTAGCCGTGTCCGGCTTGCAAGGAAGCCTTGACATCGGAAGCGTACACGTCGACATAAGGTTCGCCCGTCAATTCCGAGAGTTGCTTCATCACGTAATCCGTAAAGGCACGAGCGGTGGCGTGATCTTGCGGGTCGAGGTTACGCTCAGCGGCCCATGCTCGGGGGTCGATGGGCTCTCCCACGCGCATGCCGACGCGAACTGGGCGCGGAATCCACGAACCGATCGGGTTGGCCTTCCGGGTATTGATCATGGCGATCGGAATGACCTTTTCACCCGTGGTCAGCGCGATGCGCGCCATGCCGGTGCGCCCCTTGTAGATACGCCCATCAGGTGAGCGAGTTCCCTCCGGGTAGATGCCAAAAAGATCTCCGCGGCCAATAATGCGTTCCGCGCTCGCCAGCATCGCGTCACTAGCGTCCTTGTTGACGCGGTCAATCGGCACCTGCCCGACCGAGCTAAAGAACCACTTTTGCATGCGGCCGACGAAGCCGGGGGTAGTGAAATACTCGCTCTTTGCCAAGAAGGTAATCTGCCGCGGGCACAGAAGCGGGAAGTAGAAGGAATCCATCACCGCTTGGTGGGAGGAGGCCAAGATAGCCGGTCCGGACTCCGGGATGCGATCCATTCCTTCGGACCATGGGCGGTTCCACACTCGAAGGGCCGGGCCGAAAAAGATGTGCTTGAAGGCCCAGTACCACTTGTTTCGCATCGCTTATAGTCCTATCTGTATGTGCCGAACAGGCAGTGCTGCCCGGTGAAAGAAAAATGTGCGGTGTTAACCTCGGTGCTCCTGGCGGGCGAGATCAGCGACTCCGATCATACCTGCCGCCGAACCCAACTTCGCGGTTGCGACTCGGGCCAGGGGCCTGTGACCGGCCCCGACAATCTGGCTAGCCATGGACTCCCGCGCTTGATCTAGGTAAAGATCCGCGTCCTGGGACACCCCGCCGCCGATTACAATCAGCTCTGGATCGAGCACATCTGCCACCATGGACAACCCCTGCCCGAGCCACTGGCCGAAGTTCTCCATGACGGCCAATCCCAGTGGATCACCTTGTCGAGCCGCAGCGGTGATCTCCTCGCCGGAGGGGTTTAGCGGAAGGGCGGTATCATAGTCGCCGCGCAATTCCTCGCAGGTATCCGGCAATGCGGTGCCGGAGGCGTAACGCTCGAGGCAACCACGCTTGCCGCAGGAGCACAGGCGCCCACCCGGTGACACGACAAGGTGCCCAAACTCTGGTGCGGTACCGAAAGCTCCTCGGTAGATTGTGCCGTTAGTAAAAAGCGTGGCACCAATGCCGGTTCCCACGGCAAAAAAGACCCAGTCCTTCGCACCCCGTCCAGCACCGAAGCGCCATTCCCCCCAAGCAGCCGAGTTGGCATCGTGTTCTAGGCGAACCGGGATGTCCATACGGTTGCTGAGGATCTCGCGTACTGGGGCATCACGCCACGGCAAATGCGGTGCGAAACGAACGACTTCACACTCGGGATCCAAAAAGCCTGCGAGAGCAAGCCCCACGGCCTCGATGTCATGGGATGCGGCCAGATTGTCTACGCAGCGCACGATGTCATCTTCGAGTGTTTGCGCATCCGTGGCGGTGGGCACACTCAGCGAATCCACAATCTCTCCGGAGGGATCAATCACCGCAGCACGCAGGTTGGTTCCACCGATATCGAACCCGATGGTGAGGCCAGCGTGGCCGCCTTCAGCGGAGGGAAAGTGTTCAAGCATGACTAGTAGGATATACCGCGTCCTGCCCACGATCACATTCAAGAACCTCACGCAATCGTGCGCCCATAATCTCCCACGTCCAATGCTCTTCCACGTGGCGCCGTCCAGCTTCCCCCATACGGTGGGCTCCGGGGACGTCGCCAAGCAGCGTGCACAACGCTAGCTCAAGCTCCGGCACCGAGGAACCGCGCACAACTATGCCCGTCTCCGGCGTTACTGTCTCCGGCGCACCGCCGGAATCCCCTGCAACGACTGGTAGGCCCGCCGCCTGCGCCTCTAGGTAGACAATTCCCAGGCCTTCGACGTCGAGGCCGCCACCCCGGGTGCGCGCCGGCATGGCAAACACGTCGGCGGCGTGTAGCGCCATCCTCAATTCCGCCGTATCCCGTGCTTCCTGCACCAAGGCGTCCGGGCAGTACAGGCGCGCAAGCTCACGCACAGTCGACTCATAACGACCGCGCCCGATGATGAGCAACTGGGCATCTGGAATTCGCGCGCGCACTTCCGGCATTGCGCGCAGCAGCTGGTCTTGGCCTTTCCGCGGGACCAGGCGGGAGATACAGACGATGACCGGGCCTGGGCCTAGCCCGAAGTGCTCCCGTGCTGCTTGTTTCTCTTCCGTAGTAGCCGGGGTGAAATCCTCTAGGTTGACCGCCGAGGGCAGGTGCACCCACTGGGCACGCGTGCCGAACGCGGGCTCGAGCCTGTTGCGCGTGTACTCAGAGATATACGTGATGACATCGGCATTCTGACCGATTCTGCGCAAGGCTTGCCGCGCCAAGGGAAGCATGGACCACCCCACCTCATGCCCGTGCGTCGTTGCCACAATGCGGCTTGCCCCAGCCGCACGCGCGGACGGCGCCATAAGCGCCAGCGGAGCTGCAGCACCAAACCAGACTGTCCCAATGTTGTTTTCACGAATGAGCTGCTGCATACGACGAGCTGTGGCGGGCGTCGGCAACATAATGCTGCGTGGCCAGCGGACCACGGTATAGGGCAGCGTCGCGTCATACTCCGCGGCAGCGTCACTATCTTGAGTCGAGGCGAAGACCACGACATCCTGCGGGTTGAGGTTGGCTAGAAAATCTCGAAGATAGGACTGAATCCCGCCAATAGTAGGCGGGAAGTCATTGGTAACGAGGAGGGTGCGCGCCATAACCTAGTAACGAACGGCGCCTTGGACGGGCATGGAATTAAGCGGCACCACGGCCACGGGCACACCATAGGTGGAGGCGTGAACCACTTGGCCATCCCCGATATACATTCCCACGTGGGTCACGCCGGGATAGTAGCCCACGATGTCCCCTGGCTGCAGCTGATCCATCGGCACTGGTGTGCCACCGGCAAGCTGCGCCTGGGAGGTACGTGGAATGCTCTTGCCCATCTGTTGGTAGCTCCACACCATGAGACCCGAACAGTCAAAGGCATCGGGACCGGTAGCACCCCACCCATAGGGAGCGCCGATGCGGGTAAGAGCGGCCTCGACGGCGGCGGAGCCAGAGCCATCAGCCAACGCGGCTAGGTCAAGACCGGAAGACCCGCCGAAGTGCTGGATCCACGCCTCCCGCGCTTCGGGGCTGAGGCCATCAACGGTGGCTTCTAGTTCCTTCTGTTGTTCCTCCAGCTCGGCCTTTTCCTTGAGAACAGTATCCCGCTGTTCCTGCAATTCATCACGCTTGCGGCGGGCTTCCGCGGCAGCATCGACAGCTTCCTGGTGCGCATCATCTGCGGCGGCAGAGGCAGCTACCATCGCAACTTCTTCACGTTTCGCAGCCTTGGACAACGCGCCCAGGTAGCCCATGCGCTCGACCGCGCTGGCGACGTCATTGGCGTTAAGAGCAGCCGAAACTGAGGTCGATGCAGCATTCCTGCGATAACGCTTTTGCGCGAGCGCATCGATGCGTTCCTGTTGCGCAGCTACCGCCGCGGAGGCGTCCTCGGAACTGCGGTGCGCTTCCTCGGCCTTGCGGTCCAACTCTTCAATGGCCTTCTCCGACTCGGCGAGCTCATCCTCAAGCCCCTTGACCTCTTCACCCTTGGCAGACACGCGCTGGGCGACGTCCGCCATACGCTCAATGAGGCCAGGGAGATCTTCAGGCTCCTGCGCTTGCGGGGTGCTTTCTTGCTGCTCCGGAGAAACCTCCTGGGACATAGCCGATGGTGAAAGGACGGCTACTGGAACGGTGCTCAAGGCAAGTGCAGCGACCGCACACGCAAGGCCACGACGCGACATGGGTACCCCCGAAACTTAGAGAAGGTTAATAGCTGACTGGATCATACCCTCAGTCGAGCAAAAACATAACGGCTACAAGAATAGCCGAGCCCCTTCCCTACCCTCACCATCAACATGGCAAGAGCAGCGGAAGGGGTTGAAAAGACTACCCAGCGCGCTTAGAAGCGAACTGCGGAGTGAATCGGCATGTAGTGCAGGGAGCGCTCGCCCACCGGGGTGCCGGAGTTCAGAGCGTCAATGATGGTGCCATTGCCAGCGTAGATGCCGACGTGGGATGCACCGGAGTAGTACACGATGATGTCGCCCGGCTGCAGCGCATCGAGGGACACCGGGGTACCGGCGGAAGCCTGCGCCTGGGAGGTGCGCGGGATGGACACGCCAGCCTGCTGGTAGGCCCAGGATGTCAGACCAGAGCAATCGAAGGCGCTCGGACCATTAGCACCGTAGACGTACGGGGAACCGATTGCGGAACGAGCGGCTGCGAGCACCTTCTCACCAACAGACTGGGACGGTGCCGGGGCCGGGGCTGCGGCGGCCGGGGTCTCAACAGCAGCGGCGTAGCCGCCACCCTGGTTAGCCTTGAAAGCCGGGATGTAGCGGTCAACGTTCGGCAGCTGCTGAATGTTCGGGACACTCTCCAGGCCGGCAACGTCGAAGCGGATGTCGGTGTTCGGAACGACAACCTCGGCGGCGTTGGCGGCTGCCGGGGTGACAACCGCTGCGGTTGCTGCGATAGCAGCGGTGGATGCAATGCGACGGGTGTTCAGGTTGCCCTGACGACGGTGCTTAGCCACGAATTTAAACTCCAAATCTTCCTGCGCGCCTACTTTTCTCCGCCAAGAGGACAACCTTGCGTTTATCTTCTCTGCAACGCGGATGAAAGCTCTGACCCAAGGGACGGGCCTAGTGTTCGACGATGACCCATTCCTGTAGAGCCATCTCCACTCGGCCCCCGAATTTTTAGGAGGGGCCAGACGCGGCGCTTAAATCTTCAGTTCGTATTGAGCACCGGTGATGTGTACACCGTGTCGGTAACTCAATGTCTCGAATAGGTTACGAAACCATCACAAGCAATGTCGAGTCAGAAACGCAAAACCGACTCCGTTACCGTCCTGTTATCAAATGGCAACCTAAACGACATAGTTCACAATTCTTCCACTCCAATGCACAATAACTATCGCCGGAAGCTTGCCCTGAGCAGCGACATCAGGGCCTCAGGAACACGCGCCGCCCCCTAGACCATTGCCACACTACGCCAACAGAAAAGCTCCACAAAACTGGCTGTGTAACCTTCGTCACACCGCCGTAATGCGCTTTAACAAAAGCCCCATTTGACCCACCACCAACTCTCATCCGAGCTTCAAACGACACTAATCGCAGAAGGAAATCCGCCCTCCCAGGCCCGCACGCGTTCCGCCTCCCATCACTAGCGAACAACGCTGATGCAACAGTAGCCATATAAAGAGAGAAGCACGGGAAGCGGACTGACTAGTCACGCACGACGCTCAACGCAGCGATTCCGGCCAGGGGAGAACTAGCGCACTGTTTGAAATCAACTACTAAGGACGCGTGAAGCCTAAGGGAATCATGAACGCTGGGGCTTGCCGCTTGACTCAGTAGTTGCGCGGCCTTTTCCCTTGAAGTACTTCCGGCCGACGCCCAGCGCCCTATCTCGAGCGACGGTATCGCCGAAAGAACAGATTAGGGAATGCAAAAGGGCTCAACGGCCCTCTAGCCCTGCTAACACCCGCCAGCGGCCCGCATAAGCGGCAAGAACGAGAAAGCGTCCCGTCCATCGCATGGACGAGACTTACTGCTCTATATAGGTCACGCTCTACCCGCGCTGCACACGCACAGATAGAAGGCCCCCTACCCCACCTGCTTCGTGGAGATCACAGCGTGAGGGAAGTCAGGCAAGCGGAAGACCGCAAATGCCCGTCGCGGAAGGTCAGCCAAAGGCTCACGGGACTTCACCTAACTCAACTCATGCAATAAAACGCTGAGAGCCCGCACCTCTCCCTATTATTCGGAAGGCGGTGCGGGCTCTGTGAGCGTGTTTCAGTGAGTGAAGGCGCTAGATGCGGCCATTCTCCTCGTCATCGCGACGGTTAGCCTCGTTGAGCTGACGGAACATCTCCGTCTCCTCAGCGTGGTTCTCGTGGCGAATCTCGTTGACGCGGGACACGATAGCCGGGTCATCGGTGGAGAAGATACCCTGCGTTTCGGAGTCAGCCAGACCAAGCTGGTTAAGCTGCTTCGGAACCTGGGCGCCAGCGTACTCGAGCGGAATCGGGTGGCCGTGGTCATCGACCGGGCCGAGCGGCTGGTGAACCTCGATGAAGGCACCGTTCGGCAGCTGCTTAATAACGCCGGTCTCAATACCGTGCTCCAGCACCTCGCGGTCGGAGCGCTGCAGACCAACGCAGATGCGGTAGGTCATGAAGTATGCAATCGGCGGCAGGACAATCAGACCGATACGGCCAACCCAGGTCATCGCATTCAGCGAGATTTGGAAGAAGTGTGCCACGTGGTCGTTACCACCAGACAGCGTTACCAGCAGGAAGAAGACGATGGCAGCCGCACCGATAGCGGAGCGAACCGGAACGTCACGCGGGCGCTGCAGAAGGTTGTGGTGAGCGTCGTCGCCCGTCAGCTTCTTCTCAATGAAGGGGTAGGCGAAGAGCAGGACAACCATCAGGCCACAGAGCAGTGCGACCCAGAATGCAGACGGAATGGTGTAGTTGCCGATGTAGAGCTCCCATGCCGGCATGACACGAGCAACACCGTCAGTCCACAGCATGTAGATATCCGGCTGGGAACCAGCGGAGACCTGGGACGGGTTGTACGGGCCAAGGTTCCAGATGGCGTTAATTGTCATCAGACCGGAGATAAGAGCCAGCACGCCGGCAACCATCATGCCCATGCCGATGGCCTTCGTGGCAAAGACCGGCATAATGCGGACACCGACAACGTTGTTCTCAGCGCGACCCGGTCCAGGGAACTGGGTGTGCTTCTGGAACCAGACCATGATGAGGTGCGCTGCGATGAGACCCAGGATGATGCCCGGGATAACCAGCACGTGCAGGATGTAGAAGCGGTCCAGCATCAGGTCGGACGGGAAGTCGCCACCGAAGATGGCCCAGTGCAGCCAGGTACCGATGATCGGCAGACCCAGGATGATGGCGGACATGATTCGCAGACCAACACCGGAGAGCAGGTCATCCGGGAGGGAGTAACCGAGGAAGCCCTCGACCATGCCCAGCAGGATCAGAGCGCAACCGATAATCCAGTTGGCCTCACGCGGGCGGCGGAACGCACCGGTGAAGAAAATACGCAGCATGTGGGCAATCATGGACATCATGAACATGAGTGCTGCCCAGTGGTGCATCTGGCGAACGAACAGGCCGCCGCGCACCTCAAAGGAAATATCCAGAGCCGTTGCATAAGCACGGGACATCTCGACGCCGTTCAGCGGAGTGTAGCCGCCGTCGTAGATGACCTTCGTGATGGAAGGATCGAAGAACAGCGCCAAGTAGATGCCGGTCAGCACCAAGATGATGAAGCTGTACAGTGCCATCTCACCGAGCATGAAGGACCAGTGAGTGGGAAAGACTTTGTTGAGCTGGGTACGCAGGACGCCGGCGGCGGAGTACCGCTCGTCCATGTTGTTACCCATCTGTGCAAGTTTGTTACTCATTATGACTTACGCTCCCAGAATGCAGGTCCGACGGGCTCGATGAAGTTGCCCTTAGCAATGAGGTAGCCCTCTTCGTCCACGTCAATCGGCAGCTGCGGCAGCGCACGGGCGGCCGGGCCGAAGACCGGCTTGCCGTAGTGCAGAGCATCGAACTGCGACTGGTGGCACGGGCAAAGAATGCGGTTGGTCTGAGCCTCGTACAACGAGGTCGGGCAACCAATGTGGGTACAAATCTTGGAGTAGGCGTAGTAATCGCCGTAGTGGAAGTCTTCCTGTCCCTTGCGCTCGATAGCCTTCTTGGCGTCATCGTTGCGCAGGCGGATGAGCATCACGGCGTTACGGTTGCCATGGATGGAGTGCATGTGGTTGGTGTAGACGTCCTTGTCCTCGGAGTACTCCGCACCATCATTGACATCCTCAGCAGCCAGCGGGAAGACAGTCTCCATACCACCGGCAGCGAGATCCTCCGGGCGAACACGCACCAGGCGGGTGACGCCGCGCGTGGTGTAGTGAGAGCCGGACTCACCCTCGTGCATCTCTGCGATGGTACCGGTGTCGCGAGCGAGATAGAGCTTGACGCCCTTCTCGTGCATGGTCCAGCCGGAAGTCCACAGGGTGCCATCACCGGCGTAGTCCAAGTCGTGGCGCTTCTTCCACGGGTTGTTAATAGCGCCGCCGAGCGGAGCGATAACGGTCAGGCCGAAGAGAACGCCGGCACCACCGAGCAGACCCTTGATGGTCTTACGACGCCCCAGAGTCGAGGTGGTCCAGGAATCATTCAGCAGCGCGGTCAGTGTGCGACGGTCAACCTCATCAGAGGGGCCATCGTGACGACGCTGAACGGAAATCTCCTCGGGGAGAATCTTCTTGACGTACTGAACAATGGCAAAGCCCAGGCCCAGGATGCACAGACCAGAGGTCAGGCCAAGCAGCGGGGTGTACAGGGTGTGCCACCACAGGCCATCCTCACCCAACATCTTGTACTCCCACGGCCAGAAGAGGTACACGCCGAGGAAAGCGATACCCATCAGGACGGAGATGATCAGCCAGAAGGTGACATTGCCAGCAGCGCGCTTCTCAGCGGGATCGCCCTCGACTGGGAAGCGCTCCTTGCGGAATGCGACGGTGACATCATCCAGCTCGGTACCGAGCGCTGCGAGCTCGTCGTTGCTCATAGCATCGAGCTCTTTACGAGAGTAATTCTTCTTTACGTTGCTCATGAGCGAGATCCAATCCACATAGCGGCAACGCACAGAAGGCTGATGCCGATGATCCACATTGCCAGGCCCTCAGCCACCGGACCGAGGCCGCCGAGCGACCAACCAGCCGGAGACGGGGTTTCCTTCGCAGACTTGAGGTAGGCGATGATGTCCTTCTTCTCATCTGCGGTCAGCTGACGGTCAGAGAACTTAGGCATGTTCTGCGGACCGGTCAGCATTGCCTGGTAGATCTCCTGCTCGTTGGCCGGGTCGAGCGGCGGCGCGAACTTACCGGAGGAAAGAGCGCCTCCCCTACCGGTGAAGTTGTGGCAGGACGCGCAGTTCATACGGAAGAGCTCGGAGCCCTTTGCTACGTCCTCGGCCTGGATCTGGCCGTTGTAGTTAGCGCCACGCAGGGACTCCTGCGCAACGGAGCCATCCTCGTCGTAGACGATGTCGGCACCGCCACCGTTGGCAGCGACGTAGGCGGCAAGCGCCAGGGTCTGCTGCTCGGTGTAGCGCGGAGTCTTGCGCTCAGCCTGAGCGTCGTTGGACATCATCGGCATACGGCCGGAGTGAACCTGGAAGTACACGGAGCCGGCGCCAATACCAACGAGGGAAGGACCACGGTCCTGGATACCCTGCAGGTTCGCACCGTGGCAGGTGATACAAGCGACTTCGTAGATGTCCTTGCCCTCTTGAACGAGTGCCTGGTCATCCTTTGCGGCGGTGGCCACCTGTGCGTCAGGGGTCAGGGCGGAAGCCAAGACACCTGCGCCAGTGAGCCCGATGCTCAATGCAAAGACGCCAGCAAGCGTGCGCTTCGCCTTGCGGCGACGGCGGGTCTTCTTAGCCGCGGCAGCGGTGTCTTCCACTGCGGCGGGCTGCTGGATGTTATCCATCATTTTCCTTTAGATAACTCGTACATGGAGATGAATGACTGTAGGCCGGCTATTCTCCGGCGACTACGGCCTACTGAACTAGGTAGATGACTACGAACACGCCAATCCACACAACGTCAACGAAGTGCCAGTAGTAAGACACTGCCATTGCCGCGGTGGCCTGTGCAGGCGTGAACTTGGAGCGAGCAATGCGCGCCAAGATAATTCCGAAGGCGATCAGACCCGCAGTCACGTGTGCCGCGTGGAAACCGGTCAGGATGTAGAAGACCGATCCGAAGACACTGGACTGAACAGTGAGACCTGCCATGATCAACTCTGTCCACTCGAACGCCATGATGCCCAAGAAGACAACACCCAACGCGATGGTTACCGAGTACCAGAGTCGGAGCTTGTAAACGTCACCCCTTTCTGCTGCAAACACGCCGAACTGAGAGGTCACGGAGGAAAGAACCAGGACACTCGTAATGAGGAAGCCCATGGGCACGTTGATGTGCGCCGTGTGCTCTACCCAGTCACCCTCCTGGCCGTTCGCACGCGAGGTGAACCACATCGCGAACAGTCCAGCAAAGAACATCAATTCCTGAGACAGGAACACGATGGTGCCGACGCTGACCATGTTGGGTCGGTTCAGCGCGGCAACACGTGGTGCTGCCATACCTTGGTTAGAAACTACGCTCGTCACGCCTAACAGTATGGCTGGTCTGACCGCATAAGTCATCTCATTTCCCCCCGATTTTTTTGAGGCCACGACCTAGACCTTCACAGTTTTCACCCCGGACAGGAACTATAAATCTTCCAGGAAGTAGTCGGGAACTTTTTAGCGCGCTTTACGACGCCCCATCCCTGCAGGTAGTGCGACTTGGCAACGCATGTTGTGAAGCCAGCAACAGGACAAGAAGAGGTACGGTTCGCCCGCAATCCGGCACGGGGCGGACCTTCCCTAATGAGATAAATCACACCCACCCCCATAGGCGAAAGTGCAGGACTGCAACTTTCGGTTGACCCCCGTAAAAATGGCCGTTAACGTGCTGGAATTCTAAGCCCAGACCTCCAGGTACACGCTTTCGGCGGCAGCCTGCTTCCCCCAGCGACCCACCCATAGCGATATTTTTTCGACTTGTTGGGAACTTTCCGCAACGCAGTACGACGCAGTCTTATCAACGACAAAACCTCCGCCACGAGGTGTGGCGGAGGCTTGAGAAGTCGTGACGCTAGAAAGCGCGGCAGAAAAGGTTAAGCCTTAGTGCTTTTCCTTCGGAAGGCCATACTGCAGAGACAGGCCGGTCACGGAGGTGACCAGCAGGACTGCGCCCAAAATGATCATCCAGAAGTAGAGGAAGATAATGCCTAGACCAAGAACTGCGATTGAACCGGTCATGCACAGCGGCCAGATGGAGCTGGGAGAGAAGAAGCCGAGAATACCAGCTGCGTCTTCAGTCTCCGCTTCTTCCCAATCTTCCGGCGCGATGTCGGAACGGTTATCGGTGAAGTGCAGGTAGCCACCCAGCATGAGGCAGAGCAGCATAGCGAGGACCATGCCCACGATGCCGACCCACTCGGTGCCGTACATGTAGCCATCATCCTTGACGTAGTTAACGCCAATGATGTAGACGATGAGCGACACGAAGAGGTAGGTCGCGATGGAATAAAAGACCTTAGATGTTGCACGCATTTTCTATCAGTTCCTTTTCTTATGCCGCCTCAGCGGTGTCGACAAAGTTGTCGGCATCGCGGGTGTCGCGCAGAGAGTTGAACGGAGCGGTGGTAACTGCGTAGGGCTCTTCACCGATGTGCTCGAGAGCCTCGGCGTTGGTTGCCTGCGGGTTCTCCTCACGGAACTTGAGGTACTCGTTGAAGTCTGCGCGGTCAACGACGCGAATCTCAAAGTTCATCATGGCGTGGTAGGTACCGCACATCTCAGCACAGCGACCAACGAAGGCGCCCTTTTCCTCAATCTTCTCTACCTGGAAGCGACGCTCCTGAGAGTTGTTCTCCGGGTGTGCGTAAGCATCGCGCTTAAACAGGAACTCCGGAACCCAGAAGGAGTGGGAAACATCGCCGGAGGCGAGGCGGAACTCAATCGGGGTGTCTACCGGCAGAACCAGCACCGGAACCTCTTCGGTGGTACCAACGGTCTCAATCTTGTTGAAGTTGAGGTAAGAGATATCGCCCATGGACTTACCGTGGATCGGGTTCGGGTTCTCAGTACCCTCCGGATCCATGGAAGATTCCTCAGCGAGCTTCTGGCGCTCAGCATCGGCACCATCGTAGTTCTCGCCATCAACCTTGTTCTCGGCGTAACCGAACTTCCAGTTCCACTGGAAAGCCGTGACATCGACGGTAACCTCAGGGTTCTTATCCAATGCCGTCACCTTCTGCTGCGCCTGAACCGTGAAGAAGAACAGGCCCATAATGATGAGAATCGGAATGATGGTCAGAGCCATCTCCAGCGGCACGTTGTACTGCAGCTGCTTGGGGAACTCGCCCTTACCAGCCTTCTCAGCCTTCTTCGCATTCCAGCGGAAGATAGCGGTGAGGAACAGACCCCACATAATGAAACCGATGATCCATGCAGCAACCCAGACCCAGATCCAGAAGTTGTACATCGAGGTCGCCTCAGGGGTCACGCCCTTCGGCCAACCCATACCAAGGAGGTTCTCAACGGCCGTCGGTGCTGCGACGTCACAACCTGCCAGAGCTAGACCGCCCAGAGCGATGACGCCCGCTAGGCCCGCCTTACGGCCGAGGTTGCGTTGCTTACGCTGTCCCACGTGTGTTCTGCCTTTCTGTGCACACAAACTTCTCGAATACTCACAGAGCATTCCTACCCAATCAGGATAGAGGATCCTGCCTGAATTTCAGACCTTTTCACTGGACTGATTAGACGCTGGCTCCGCTCTATAAATAGTGAACGTACGGGATGTTACCGGCCCACCTGCACAAGGTCACACCGACTACCCCACCCTCCCCCTACCCGCTATGACCCAATTCACAGAGCACATAGCTGTACATCATCCGAAAGTTCGCACCCTAACGGGGAGCGCGGCGCGGGGTTCGCAGATCCTCCGGTTCCGGCCGTAAAGTGTGTCAAAGATGAAGCTTGATATATAAGGAGAAGCAAGTATATGTGCGGACTCTGCGCGCTACTGAGCGCCGATCGCAATGCCGCCCAGCACCTGGAGGCCCTCGAGCAATCCCTCCAGTGCATGCGCCACCGCGGCCCCGACGCTGCTGGCACCTGGCATGACGAGGATGCAGCCTTCGGCTTTAACCGTCTATCCATTATCGATCTAGAACACTCAAACCAGCCGCTTCGCTGGGGCCCTGAAGACAACCCCGAGCGCTATGCCCTCACCTTCAACGGCGAGATTTATAACTACGTGGAGCTGCGCGAAGAGCTTAGTGCCGCCGGCTATACCTTCAATACTGAGGGCGATGGCGAACCCATCGTCGTCGGCTACCACCATTGGGGCAAGGACGTTGTCGAGCACCTGCGCGGCATGTTCGGTTTCGTCATCTGGGATACCGAAACTCGGACCATGTTCGCCGCGCGCGACCAGTTTGGCATCAAGCCCCTCTACTACGCCACCACCGACGCCGGCACCGTTTTCGCCTCTGAAATGAAGTGCATCCTGTCGATGGCCGATTCGCTGGGTCTAGACCTCAGCCTTGATAAGCGCGCCATCGAGCACTATGTGGACTTGCAATACGTGCCTGAGCCGGAGTCCCTCCACGCCACTATTCGCCGCGTCGAGTCTGGCTGCACCGTAACGCTTCGCCCTGGCGAAAAAGTTGTACCGGATCGCTACTTCAAGCCCCGCTTCCCCATTCAACCTGTGAAGCAGGGCGAGGAGCAGAAGCTCTTCGATAGGATTGCGCGGGCATTGGAGGATAGCGTCGAGAAGCACATGCGTGCCGATGTGACCGTCGGTTCCTTCCTCTCCGGCGGCATTGACTCCACCGCCATCGCAGCCTTGGCCAAGCGCCACAACCCGGACCTCCTCACCTTCACCACCGGATTCGAGCGCGAAGGCTACTCCGAGGTCGACGTCGCGGCCGAGTCTGCCGCCGCCATTGGTGTAGAGCACATCGTTAAGATTGTCTCCCCCGAGGAATACGCCGAGGCTGTTCCGAAGATCATGTGGTACCTGGACAACCCCGTGGCAGATCCCTCTCTTGTCCCCTTGTACTTCGTGGCCCAGGAGGCCCGTAAGCACGTCAAGGTAGTGCTGTCTGGTGAAGGTGCCGACGAGCTTTTTGGTGGCTACACCATCTATAAGGAGCCGCTCTCGCTAGCTCCGTTCGAGAAGATCCCCTCCCCGTTGCGCCGCGGCTTAGGCAAGCTCTCACAGGTCCTCCCCGAGGGAATGAAGGGCAAGTCCCTGCTCAACCGCGGTTCCATGACCATGGAGGAGCGTTACTACGGCAACGCCCGTTCCTTCAACTTCGAGCAGCTCCAGCGGGTGCTCCCGTGGGCCGAGCCGGAGTGGGACCACCGCGAGGTTACCGCTCCGATTTATGCGCAGTCCCAGGACTTTGACCCGGTAGCCCGCATGCAGCACCTCGACCTGTTTACGTGGATGCGGGGCGATATTTTGGTCAAGGCCGACAAGATGAACATGGCCAACTCCCTGGAGCTGCGCGTTCCTTTCCTGGACAAGGAAGTATTCAAGGTCGCGGAAACTATCCCCTACGATCTCAAGATTTCGCACGGCACCACCAAGTACGCGCTGCGCAAAGCCATGGAGCAGATTGTCCCGCCGCACGTACTGCACCGCAAGAAGCTGGGCTTCCCGGTTCCTATGCGTCACTGGTTGGCCGGCGATGAGCTTTATGGATGGGCCCAGGATCAGATCACGGAGTCCCAGACCGAGGACATCTTCAACAAGAAGGAAGTTCTGGAGATGCTCAAGGAGCACCGTGACGGAATCACCGATCATTCCCGCCGCCTGTGGACGGTGCTGTCCTTCATGATTTGGCATGGCATCTTCGTGGAAGAGCGCATCGACCCGAAGATTGAGCAGCGCGATTACCCCGTGAAGCTCTAATAAAATAGAGAATAAAAATGAAGCCCTCGCCATATGGCGAGGGCTTCGACATATCGTCTATGTGACTTTAATTGAAGGAGTCACCGCAAGCGCAGGAACCGCCAGCGTTGGGATTATCGATGGTAAAGCCTTGGGCCTCAATGGTGTCGGAGAAGTCGATCTTGGCGCCAGTGAGGTACGGGATGGACATCTTGTCTACGACAAGGTTGACACCGCCAATGGAGTCCACCTTGTCACCATCCAAGGTGCGGTCATCGAAGTAGAGCTGGTAGCGCAAGCCCGCGCAGCCGCCCGGCTGGACAGCAATGCGCAGTGACAGATCATCGCGGCCTTCCTGATCAAGCAGGGACTTTGCCTTGGCCGCAGCGGCCTCGGTCAGGATAACTCCGGTTGCAGACGCGGGAGCGGTCATGATTTCTCCTCTTATGTTTACGGAATTTTTTCTGGAGCCCACCCTACCCCCTCATACAAGAGGAAGAAAGGATGCCTCACAGTTCACTAGTGGTTCACTGGTGCTCTGTTCCCTCACCACAACGCTATCTCCCGCGGGCCTATTCCCGTTATGTCCGCGCGACCTTGTACGCTAAACAGCGTGAAACTTCCGTGGCAAAAAGATGACAAGACTTCTTCCCCCGCCGAGCACACCCCGGCGCCGGAAGAGCAACCCGCCGCCGAGAAACCGCACCGCAAGGGCTACACGCCGCCGAAGGGCCGCCCCACGCCCAAGCGTGATGCGCAGGAAATCGCCCGCGGCGTCAAGCGTGATCCCCGGGGAATGTCGGACGCGCAGCGCTACCAGCACCGCAAGGAACTCAAGGCTTCCATGTCTAAGGCAGAGTGGAAGGAATATAAGCGCAAGGAGCGCCAAGAGTCCCGCGAGCGCAACAAGGTGGCACAGGAGCGCATGGCCGCTGGTGACGAGCGCTACCTCCTCGCCCGCGATAAGGGCGAGGTCCGCCGCTACGTGCGCGATTGGGTAGATTCCCACCGCTTCATTAACGAGTGGGTCATGCCCTTTGCCATCGTGCTGCTGGTGCTCATGTTCGTCAGCACCCGGGACCCGCGCCTGTCCCAGATCATCTCGATTGGCGCCATGGCGGTCATCGTAGTCTTCGCTGTCGAGGGATTCTGGCTCGCGCGTAAGTGCAACAACGCAGTGCGCCTGAAGTTCCCCGGCACCACCGAGGCCGGTTTTGGTCTAGGGTTCTACGCGTACTCCCGCGCCTCCCAACCGCGCAAGTGGCGCACGCCGCGTCCGCAGGTGGAGCGCGGAGCTACCGTCTAAGCCGGAGGACACATGCCTGAATTCACCGCGGTTCCCCAGCTGCGCCCTTCAACCGCAGCTCAACCAAACCGCATGGCAGAGATTGCTGCATGGCTGGCGGCAGCGCAGGATTCTCCGCAGGCCACACCTCTTGAGCGGCCCCGGGCCATCGTCTTTGAAGACGCCCGGCCCACTGCCGAACGCACTGTCGACGGCGTGGGTATCACGCAGCATTCCCCCACTGATGAGGAACGGTGGCGCGATAATCTCCTCAGCGCTGCGCAGCGGGCAGGGGCGGGCATCGACTTCGTCGAGTGCACCAGCGGCGACTCCGAAAACTCTGAACCGTACGACAGCACTACCGCCATGTCCCCTGCGGAGTGCGAGTCCTTCCTCAGCCTAGGCATGACCACGGCAGATCGGGAGATCGATTCCGGCGCCGACCTGCTCATCACGTCCGCTTGTGGAATCGACACGGAGACCGTTGCCACCAGTGTTATGGGCCGGATCACCCACACCGAACCGGTAGCGATTGTGGGGACGAATACTCTGGCCAGCGGCATCACGGATGCGATGTGGAAGGCCCGCGTGAGCGTTGTGCGCGACTCCATGTTCCGTGCCCGCAACCTAGAGGGCTGGGAGGTCGTGCAGACCATCGGTTCCCCGGCTCTCGCGGCGTTGGTGGGCTTCATCGCGCAGGCCACGGCGCGGCGAACGCCGATGCTTATCGACGGCCCCCTGGCAGCCACCGCCGCCGTCCTAGCCGAGCGCACTGCGCCCGGTGTGAAGGGCTGGCTTCGCGCGGGAACCACCACCCCCGAACCGGCGCACGCCCTCGCTCTCAAGGAGCTGGGGCTTAACCCACTGCTTGATTTAAACCTGAGTGAAGGTTTCCCCCTCGGCGCGCTCGCGGCCTTGCCGCTGGTGCAGCTGGCCGCCGAGCTCGCCTAGGCAGCCCACTTATTTCGCTTCAACCAGCGTGTGCAGCCAGCCGTGGGTATCCTCCACGGACCCGCGCTGGATGCCGGTGAGGCGCTCGCGCAGAGCCATCGTCGTGGCACCGGCCTCATCGTTGTTGATGTGGAAGTCGGTATCGGTGCCCATAACGTGGCCCACCGGGGTAATAACGGCTGCGGTTCCGCAGGCAAAGGCCTCCACCATGGCGCCGGAGGCAACATCCTGCTCCCACTCCTTGTAGGTGATGCGGCGTTCTTCCACCTTCAGCCCCATGTCTTCGGCCACCTGCAGCAGAGACTTACGGGTAATACCCGGCAGCAGCGAGCCCGACAGCTCTGGGGTGACCAGGGTCTGGTTTCCCTCTTCGCCGTAGACGAAGGCGAGGTTCATGCCACCCATTTCCTCGATATAGGTGCGCTCGATAGCGTCCAGCCACACCACCTGGTCGCAGCCCTTCTCCGCTGCCTGCGCCTGCGCGAGCAGCGAAGCCGCGTAGTTGCCGGCGAATTTCGCTGCACCGGTGCCGCCGGGAGCGGCGCGTACATAGTCGGTGGACAGCCAGACGGACACCGGCTTGATACCACCGGAGAAATACGCGCCCGCCGGGGAGGCGATGACGACATAGCGGTAAGAATGCGCCGGGTGCACGCCCAGGGAGACATCAGTAGCGATCATGAAGGGGCGGAAGTACAGGGCTGCCTCGCCGCCAGCCTCGGGGACCCAGGCCTGGTCGACGTCGACAAGCTGGCGCAGGGATTCAATGAACTCCTCCTCTGGCAGCTGCGGCATTGCCATGCGCTCAGCAGAGGCTTGCAGACGCTGCGCGTTCTGCTCTGGGCGGAAGGTGGCGATGCTGCCGTCAGGCTGGCCGTAAGCCTTGATGCCCTCGAAGATGGCCTGGCCATAGTGGAAGACGGTGGAGGCCGGGTCCATGCTAAACGGCGCGTAAGGGCGTATCTGCGCGTCATGCCAACCCTTGTCCTCAGTCCAGTCAATCGTCACCATGTGGTCGGTGAAGTACTTACCAAAGCCCGGGTTCGCCAGAATCTCCTGCAGGCGCTCCGGAGAGGTGGGGTTTTCAGTTCGCGTCACGGTGTAATTCAACATGCCTCACAGCGTACTCCCCAGACACCTATAGAAGTGCAGAAATGCCCAAGCGAAATACCGAGTGACATAGTCAGTCTTCGTGCACATTGCCCCTCCGCGTTCCATATCATGCACAGGTAGGGTGTGAGGAGTATCCCATTGTCATTTTCTCAAGGAGGACATCGTGGCTTCTTCCACGTTCGAACTGCCCGCACGCGGCTCATTCCCCACCGTTGAGTTGGCCAAGAAGGCCCCCAAGCAGGCAGACGCCTTGCTCATCGCCACCTTTGCCGGTGAGGAGGGGCTCGAGGTGCCGGGTACCTCTCTGCTCGGTTCCTCCGCGCTGCGCTCAACGTATGAGGCTCTCGCCGCCGTGGGCGCGACGGGTAAGGCCGGGGAGCTCGTGAAGGTTCCTGCCCCACAGAAGGCAGGTGCCGCCCAGGTCATCGCGCTGGGTTTGGGTGACGTTGAGGCGCTCGACGATGAAGCTCTGCGCCGCGCCGCCGGCAACGCCGCTCGCGCCACTGCGGGCGTCGGCACCATCGTGACCACCTTGGCGGACTTCGGCGTTACGGCCGCCGTTGAGGGACTCATCCTCGGCGGCTACGCCTACCGCGGAATCCGCTCCACCGAACTCAAGGACAAGGAACAGCCCGCCACCTTCGTGGTCGTGGCCGATAAGTCTGTCTCCGAGGAATTCGAGGCCGCCCGCACCGTGGCCGAGTCCGTCTTGCTCGCCCGCGACCTAGTGAATGCCCCCGCCAACGAGCTTTACCCGGAGTCCTACGCCGACTTCCTTTCCGGCCAGGCCAAGGAGGCCGGTCTTGACGTCGAGGTTCTCGATGAAAAGCAGCTGGAGAAGCAGGGCTTCGGCGGAATCTTGGCCGTGGGCAAGGGCTCGGCCCGCCCACCGCGCTTAGTGCGCCTGAGCTGGAAGCCCAAGAAGGCCAAGAAGCACGTGGCCCTCGTGGGTAAGGGCATCACCTTCGATACCGGCGGTATTTCCTTGAAGCCGGGCAATGGCATGTGGGACATGATTTCGGATATGGGCGGCTCCGCTGCCATGGCGGCCACCATCATTGCTGCGGCCAAGCTGAAGCTGCCGGTACAGATCACCGCTACCCTGCCGTTGGCGGAGAACATGCCGGGCTCTGGCGCTACCCGCCCGGGCGATGTCATTACCCACTACGGCGGGCTGACCTCCGAGGTGCTCAACACCGACGCCGAGGGCCGCCTCGTGCTGTCGGATGCCATCGCCCGCGCCAGCGAGGACAAGCCGGATTACCTCATCGAAACCGCTACGCTTACCGGCGCACAGATTGTGGCACTGGGTTCGCGTACTTCCGGCATCATGGGCTCCGATGTCTTCCGCGATCGCCTCGCCGAAATCGGCCGCGAGGTGGGCGAGAACGCCTGGGCAATGCCGCTGCTGGAAGAGCACGACGAGGAGATCAAGTCCCAGGCCGCGGACATCCGCAACATCAACGCTAAGCGCGAGGGAGGCATGGAGTTCGCTGGTACCTACCTCAAGCAGTTCGTGGGCGAGGGCATCGAGTGGGCCCACATCGATATCGCCGGCCCCTCCTGGAATGGTTCCGCCCCGCGCGGCTACACCCCGAAGCGCGCCACCGGTGTGCCGGTGCGCACCGTGGTGGCAGCGCTGCGCGAGATTTCCGAAGCCTAAATCAGAGCGGCTTCATTACGGCCCCTCGTGTGAGCGGCTTAAGGCCGCTCACACCTCTTCGCCGGCGATAACGTAGTCCTCCTTGTCAGCCAGCGGAAGGACGGTGCCATCTGACATGGCGCGGTCGGTGACGAGCCCGTCATCGTCGACAAGCGCGACCTCGTTGTCTTCCTCACGCAGGCGGCGCAGGCCTTCCTTGAGCATGCGCCGGCCCACCTTGTGCAGCCCAGAGACCTGGGAGAAGTCCAAGGCCAAGCGCTTGCCGGAGAACTGGCGCTCCTCCAGCTCGTGGAGGATGGCTTCCGTGGCCGTGAAGTTGATATGACCCTGCAGTCGAATGATCGCCGTCTCATCATCTTCATCAACGCTGCGTACTGGGTGCACACCGAAGCGGTTCTCTGTGGACATCAGGTGCAGGCCCATGTCCGAGGAGAGCTCGCGGAAGATTGCGGTGCCGCGCACGCTATTTCCCTGCTCATCGAGGCGCGGAGAGAACGTCGCCACACCGATCTGGCCCGGCAGCGTGCCGATGAGACCGCCGGATACACCCGACTTAGCGGGGATTCCCACTTCAGTCATCCAGCGCCCAGCGCCGTCATACATGCCGCAGGAGCTCATCACCGCCAAGGTCATGCGGCATACGTCGGCGTCCAGAATTTTCTCCCCTGTCACGGGCTGGCGCCCACCGTTGGCCAAGGTCGCGGTCATCACGGCGAGATCCCGCACGTCGACAGACAGCGCGCACTGCGAGGTATAGGACAGCACGGCATCGTGGGCATCGTCCTGAATAATGCCGTAGGAGCGCAGCATGTGTGCGAGGGAGAGGTTGCGCTCGGCATGCTCCAGTTCGGAGTCACACAGGCGCTTGTCGACGTCCACCTCGCGCCCCGCCAATTGGGATATGAAGGCGCGAATCTTTTCCACGCGGTCCTCCACGCTGGAGTCCACGCCGTTGATGAGCTGGTTGACCACAATGGCACCAGCGTTGATCATCGGATTCACTGGGCGGTGGTCTTTGGCCAGCGAAAGCTCGTTGAAAGCCTGCCCGGAGGGCTCGAGGCCGACGACGTCACGCACCGCGTCAAGCCCCAGTTCACTCAGCGCGAGAGCATACACAAATGGTTTTGAGATGGACTGGATGGTGAAGCGGCTTTCCGCGTCACCGGCGCTATAAAGGTGGCCCGTTACTGAGCACAGCGCAACCCCCAACTGATTTGGGTTCGCACTGGCCAGTTCCGGGATGTAGTCCGCTACTTCACCGGAATCGTGATCGTGAACGCCATCAAGGATCTTCTGTAGATAAAAAGGAATCGGTGTTTTCATCGCTTCCCAGGGTATAGAATTGCTGCGTATGACACCTGCACTCATCATTGTCGATGTCCAACATGATTTTTGCCCCGGCGGAGCCCTTGGCACTGAACGTGGCAATGAGGTTGCTGAGCGCATCGGTGCGCTACAGACCTCCTATGACACGGTCGTAGCGACACAGGATTGGCATATCGATCCGGGCACACATTTCTCTGAGAATCCCGACTTCGTTGATACCTGGCCCACGCACTGCGTGGCTGATTCTTTCGGCGCCGCGATGCACGAGGCCATCGGGCCCGCCCAAGCCTATTTCAAGAAGGGCGAAAACACCGCCGCCTACTCCGGCTTCGAGGGCGCGGCTGAAGGTGTTTCATTGGCGGATTGGTTGCGCGAGCACAACGTCACCGCCGTGGACATCGTTGGCATTGCCACCGATCACTGCGTGCGCGCAACGGCTGCCGACGCCCTTAAGGAAGGCTTCACCGTGCGGGTTCTGGCGGACTACTGTGCGCCCGTCGACGAAGCCCGCGGCGCCGCCGCCCTGGAGGATTTAGCCAAGGCAGGCGCCACCATCGTTAGCGAATAAGCAACAGGGGTTATGGCTGTTTAGCTATCCCCCTGTTGGTTCTGCTGCTGGCGCTGCTCAAAACGTTCGCGGCGCTCGCGCTGTTCCTCACGCTTGCGCAGAATGCGCTCTCGCTCGATGCGCTCGCGCATGCGCTGCGGGTAACCGGTCTCTTCGACGTCATAGACATCGCAGCGCAGAAGCTTGGCCACCGCGTCAATACCTTTGGGCCCACCAATGCGGCGGCGGATGAAGGCGCCGCTTTCATCAACCACGACGACCGACATCTCGTTGACCACGGTCTCCGGCTCCACAAATGCCTCAACATAGGCCCGCCCTTGAACCCAGGCTTGAAGCTCCTGCGCGTCTTCAGCGCGAATGGTCTCCCCCGGTGCGCGGGGTGGGCGCAGTTGGGACTTAGAGCTATTGCGGCGGAAGGGGTTGAACATGGCTCTTTAGCCTACCGGAGGCCGCCTTCAGCCACTTCACGCGGAGGATGCCCCAATTAACCCCACCCATGCGCGCCTTTTATAAACACGCTGTAGAATCAATCACTAGCGTTTCAAAAATTCCAACTTTCGAGGAGTCTTAATACTTATGGCACACTCTGTTGTGATGCCCGAACTGGGCGAATCTGTAACCGAAGGCACGATTACCCAGTGGCTGAAGTCCGTCGGTGACACCGTTGAGGTCGACGAACCTTTGCTCGAGGTCTCCACCGACAAGGTCGACACCGAAATCCCTTCCCCGGTCGCCGGCACCATCCTCGAAATCAAGGCTGAGGAAGATGACACCGTAGACGTGGGAGAGGTCATCGCGATCATCGGTGATGAGGGCGAGTCCGCACCAGCTGCCGAGGAGTCGGAGGACTCTTCTGAGAAGGCTGCCGAAACCCCGGACAAGCCTGCTGAGGACGCCGAGTCTGAGGCTCCCGCTGCTTCTGGTGACGCCACCGACGTGGAGATGCCGGAGCTTGGTGAGTCCGTCACCGAAGGCACCATCACCCAGTGGCTGAAGTCCGTCGGCGACACCGTCGAGGTCGACGAACCACTCCTCGAGGTCTCCACCGACAAGGTCGACACCGAAATCCCATCCCCAGTCGCCGGCACCCTCGTTGAAATCCTCGCCGAGGAAGACGACACCGTTGACGTCGGCGCCGTCATCGCCCGCATCGGCGACGGCTCCGCCGCAGCCTCCGAGAAGCCTGCCCCCAAGGCAGAGGAAAAGAAGGAAGAGCCCAAGGCAGAGGAGAAGAAGCCTGCTGCTTCTGGTGACGCCACCGACGTGGAGATGCCGGAGCTTGGTGAGTCCGTCACCGAAGGCACCATCACCCAGTGGCTGAAGTCCGTCGGCGACACCGTCGAGGTCGACGAACCACTCCTCGAGGTCTCCACCGACAAGGTCGACACCGAAATCCCATCCCCAGTCGCCGGCACCCTCGTTGAAATCCTCGCCGAGGAAGACGACACCGTTGACGTCGGCGCCGTCATCGCCCGCATCGGCGACGGCTCCGCCGCAGCCTCCGAGAAGCCCGCTGCCAAGGAAGAAAAGGCAGAGGAAAAGAAGGAAGAGCCCAAGGCTGAGGAGAAGAAGGAAGCGTCGAAGGCAGAAGAGAAGAAGCCTGCTGCTTCCCAGTCCTCCGAGCCGAAGACTTCTGAGACTTCCACCAAGGTCAACAACGGCGATAACGTCCCGTACGTGACCCCGCTGGTGCGCAAGCTGGCTGAGAAGCACGGCGTTGACCTGTCCACCGTCTCCGGCACTGGCGTCGGCGGCCGCATCCGCAAGCAGGACGTCCTGGCCGCTGCTGGCGAGGGCGAGGCACCGGCTTCCTCCGCTAGCGCTTCCTCCAGCAACCCGCGTGCTCGCTGGTCCACCAAGTCCGTGGATCCGGAGAAGCAGGAGCTCATCGGCACCACCCAGAAGGTCAACCGTATCCGCGAGATCACGGCGTCCAAAATGGTTGAGGCCCTCCAGATCTCCGCTCAGCTGACCCACGTCCAGGAAGTCGATATGACCGCCATCTGGGATATGCGCAAGCAGTCCAAGCAGGCGTTCATTGACAAGTACGAGGCCAACCTCTCCTTCCTGCCGTTCATCGTGAAGGCAACCGTCGAGGCTCTGGTCTCCCACCCGAACGTCAACGCGTCCTACAACCCGGAGACCAAGGAGATGACCTACCACGCTGACGTCAACGTGGCCATCGCCGTAGATACTCCGCGCGGCCTGCTGACCCCGGTCATCCACAAGGCTCAGGAGCTGACGCTGCCGGAGATTGCCCAGAAGATCGCCGAGCTGGCTGACAAGGCACGCAACAACAAGCTCAAGCCGAATGATCTGACCGGTGCAACCTTCACCGTGACCAACATTGGCTCTGAGGGCGCCCTGCTGGATACCCCGATTCTGGTTCCGCCGCAGGCCGGCATCCTGGGCACCGCCGCTATTACCAAGCGCGCGGTCGTCGTCACTGAGGACGGTCAGGACGCCATTGCCATCCGCCAGATGTGCTACCTGCCGTTCACCTACGACCACCAGGTGGTCGATGGTGCCGACGCTGGTCGCTTCATCACGACCATCAAGGACCGCCTCGAGACCGCTGATTTCGAAGCCGACCTTGACCTCTAAGTCTTTACAAGACTCCAACTCTTAAGAGGCTTGCTCCCCCGCCACTGCGGTGGGGGAGCTTCGTCGTTTCGCGCACTGTTTCTCTCCTCCAACGCCGCACAACGGGCCAGGGCGGCCCAGCGACAAGCGCTCTCATGTCAGCACCCCGCCTACCTGACGAAGTTTGCCGCAGATCCTGCGGCGAGTTCAATAACTTTGGCAGATAGGCACCTTCCGAGCCCCGCCGCTGCGTTTCCATGCCTAACTGTGACTCAGCACACTAGACTGTGGCGCATGGTTTCTCAGAAGTGGTTCCGTGTCGCTTTAGGTATGTTCCTCGTCGCCTGCGGCGCCAATCTCTTCGCACCTATGGTCGTGGTCTACCAAGTCACCACCTCGCTGGGGGTTCTGCAGACGACCTTCCTCTTCGGCATCTATGCCCTCGGCATCATGGTGGCTCTCTTCATTGGCGGCCCGCTTTCGGATTCGCTGGGGCGCCGCGCCGTCATGCGCCCAGCCGTCCTCACCACCACTGCTGGCTCACTGGTCTTCCTCGCTGGCGCAGGCGGCGCCTTCCTCCCCTTGTTGATTGGCCGCCTGTGTGCCGGGGCTGCGGTGGGACTGGCCATGTCTTCCGGCGCTGCGTGGATCAAGGAGCTCAGCACCCACCTCAGCGTGGGCGCCAAGCGTTCATCCGTCGCTCTGTCGGCCGGCTTCGCCTCCGCGCCTGGAGTCGCTGGCATCGCCGCGGAATTCCTTCCCTGGCCCACCGTCCTGCCTTATCTATTACACATCGCACTTGCCCTCGTCGTGGTCCCACTCGTGTGGACGGTGCCCGAAAAGCGAACCAGAACACCGCAGACGCAGCGGCGCGCCTTCATACCGACAAGCCTGATTACTCCTAGCTACCTACCCGTCGTGGCCTACGCGCCGTGGGTCTTCGGCTCCGCTACCACCGCTTTCGTGTTCCTGCCCGCACAGCTCAGTGAGCATCTGCGCCACCCCATTCTCATCGCCGGATTGTGTGCGCTGCTCACCATGGGCAGCGGCGTGGTCATCCAACAGCTGGCGGGACGTATCCGGGTTAACGCCTTCCACGGCATGGTGCTGGCCGCACTAGGCATGGTGCTGTGTCTCATCGTCGTCGTGTCAGCACACCACGGCTGGGCAGTATTCCTCCTGCCTCTCGCAGCCATTATCATGGGTAGCTCCTATGGAATTGGCATGCTCAGCGGGCTCGCAGAAACCCAAGCCATCGCCGACCCAGCGGAGCTCGGGGCAGCAACGGGGGTGTTTTATTCGCTAACTTATCTAGGCTTCTTTGCCCCCTTCATCCTCTCCCTTTTGGGCCCTATCACAGGCTATTCCACCGCCTTCATCATTGGACTCGCGGTCGCGGCGCTGACTGCCGTGCCGCTGCATCTCCGAATCAGGGGTAACCGGGGTTAATGTCATGGCATACGCCTTATACTTGGGGGCAGTTTAGGTCACACAAACTAACGCCACGAAGGAGATTCACCATATGGATTTCATCTCTCGTCACCTCGGCCCGGATGCAGCCGAGCGTGAGACGATGCTCAAGGCTGTGGGCTACGACAGCGTCGACGCGCTGGTCGATGCCGCCTTGCCTACCTCTATCCGCGCCACTGAGGCGCTCAACCTTCCGGAGGCTTTGAGCGAAGATGACGCACAGGCGAAGCTACGCGAGTACGCCTCCCAGAACGTCGTGCTGAAGTCCTTCTATGGCCAGGGCTACTCCGATACCCTCACCCCGGCGGTCATTCGCCGCGGCCTGCTGGAGGATGCCGGCTGGTACACCGCCTACACGCCCTACCAGCCGGAGATTTCGCAGGGCCGCCTCGAGGCACTGCTGAACTTCCAGACCATGATTGAGTCCCTGACCGGCCTTCCTATCGCCAACGCCTCGCTTCTCGACGAAGCCTCTGCCACCGCCGAAGCCGTCGGCCTGATGGCCCGCGCGGTCAAGAAGGGCCGCCGCGTGCTGTTGGATTCGCGCTTGCACCCGCAGGTGCTGGCCGTGGCCGCCGAGCGCGCCCGGGCCATCGAGCTGGAGGTCGAGATTGCTGATGTCCGCGATGGCATCGTCGGCGAAGACCTCGTCGGTGCAGTTCTGGCCTACACGGGAACCGAGGGCGATATCGTCGACCCTCGCGCCGCCATCGAGGAGCTGCACACCCGCGGCGCCCTAGCTGCCGTCGTGGCTGACCCGCTGTCGCTGCTCCTTCTGGAAGCCCCGGGGTCGATGGGGGCAGATGTTGTCCTCGGCTCCTCGCAGCGCTTCGGTGTCCCACTCTTCTTCGGCGGCCCGCACGCAGCCTTCATGTCCGTCACGGATAAGCTCAAGCGCCAGCTGCCGGGCCGCATCGTGGGCGTGTCCAAGGACGCTGCCGGCCGCCCCGCTTACCGCCTGGCGCTGCAGACCCGCGAGCAGCACATCCGCCGCGAGCGCGCCACCTCCAATATCTGTACTGCCCAGGCCCTCCTGGCCAACGTGGCCTCCATGTACGCGGTCTACCATGGCCCGAAGGGGCTGAAGGAAATTGCCCAGCGCGTGCATGACCGCGCTTCTGCTTTCGCCGCGGCAGTCACCGGCGCAGGCAAGGAGATTGTCTCCCGCGACTTCTTCGACACCGTCACCGTCACCGGCGTGGATGCCGCCGCTATCAAGACCCAGCTGCAGGAACAGGGCTACCTGGTGCGCGTCATCGGAGCGGATAATGTTTCTGTTTCCTTCGGCGAGTCCGCCACCCACGAGGATGTCACCACCCTGGCCGCTGCCTTCGACGCCGCGGACTCCGCTGCGGCGACCGCCGCCTCTTTCGAGATTCCGTCCTCCGTCCAGCGCTCCGAGGAGCCGCTGCAGCACGAGATCTTCAACTCCATCCACTCCGAGACCCAGATGCTGCGCTACCTGCGCACCCTGGCGGATAAGGACTTAGCACTCGACCGCACGATGATCCCGCTGGGCTCGTGCACGATGAAGCTCAACCCCACCTCCGCCATGGAACCCATCTCCTGGCCGGAGTTCGCGGGCATTCACCCCTATGCCCCTGAGGAAACCACCGCTGGCTGGCGCGCGCTGATCGACGAACTCGAGTCCTGGCTCGCCGAAATCACCGGCTACGCGCAGGTTTCCATCCAGCCCAATGCTGGTTCCCAAGGCGAGCTGGCAGGCCTGTTGGCCATCCGCCGCTACCACGTGGCCAACGGCGACCATGGCCGCGATGTCATCCTCATCCCTGCCTCGGCACACGGCACCAACGCCGCGTCGGCGACGTTGGCCAACCTGCGCGTTGTAGTGGTCAAGACCGCTGACGATGGCTCCATTGATGTTGCTGATCTCGATGCCAAGCTCGAGCAGCACGGTGAGCACGTCGCCGGCATCATGATTACCTACCCCTCCACCCACGGCGTCTTCGACCCGGAAGTGCGCGAGGTCTGCGACAAGGTCCACGCGGCAGGCGGCCAGGTCTACATCGACGGCGCGAACATGAACGCGCTGGCCGGTTGGGCCCATCCGGGCGCTTTCGGTGGCGATGTCTCCCACCTCAACCTGCACAAGACTTTCACCATCCCGCACGGCGGAGGTGGCCCGGGCGTGGGCCCGGTGGGCGTCGCCAAGCACTTGGTACCTTTCCTGCCGACGGATGCCAACGATCCCCAGCTGGATCCTGCGCAGCCGGCTGTGGAGGGCACCGGCGTGCCGTCCACCGCATCGCGCTACGGCTCGGCCGGCGTGCTGCCGATTTCCTGGTCTTATCTGGCCATGGTGGGCTCGCAAGGACTCACGGAGGCCACGAGCCATGCCATCCTCGGCGCGAACTACCTGGCGCAGAGCCTGAAGGATTCCTTCCCCGTTCTCTACACGGGTAATGCCGGCCTGGTGGCGCATGAATGCATCTTTGACCTGCGCGAGCTGACCGACGCCTCCGGCGTCACCGCCGCTGATGTGGCCAAGCGCCTCGTGGACTACGGCTTCCACGCGCCGACCCTGTCCTTCCCGGTGGCCGGCACCCTCATGGTGGAGCCGACCGAGTCCGAGGACCTAGGTGAGCTGGACCGCTTCATCGAAGCCATGCGTTCCATCCGCGCCGAAATCCAGGAGATCATCGACGGCAAGGTGGCCTACGAGGACTCCGTCATCCACCACGCGCCGTTCAACGCCGAATCCGTCGCTGCCGACGAGTGGAACTATGCCTTTAGCCGCCAGCAGGCTGCCTACCCGGTGACCTCCCTGCGCGCTAATAAGTACTTCCCGCCGGTGCGCCGCATCGACGAGGCTTACGGTGACCGCAACCTGGTGTGCACCTGCCCGCCGCCAGAGGCTTTTGACTACTCCGACGAGAACCAGGAGGTTTAATCAATGACTGACTACCTGCACTCCCCGCTGCATGCCGAGCACGAGAAACTCGGCGCTACCTTCACCCCCTTCGGGCCGTGGGAGATGCCGCTGAAGTATGACAACGAGCTTGAGGAGCACCGCGCGGTGCGTAATGCCGCGGGCCTCTTCGACCTCTCCCACATGGGTGAAATCTGGGTCAACGGCTCAGACGCCGCCGAGTTCTTGTCTCACTGCTTCATCTCCAACCTCGCCACCCTCAAGGAGGGCAAGGCAAAGTACTCCATGATCTGTGCTGAGGATGGTGGCATCATCGATGACCTCATCACCTACCGCTTGGAGGAAACCAAGTTCCTCGTCGTGCCCAATGCCGGCAACGCCGACACCGTGTGGGAGGCGCTTAACCAGCGCGCCGAGGGCTTCGACGTGGACCTGAAGAACGAGTCCCGCGACGTGGCGATGATTGCTGTCCAGGGACCGAAGGCGCTGGAGATCCTCGTCCCGTTGGTGGAGGACACCAAGCAGCAGGCCGTGATGGACCTGCCCTACTACGCCGCGATGACCGGCAAGGTGGCCCGTAAGTATGCGTTCATCTGCCGCACCGGCTACACCGGCGAGGACGGCTTCGAGCTCATCGTCTACAACTCCGATGCCCCGGAGCTGTGGGAAGAGCTGCTCAAGGCCGGCGAGGAATACGGCATCAAGCCCTGCGGCTTGGCAGCGCGCGACTCCCTGCGCTTGGAGGCTGGCATGCCGCTCTACGGCAACGAGCTCACCCGCGATATCACCCCAGTGGAGGCCGGAATGTCCCGCGCCTTTGCCAAGAAGGAGCAGGACTTCGTAGGCGCTGAGGTGCTGCGCCAGCGCGCTGAGGAGGGCCCGCAGGCCGTTATCACCGGACTTGTCTCCTCCCAGCGCCGCGCCGCCCGTGCCGGCTCCGAGGTCTACGTGGGTGAGAACAAGGTGGGCACGGTGACATCTGGTCAGCCCTCCCCCACCCTGGGGCACCCGGTAGCACTCGCGCTCATCGATACCGCCGCTGGACTCGAGCCGGGTGCGGCCGTCGAGGTGGATATCCGCGGCAAGCGCTACCCCTTCGAAGTCTCCGCGCTGCCCTTCTACAAGCGCGATAAGTAAACTCCACTACTGAAGTCAACTACCGAAAGGACACCCCTTCTCATGGCTAATCTTCCTTCCGATTTCTCCTACTCCGAGGACCACGAGTGGATTAACGCCACCGCTGACTCCGTCGTTGGTTCTACCGTCCGTATCGGCATCACCTCCGTGGCCACCGACCGCCTGGGGGAGGTCGTCTTCGCTGAGCTGCCTGCCGTGGGCGATACCGTCGAGCACGGCGAGACCTGCGGCGAGGTCGAGTCCACCAAGTCCGTGTCTGACCTCTACTCCCCGGTCACCGGCACCGTGACCGCCGTCAATGAGGGCGTGCACGATGACTACGCAGTCATCAACAACGATCCCTTCGGTGAGGGCTGGCTCTTCGAGGTAGAGGTCACCGAGGCCGGCGATCTGATGACCGCCGACGAGTACGCCTCCGCCAACGGCGTTGACTAAAACAACGCTTGAGCAGCGCAGACTCAGCCCCTTTCGGGCTGATATCTCGCGGGGTTTAGGATCGGGTTCATGACTGCTCCCCGCGAACCTTTCTTTCCCGCGGATCGCTCCATCCGCGCGTCCGATAAGCCACTGGAGATCCGCCGCTTGGGCCGCATGGGCTACCAAGAGGCCTGGGATCTGCAGGCTGAGCTCGCGGCGGCGCGGGCGGCGGGTACGCAGGGTGATGTCATCCTCGTGGTGGAGCACCCCAACGTCTACACCGCCGGCAAGCGCACGCAGCCGGAGGATATGCCTGATAATGGCCTGCCGGTCATTGATGTCGACCGGGGAGGACGCATCACCTGGCACGGTGAGGGCCAGTTGGTGGTCTACCCCATTATCAAGCTGGCCGAGCCGGTAGACGTTGTCGATTACGTCCGCCGCCTTGAGGAGGCCATCATCCAAGCCGTCCGCGAACTCGGTGTGAGCACCGCTGGGCGCATCGATGGACGCTCTGGCGTATGGGTTCCTTCCACCACCCAGGCTACCGACCCAGCCGCCCCGAAGCGCGACCGTAAGCTCGGCGCCTTGGGCATTCGCGTGACCCGCGGCGTGACCATGCACGGCCTAGCGCTCAACTGCACCAACACCTTGGAGTACTACGAGCACATCGTGGCCTGTGGCATCGATGATGCGGATGTATCCACGCTGTCGCTTGAGCTGGGCCGCCCGGTGACTATGGAGGAGGCAGAAGCGCCGCTTCTCGACGCTCTCCTCAAAGCCCTCTCCGGGGAATTAACGGTGGCCGACCACACCTTTGCCTCGGCCCCTGATCCCATCAAAGTGGCCAATGAGAAGGCCCGCAAGGCCCGCAAAGCCGCGCAAGAAAAATAGCGGTTACCCTCGGTGGAATAAAGCCGCCACGCGCAGGGCTTGTATTAGGAAGAGCTAGTTTAAACACGTAAAGTGAGGTTCCGTGACTGTTAAGCCTGAAGGACGCAAGATGCTCCGCATTGAGAAGAAGAATGCGGAGTCTCCCATCGAACAGAAGCCGCGTTGGATCCGCAACCAGGTTCGCACCGGCCCTGGGTATGAGGACATGAAATCTCGCGTGTCTGGTGCTTCCCTGCACACCGTGTGTCAGGAGGCTGGCTGCCCCAATATTCATGAATGCTGGGAATCGCGTGAGGCTACCTTCCTCATCGGCGGCGACAAGTGCACTCGCCGCTGTGATTTCTGCGATATCGCTACTGGCAAGCCGGCGGAATTGGACCGCGACGAGCCGCGTCGTGTGGCAGAGAGCATCCAAGAAATGGATCTCAACTACACCACAATTACGGGTGTTACCCGCGATGATCTGCCTGACGAGGGCGCCTGGCTCTACGCCGAGGTGGTGCGCAAGATTCATGAGCTCAACCCGCACACGGGCGTGGAGAACCTCACCCCGGACTTCTCAGGTAAGCCGGACCTGCTCCAGGAGGTCTTTGAGGCCCGCCCCGAGGTTTTCGCCCACAACCTGGAAACCGTGCCGCGCATCTTCAAGCGCATCCGCCCGGCCTTCCGCTATGAGCGTTCGCTCGACGTCATCCGCCAGGCCCACGACTTTGGTTTGATCACCAAGTCCAACCTCATCCTGGGTATGGGCGAAACCGCAGAGGAGATCGAGGAAGCACTGCGCGACCTGCGCTCGGCAGGCTGCGACATCATCACGATTACCCAGTACCTGCGCCCTGGTCCGCGCTTCCACCCGATCGAGCGCTGGGTGCGTCCAGAGGAGTTCGTGGAGCACTCCAAGCTGGCCAAGGAGCTCGGCTTCGGCGGCGTCATGTCTGGCCCGCTGGTCCGCTCCTCCTACCGTGCTGGCCGCCTCTACGTGCAAGCCATGGAGGCACGCGGTCTCGAGCTTCCGGAGAACCTGAAGCACCTAGCGGAGACTTCCCAGGGCGCTACCGCTCAGGAAGCTTCCACCCTGCTGGAGAAGTACGGCCCCTCCGAGGAGACCCCAGTGACGACCCGCATGGTCAAGACCCCAGCCGGTGCAGCGAACCGGAACTCGGCGGCGTCCACCATTCGCTAGTTCGATTCTCTTTTTCACCCTCTGACCTCTAAAGTAGGAGCCATGGCTAACGACGACAAGGCATCGCTCAAGGAAGCGAAGAAGCAAGAGCGGGCAGCCAAGCGCGCCCAGCGCAAGCAGAACTGGTCACAGATGTGGCAAGCGTTCAACATGCAGCGCAAGCAGGACAAGGCTCTCATCCCCATCATGCTGGCTGCATTCTTGGGTGTGGGCTTGCTCTTCTTCCTTATCGGCCTGCTCTTCAACGGCCAGTGGTTCATGCTCATCATCGGCTTGGGCCTTGGCGCAATGCTCGCTATGTTCCTGTTCACTCGCCGCCTCGAGCGCGACATGTACAAGAAGGTGGAGGACCAACCTGGTGTCGCCGGTTGGGCTTTGGAGCAACAGCTGCGCAACACCGTGGGCGTGGTGTGGAAGGTCAAGCCGGGCGTGGCGGCGACCCGCCAGCAGGATCTGGTGCACCGCGTGATTGGTAACTCGGGCGTCATCTTCGTCGTCGAAGGTGACCGCAAGCGCGTCGCCCCTACTCTCAACCGTTTGAAGAAGCGCGTTGACCGCCTAGCTGGCGGCGTGCCGGTCTACGAGGTCTTCGTGGGCAGCGGTGAGGATGAGGTGCCGGTGTCCAAGCTGCGCACTCACATCATGAAGCTGCCGCGCAACTACAACAAGAACGAAACCTACGACAACATTCGCCGCATCGAGGCCATGGATGATCTGCCGGGTACTACTCCGGGTCTGCCGAAGGGCCCGATGCCCCGCCAGGCTCAGAACATGGCGGGCATGAACCGCCGCATGCGCCGCATGCAGGAGCGCAAGGGCGGCAAATAAGCCACCTCGTTCCGCACAAGGAGGGGTCCCTTCCGAGATTCTCGGAAGGGACCCCTCCTTTAATTGGCTTTAAGGACTTCCCTGGGCCTTGTTCCCTGCATTGGCCACAGCAGAATCTTCTGCTCAGCAAGCACCTTCTATTTGGCATCTCCCAAAAGGCGTCTTTAGCCCTGAAAACGCCATTTGCACAGCCTAAATGGCGTTTTTAATCCTAAAAACGCCATACAACAGATGCCTTTTGCCAGACGCCTTTTACCAGGTGCCATTTGCCAGATACCGTTCGCTGAAAGCCATCTGACCCCATACCCCGCGCGAAGCTTGTGGTGGATACGACCGGCTGGCGCTGAACAAGCTTTAGGCCATGATGACGGCGGTGCCGGTGGCGCGGTCGTGGAGGCCGCGGCCGTCGGCATCGACCATCGCTGCGGGGAAGAGCACAGCAGTCAGCAGCGTGCGGACCGCGGCCCGCCACAAACCGACAGAGGTACCCGGCACGTCGAGGCGGGCCACGCCCATACCCAGCATGGCCATTCCCGGGGTGCGAGCGAAGAGCCATCCGCACACGATGCCCATGACTACCCACACTGCATAACCCAAGAAGGCTGGGCCGCCGAGCGAATCCGTAAAGAGCTCAAGAAGATTGGCAATGATCATCGCCAAGATCCAGTCAATGAGCACGCCAAGAGTGCGCCGCATTACAGAAGCCAGGGCACCTGGCCCCTCCTTGGGCAAGCCCATTGTTTGCCCAGGCCACTGCCCGTGCTCAAAGCCGTCGTTGTTATCTGCCATGTTCACCAATCTAGCCGTCGCCTCCGCGAAGCAGAAAATTTACATCTAGGTGCCCCAGGCACCCCAGTGAAGCAGCCAATACCTGTAAACTAGTCGGGAGTACTACACGTCAACCAACAGGAGACCACCGTGTCCTTTGAGACAATCCAGGACGTCATCACATTCATCAAGGAAGAGGACGTCAAGTTCGTTGACATCCGGTTTACGGACGTCCCCGGCACTGAGCACCACTTCTCTATTCCGGCCGAGGAGTTTACTGAAGACGCAGCCGCCGAAGGCCTCGCTTTTGATGGTTCTTCCATCCGCGGATTCACCACCATCGATGAGTCCGATATGACGCTGCTGCCGGATCCGAAAACCGCCTTCGTGGATCCTTTCCGCACCGCGAAGACCTTGAACATCAAGTTCTTCGTCCACGACCCGTTCACCCTGGAGCCTTTCAGCCGCGACCCGCGCAACATCGCGCGCAAGGCTGAGGAGTACCTCGCCTCCACTGGTATTGCGGATACCTGTAACTTCGGCGCCGAGGCTGAGTTCTACATCTTCGACTCCGTTCGCTACGGCACCGACGTACATAATGGCTTCTACGAGGTTGATACCGATGAGGGCTGGTGGAACCGCGGTTCTGAGACCAACTTCGATGGCACCCCGAACACCGGTTTCAAGACTCGCGTGAAGGGCGGCTACTTCCCTACGGCGCCCGTCGACAAGCACGGCGAGGTCCGCGATGCCATGGTGGAGCAGCTGCAGAAGGCAGGCTTTGTTATCGAGCGCTTCCACCACGAGGTGGGCAGCGGCCAGAACGAGATCAACTACCGCTTCAACTCCCTGCTGCACGCGGCTGATGATATTCAGACCTTCAAGTACATCATCAAGAACACCGCTGAACAGTTCGGTAAGTCCGTAACCTTCATGCCGAAGCCGCTGGCCGGCGATAATGGTTCCGGTATGCACGCCCACATGTCCCTGTGGCAGGACGGCAAGCCGCTCTTCCACGATGAGGCTGGCTACGCCGGTCTGTCTGATATGGCTCGCTACTACATCGGCGGCATCTTGACCCACGCACCGGCTGTGCTGGCGTTCACTAACCCCACTCTGAACTCCTACCACCGTCTGGTCCCAGGCTTTGAGGCCCCAATCAACCTGGTGTACTCGCAGCGCAACCGCTCGGCTGCTATCCGTATCCCGATTACCGGTTCCAACCCGAAGGCCAAGCGCATTGAGTTCCGCGCGCCGGATCCGTCGGGCAACCCCTACTTCGGCTTCGCTGCCATGATGATGGCAGGCCTCGACGGCATCAAGAACCGCATTGAGCCGCACGCTCCGGTGGATAAGGACCTCTACGAGCTGCCGCCGGCAGAAGCTGCGTCCATCCCGCAGGCGCCGACCTCCCTGGAGGCCTCCATCGCAGCGCTTGAGGAGGACAACGAGTTCCTCACTGAGGGCGATGTCTTCTCCGAGGATCTCATCGAGACCTACATCAACTACAAGCGTGAGAACGAAATCGCACCGGTCCGCCTGCGCCCGACTCCGCAGGAATTTGAGATGTACTACGACTGCTAAAGGATATGTGGGTATCTGCCCCATTCTTTTAGCACTCAGTGCAAAGACACAACCCACGGTTTCCTTCACGGATTCCGTGGGTTGTGTCATGTTGAGCCCGGCGCGCGGGAGCCCAATGGCGCAGCTTCTGAAACTAACTAAAGGGGCTACCGGCTACGCAGGCTAATGTTCCACCGACTAATGAAGGCGCCCTATTTCAGCGAAGATACCCGAATTAAAGTTGAAAGCCCGCTCTGCCTCCGAGAGCATAGCTTCACGCTGTTCAACGTTTAGCTCCAGGCTATCCACGCGCTCGCGGTATCCCGTACGATAAGGCGGGATTTTTCCAATCGAAGTGAAGTCATAGAAGTTCAGTGCCTCAGGAGGAACTCCGTAATGGGCTCCCAAACGCGCTGCAATCACCTGCCCACCGGAAATATCACCGAGATAGCGCACGTAGTGATGGGCTACCACTTCTACTGGCTTGCCCACAATTTCTTCTAAGCGCGCGCTATAAGTCCTCGTCGCTGGAAGAATGCGAATCTCCTCACGCCAGGTTTCGCCGACGAGCACCTTTAGATCTACCTCCAGAGCTTGACGACGTTCCAGCCGTGGATCCGCTACCACACCGGCAATGGGAGTAGTCGCCACGCTGCGAACGGCGTTCTCGAGAGCTCCATATACAAACCACAATTGGCCGGCCAAATCAGCCACGGCTGACTTGTCGAGCTCCCCTGACAACAGGCGCTGCATGAATGCCGAATTCTCCGCATTCTCATGCGCACGCGCAGTCGCCTCACGCAACGCAACGGACAAAGGTTTATTGAGAGTGGTACTCACTGTTCTTCTCCACGGTGTTATTTAAAAACTACAAATCAGTTGAGGTTAGAAAAACTCAAAATCGAAAATTAAGGGGATTAGGCCGACGTGGGTGTGCGGCGCCAATTCTTATCGGCACCCCACACCCGTTACGTCGCTCTTGAACTGTCAGCGGTGTGCTTTAGCGCTTATCGCTGAAAGAAGGCACGGGCACTGTCAAAAGCACCGGACTTAACAAATGCTTGCCACAGAATTGCGATCATGCTGCCAATAGCCGCAATGCCTAGGAAGTAGTTCCAGAAGTTGGTGGTCTTCGAGCTAGAAGAGGAGCTCTCACCCGAGCTAAGGTTCTTATCTTCCGAAGGCGTCTGGGGCTTCGGCTTCTCCCCCTCGGACGGAACCTGGGGCTTCGGCTTCTCCCCCTCGGACGGATCCTTGCCATTGTCCTTCTTCTGGCCACAGCCCGGGGCGAGCTTGAGGGTCAGCTGCGCGCTATCCACCTCGGGGTTGTAGTCATGGCTGTACATACCCATGAACAGGAAGTCAACGCCCTCGACGTCACCAGAATCGTTCGTTCCGGGCTGCCGCTCGTACATAACGTCGGAAGCCGAAAGCGTGAGAGTATCCCCGTCCTTGTTCCACTGTGCCTTACCGTGACCGAATGCCCCTTCACCTGTGCGCTTGTTGGCCTCAACGCGGTCCTCCGGGGTGTACTGCGTCATGTGCTTGCCTTCAACAAAGTAGGCCTCGTAGCCGGAGCCGAGCTGGGCCTTATCGCCTTCGGTCTGCACGAATGGGTTGGTCATCTTGGAGTACAGTGCTCCGTGGTGGCCAGTGAACGTAATCGAAGAATCTTTAGCCTTGATCTTCGATGCAGTCACATTTCCTGCCTCGTCCACCGAGACTGTGGACGCTTCCGGATCGACTTCGAAACCGAAGGTGAAATCACCGCCCGTAGGGTCTCCGTTTTCCTTCACCGCTCCGGTCGTCTCCCAGCCACCGTTAGCAATTCGTCCCTTGATGTAGGAGCGCCAGGAGTGTTTGACACCCCAATTGAAATTGCCGGATTCGATGGTGCAGGATTCTGCTTCTGCCGCGGTAGCCTGCGGCACGGTAATCGCCGTCGCTGCGATAGCGGTCACCAGGATTTTTTTAAACATGGAAGTCCTCCAGTTGATGCGAGAAAAGTGGATTGATTGTGGGCGTGGCGCGCTGCGGTTGCACCTGCAGCTCGTTGACGGAGATTGGCCAGCCGTACACCTCAGACAAGGTGGCGCCGGTAAAAACCTCCGCCACGCGCCCTTGAGCTGCGATCCCCCCGCATGAGACGCACACGATGTGATCGCAATATGCAGCTGCCGCGTTCAGGTCATGGAGCACCACAACTGCGGTTACTCCTGCCTCACGGGACAGGGCTTTTACAGAGCCCAGGAGCTGTTCTTGGTGGCGGATGTCGAGGGCCGCTGTCGGTTCATCCAACAGAACTATCGGTGCATTCTGCGCAAGGACACGTGCAAAGGCCACCCGCGCGCGTTCACCACCGGAAAGCGTGCTGATATCTCTTCCTGCAAGATGAGCAACGCCCGCTGTTTCGAGGGCGGCTTCGATAAACTGATCGTCGAGTTTGGCCTGGGGCGTTCCGCCCCACGGGCGTCGCCCCATCGCTACGACATCGCGTACCAGAAATTCGAAGGACACCGCGACATCCTGAAGCATCACCGCACGTTGACGTGCAAGCTCACGGGGTGGGGCTTTAGGCGACAGACCACCGATGCGAATTTCACCGGAGAAGTCGATATCACCCGCGACCGCACCGAGGACCGTTGACTTCCCTGCACCATTCGGGCCAATCAGACCGGTAACCTCGCCTGGTTGGGCTTTAAAGGTCACGCTGTCAACGAGGGTATGTCCATCCACGTGGACAGTGAGGTTGTCTACGCTCAGCATCAGTGCACCCCCTTTCGCATCATGCGCCGCAACAAGACAAAGAAGGTCGGTCCACCAACGAGAGCGGTAAAAATACCGATTGGGAGGTCTGCAAAGGGAATCAAGGTTCGTGCTGCCACATCCGCAAAGCCGATGAGCACCGCGCCGCCTAGGGCGGATGCAGGAATAAGGATATGGTTTTGCGGTCCCACGATGCTGCGCAACAAATGGGGAACGATGAGCCCGACAAAGCCGATGAGACCAGCGAAGGAGACAGCCGCTGCGGTAAGCACTGCGGATGTCACAATTGCCACTATGCGCAACATAGGCACATCTACTCCAGTGTGTGCAGCGGCGCGTTCGCCCAGCGCAAGAATGTCAAGCTGCCTTCCTAAACACAGGGCTACCGCAAGACCAACGAGGACGACGGGAAGAACTACCCATACGTGCTTCCACTGGGAGCCGTTGAAGGAACCCATCTGCCAGAAAATGATGGCTTCCCGGTTGGCGGTCGGTGCTAGGTACACCATGAAGGAGATGATGGCATTGCACACGGCATTAATGGCGATACCCGTGAGGATCAGGTTAACCACCGTGACGCGGCCATTGTGGCGTGCAAGCTGGTAGATGATGAAGGTAACTAGTAACGCACTTAAGAAAGCCAACGCTGGCGCAGTGAAAGTTCCCGCGAAGGTGAGGTTGAAGACGATCGCTACAGCCGCCCCCACACCTGCACCGGAGGTCACACCGATGATGGATGGCTCCGCCAAAGGATTGGCAAAGATGGCTTGCATCAATGTGCCCGCGACGCCTAGAGCAGCACCTACGAGTAGCCCCAGAACTAACCGCGGTAGGCGAATACTCCAGACCACGCTGGCTGTGAGGGACTCTTGGCTCGGCCCAAAAGCGAGAATCGGGAACAGATCCGAAAGCGAGATGTAGTACTGTCCGAGGACGATCGAGATGAGCCCTGCTAGAACAGCAAGCACTGCTAAAAGTATGAAAACTGATATCCGCTGAGTACGGCGCCGTGTGAAGACGTCGCTATGCATTATCTGGGTCATAGACAGCCTTTGCGAGTTTGACCAACGTCTGACCGGTCATAGGGCCGAAGGCCAAGGATTGACCGTCGGGGATGGTGACGATGCGCTGCTTTTGGCCAGCGATGGTCTGAGCCACACCAGGGCGTTCCAGCAGACCGTCAATTCCCCCTGTGGATTTCAATCCATCGGTCATCATGATGATGACCTCCGGGTTGATGCGGGCCAGCGCTTCTGCATTAGCAGGTTCGGCATAAGAAAGGTGGTTCTCCGCAGCGAGGTCGACTCCTCCAATTCCTTCGATGAGGTCCTGGGCACCGGTCCCCTCCCCCATGATGAAGAACACGCCGCCGTTTCCACGGGCGTAGAGGAAGGCCATACGCATTGGCTCCTCGGGGGAGATGGCCTTAATGGCTTCCTTCGCCTCATCTATTTCCTTGATGGAGCGCTCTGATAACTTGCGGGCCTCGTCCGGAAGCCCGACGGTTTCACCCAGCGTGATGATGTCTTCGTCAACCGAGTCGATGGTCCGCTGCGGTTCCATAACCACAGTGGTCACGCCTGCTTCACGGATCTGATCGATCGCATCACGGGGCCCAATGGAGTGGTCCACGATAACGAGCGTCGGGTTAAGTTCCAGGACTGCCTCAACATTGATATTGTGGCCGCCTTCAGTCACAACAGGACGGTCCGCCAGATTCGGTTCAGTGGAAGAGACGGTGCGGCCAACGATATTGTCCGCGAGCCCCAATCCACTCAGCGTTTTGGTGTAGGTCCCATAAATATCCAGCGCCAGAATCCGCGAGACGTCCGTGACGGAGACGTCATAACCATCAGCGTCAGTAAGTTCCACGGGAAGGGCGGGCTGGGCATTTGTGCTTACGGGCTCGATATCGACGAAGTCACTGACCTCAGTAACGCCTTCGAACGAGCGAGGGTCGGAGAGGTCCTGCGGTTCTGGTAGCTGGTCTGTATAGCTTCCCTGTACGCCACAGGCGGTCAGTCCCACAATGCACAGAAGCGGGATAAGGAAACGTAGGAGTAGTTTCACGGCCATCTTTCTAGGAGTTGTTCATAATGAGGCGGCTGGTGGAGCCTCCGGCGATAATGAGCCCGGCGATGAACAGGAGGAGGTAGGTAACTGGGTCATCTGTGGTGCCGTTCGCGGAGCTCGCGGACTTGATCTGGAATTTCTTTGAGCCATCTTCATAGCCCTGCGAGGAGTCACTGGCTAGTGCGTTTTCCACAGCGTCGGAGTTGACGCCACCGTTGCTCTTCGCCCCAGAGCCGGCACTATCTCCCGCGCTGGACGAGCCTCCGCTGCTAGTGCTGCCGTTAGCGTCGTTGCAATCAGCGTTTCCGCCCAGGCTGGCGTTGAAACTTAGCGGATCGAGCTGGGTTCCAGGCTCATAGAATTCGGCGAATGCCTTGGAGCCAACGTCAGTCAGGGATACTGTTGCTTCACCCGATACGGCATCTGTTCCCACATCCAGAGACGTGAAATTCAAGTCGGCGATGGCGGTGCGTCCGAAGTCCTTCTTCTCGCCTTCCATGTTGGAGGAGCGCACGTCGCCGATTAGTTTTCCGGTTTTACCGTTGAAGGAGATTTCTAGGTTCGCAATATTGAGGTCGAGCTTGCCGTGGTGGCCGGTGAACTGGATGCTTCCGCCGTAGCGCACGGAACCCGCGCCGTCCTTAACTGCGCCTGAGTTGCCGGAAAACTGGAATCTACTATTGCTGTATCCGACTCCCGAGAGTTCCCATTTTCCTTGCGCAATGGAGCCGGTGATATAGGACTGGAATGACTTCTTCACTCCCCACTGCGCCGTAGCTTGGGTCACACCGGTGGCTTGGCAGGTTTCGTTGGCTGCACCGGATGCTCCAGACGAAGAGTCCGCCGAGCCCGTCGCACCCGTAGCGCCGGAGTTCGACGCGCCAGCTGTTGATGCTCCACTACTGTTTCCGCTGCCAGCTGCCACTGTTTCTGGAAGGTCGTTGCCGCTGAGGCCCGAAGTAGTGGTGCTACCAGTGGTGGAGGTTCCAGATGATGCGCTAGCCGACGCTCCGGAAGCCGCCGAGTTGGTGTCGCCCCGCTTCTTGAATGAGTCCAACTCATCCAAGAAAGCCTGAGTATTGCCCATAAACGTGGTGATACCGTTCATGGTGTCATTGGTTTCGGACAAAATAGCCATGGCTTCCTTGTTGAAGCCCGTAAAGGTGCCGGTAATAGAGTTCAGCTTCCGTTTCGAGCCAGATCCATTGCCGCCTGAGCCGCCAGAACCAGAGCAGGATCCATCCAACGCAATGGTGCCTGAGGAAGGATCGAGTTTTTCACCCTGCTCATAGAAGCCCGTGAAAAGCTTGACTCCCCCGGCACTAAGGGACGTGGTTCCTGCCAGGTTCACTGCCGAGCCGTTGTCTTTGACAGGCTCCTGCAGATTAATGGTGGCGATGACCTCATCGTCGCCTTGAATCTGGGCCCCGCGGGTGTAGTTGCTTCGGTTCAGTTCATAAGAAACGTAATCAACCGTCACTTTTGCTTGGTCACCGGAAGCAATGACCTTGAAGTCCGACATTGTCATGTCGAGAACCCCGTCATGTCCTGTGAAGTTCAGCGTGCCTTGGAACGGGATGGTGACTGTACCGCCAGAGGACGTGGGCGCGCTTGCTTGGAACACAAAAGCACCGTTGCCTTTTTCATCACCGCTAAAGCCGATACCGCTGGCTCCCCAGCCGCCGCGGGCGATATTGCCTTTGATGTAGCTTCGGAAGGATTGCTTGATCCCCCAGTTCCACGTACAGGAAGTCTCTGCGTGAGCTACCGGGGCGCTGTTCAAAAATGGAACGGCACCGAGAGCAAGGGGAGCTGCGAGCACCACACCGCATGCTGAGCGCCAGAGATTGCGAATCATGTTGAGAACCTTGTTTCACCCAATACTAATTATCGGCTAGGCTTGCCTTACTTAGGTAATCCTGCCCTAAATTGACAGGCCTGTCAACATATCACTAGACCGGAGGAAACAGCATGCACAGCCACCCCCACACCGATATCTTCAGGGGCATCTACCCCGACGTAGATCCGACCCAAAAGTTCCCCCCTACTCTGTCGGAACGCGTGGCTTTAGCATTCGCCGTCGGTGTTTTCATGTTCGGCGGAGTGAAGGGAGACCTACTCATCGCTGGCGTAGGGCTGGTGTTTGTTGTGGGCTGCGTTTGGACGCTTTCCCGAAAGACTCCCCGGCGCATCCGTACCGAAGCGCGTAGCCGGTTCCCCCAAGAACCATGGGCGGAAAACCCTAGCCCCCTTATCCCCGCTTTATGGCTCGTGCTCGGTGTACTCGCTGTAACCGCATGGTGGTTTACCCCAGATGAGTTTCTCACATGGAGCGCTTCCGCAGTGGCTATCCTGGCAGCCGCTGTAACGTGGTACATGCCGGCTATACAGGCCCGACGCGCGGATGTGCCTGAAGGACCTGACTCAAACCTATAACAAACCCAAGCTTCCGTAACCCCGCGAGCCCGATCCTCAAAGCTAGCAGGCATATACGGGCAGGTTGCCCACCCCCACAAGAGACCGATTCCGCAAAGTTCAGCACAGCAATAGGACAGTAGTTGGTGGATGCAGCTACCATGCCAGCTGTGACTGAGAAATTCCGCCAACTGCCACCGCCCGGCCCCGCGTGGGGCGGCAGCCTCATGGGCACCTCCATCGTCTCCCGGCTGCTCGTTGAGGAAGGCATGCTGACAGGTTCTGCTATCTTCGCAGCACTGTCCTGCGTTATCCTCCTCGTGCTGACAGTAGGTTTCGCGGTCTACCGCCAGCCCAGCTTTGCCCGGACCTCCATGGCGGAATGGTCCATGTACTTCATCGGCATCCTGGCGCTCGGCGCAGCACTGTCGGGTTTGACGGATATCGGAACCTTCCGCCTCGTGGGCTTCTGGATAGGCGGCCCCGTCACCGTCATCACCTGGGCGATTCAACTCACCCGCTTCGACGGCCAGCCGCGGTTTACCTGGGGCCTGCCGCTGGTCGGCCCCATGATTTCCTCCTCCGTGGCTGGCTTCCTCGCCTTGGACTATGGCCATGCATACCACGTCATGGGCACGGTTCTTTTCGTCATGTCGCTTTCTACGGCGGTCCCCATCTTCATCCGCGTGTACTGGGCCGCCTGGCACGGCAAGGTCAATCTCACCGGCGCCAACTCCGCGACGGCCTGGGTTCCGCTGGGCGTGGTGGGCCAATCCACCACCGCGATGCAGATTCTCTACCCCGGTAGTTTCTCTGTCTACTACGGGCTGACCGCCATGGTGATCGCCATTCCCCTCGCGCTCTATGCCATGGTTACCTTCTACCCCAACGTGGCCCGCTGGGTGGACTACTCGCCCGCGTGGTGGGCGTGCACCTTTCCGCCGGGAACGGTCAGCATGGGCGGGCACCAGGTAGCGCTGGTGAATGGCTCTGAGCTCCTAGACCTCATCGCGCTCAGCATCCCGGTACTCCTCATCGCGCACTGGTCTGCCTGCTCCTGCCGCTTCATTAGCTGGCTCATCGAAGGCCGGCGCGCACAGCGAAGCGGGGCCAGCCCAGTCTCAGACTAGCCCCGCCACGCGAAAATCTGGATGCTTAGGAAGCCTTAGTTCTCGGTCTTCTCAAACTGAATGACCTGGCCCTGGCTGCCCAGCGCAAAGGTATTGCCCTCTACGGGGATGACCACTGGCTTGGCGGAGAGGATGGCGTTGAGCGCATCGGCATCAGCCATCTCATCCGGGCCGCAGGCACGCATCGTAGAATTCAGGTTCTCCACCACGATGGCATCGGTCTGATCCAGCGTGTAGCTACCACCACCGGAATTGCAGCCATCGTTGAAGTTCAGCGTGCCATCCTCATTGAAGGTCACGGAGATATCCGGGTTCTTCTTTGCGGTGAAAGTACCGTTGAGAACCTTCTGGGCCTCGTCAGCCGGCAGCTTCTCCTGCAGGCCGTCAACGTCTTCGTACTTCTCAATCAAGCCAGAGCCTTCCGGTGCTTCCGAATCCTTGGAGGAGGAGAAGGAGTCACCGAACAGACGCGAGCTCAGCTCCTGGATCTGGCTGGTCTTCACGGAGTCGGCGGAGGACATCTCTTGCGCACCGGCGGTACCGGCACCCAGGACGCCGCCGGCGAGGGCGACGAACGCGGTTGCAGTGGTTACTTTCTTCAGTGTGCGTGAAATCATGGCCCCGAAGCTATCGAGCATCACCGGCAGCATCAACCCATATCATGCGTTTCTGATGATATTTTACGGCAACTCCAACACTCTAAACCCACAGGCAAGCTCCTCAGAAAACGGCACTGCGCTGGGGTTTAAGTGCGCTTAACGTAGCCCATCCGCGGGCGGAAGCCCTGCGGGTGCTTCATCTGCGCCACTGCATCCCCGATGATCATGCGGTGGCGGGCACTGACGGACGTCGGCATCTGCGCCACGGAGAACCACTGCGCGTCAAGGTTCTCTTCGTCGGAGACCACCGGCTCCGCATCATCCGGCACGGAAACGCGAATGGCGGTATCCATGAACATGCATTTGTCCCCATTGGGGTAGACCACGGGGCCCACCTGCCCCACCCCAAGAAGCGCTTCGATGCGCCCGTCAAGACCAATCTCTTCTTTAACTTCACGCAGTGCGGTCGCCGTAATCTCCTCACCTGGCTCACAGATACCGGAGATAGGACCCCACGCACCAGTATCGGCACGCTGAGCAAGCAGGACCGATGGCAGCTCCCAGATCGCGGAGCCGGTAGGCACGGCCCGCACAATAACCGCGGTCACGCCGGGCAAAAAGAGCTGCTCGTGGCCGATTTTCTCACGCAGGGACACAATATAATCAGGAGTGGGCATGGGCTTTATCTTAGCGTCTTAGAGCTGCGCCAGAATCTCCGGCAGGAGCGCTTCGATGTCAGAAGCAGGAGTAAAAGACATCTCTGCCTCCGAGCCGTGCACGCACCCCTCGCTACCCGCGGCCGCTTCCGTCGTACCGGACAGAACTCCCACAATCACGCCTTCATAGGGGCTGCCCGGCGCGCCAAAGACCGGTGCGCCGGAATCACCGTGTGTGGAGCAGACGTGGGCGCGCGCAGAGATAGTATCCACAGTGCGCTCACCAAACTGGAGTTTCCCGTTCCCCTCTCCGTGTGTGAGCGGGCCGCAGGTCTCACCGGTGATGCGCCCCAGCTTGCACACCTCATCGGGAAGTTCCTCCTGCTCGGCCGCGACCACGCTGGTGGGCATGTCCTGGGGAACATAGAACTCAGCCTGCCGCGTTATCTCCACCAAGGCGAAATCAAGCTGGTGCGTGTCCGGTGCGCTGAGGTCGGAGTAGATGATGCTGCCAACGGGCTCGGCCGGGTATATAAATTCCCCGTCCGCGGCACCCGCCCACACCGTATCCCCGGGCTCACCGCAGTGGGAGGCGGTAACGGCGATGGTGCGGCCGTCGTCAAGCACAAAGCTCCACGCCACTGTGCAGAGGTTGAAGTCGAAGGCTTCGCCGGGAACGGGCTGCATGCTAGAGATATCCAATGCTGCCCCCGGCGGCACCGGAGACGCACCCGGAGTGTGTGTTTGCGGCGGGGGCGGCTCAATAGTGGCGTTCTCGGAGGTGTTCGAGGCGGCCTCGGGAACGGGCTCAACGCCCGTGTGCACCGTGCACCCAGCCGTCGCCAGAGCTGCTGTGCTGAATGCCCCAAGCAGGAGAAACCTAGGCATCCTCTTCTGGTGCAGACTCACCCGCGTTTGCCTTATTCTCCTTATTTTCCTTCTCCATCTCCGCAACCTGCTTCATGTCACGGATGAACTTCTCTGGGTCAAATTCGGTGAAATACTCCGGGCCCGAGAACTGTTCCTGTGCCATTGGCTTAAACCTCCGTGCTCTTGATGTACTGCGTGATGTAATCCTTCACCGCCGCGGCATCGTTTGGCAGGTCGGTGACGTGGCGCTCGGCGTCCAAGATACCGGCGAAACGCTCCGGCACCTCCGGCTCGCTGCCAATGGCTTCCTTGATGGTCTCCGCAAACTTCACCGGCAGGGCGGTCTCCAGACAGATGATTGGGGTATCGACCCCATACTCTTCCTGTACCGCGCGGGCAACCTTGATGCCGTCGGCCGTGTGCGGATCCACCAGCACGCCGTAGCGCTCGTGGACATCCTTAATGGTGGCGAGGCGGTCCGCGTGGGTGGAGGAACCGGACAGGAAACCGTACTCCGCGTGGGCGGCGTCAAGTGCCTGCTTGTCGACGTTAAACCCGCCTTCCTTCACCTTTGTCCCGAAAAGCTCCTTAATCTGTGCGGCATCGCGGCCCAGCAGATCAAAAGCGAAGCGCTCAAAGTTGGAGGCGCGGGAAATATCCATCGACGGCGAGGAGGTTTTGTACGTCTGCTCCGAGGAACGCGGGCGGTAGCTGCCGGTGCGGAAGAACTCATCGAGCACGTCGTTTTCATTGGTCGCGACGATGAGTTTGTCGATGGGCAGGCCCATCTGGCGGGCGATGTGGCCAGCGCAGATATCCCCAAAGTTGCCAGTCGGGACGCTGAAGGAGACCTTCTCGGTGTTTTCCGTGGTGATCTTGAGGTAGCAATTGATGTAGTAGACCACCTGCGCCATGAGGCGAGCCCAGTTAATGGAGTTGACCGCGCCGATGCGGTTCTCTGCCTTGAAATTAGCGTCGGCCGAAACAGCCTTGACCACGTCCTGGCAATCATCAAACACGCCATCGAGGGCGATATTGCAGATATTCGGGTCATCCAGGCCGAACATCTGGGCCTGCTGGAAGGGCGTCATGCGCCCGGCCGGGGTCAGCATGAAGACACGGATGCCCTTGCGCCCGCGCATGGCGTACTCCGCCGAGGAACCGGTATCGCCAGAGGTAGCGCCCAGAATATTGAGGGTTTCGCCGCGACGGGCCAGCTCGTATTCGAAGAGCTCGCCCAACATCTGCATGGCCATGTCCTTGAAGGCGGCCGTCGGCCCCTCAGAGAGGTGGCCAATGTAAAGGCCCTCCCCCAGTTCGCTGACGGGGACGATCTCCTCGTGGTCAAACTTGGGGTAAGTGTAGGCGCGCTGGGCAATTCCTTCGAGGTCTTCGGCGGGAATATCATCCACAAAAAGCTTGAGCACTTCGGCGGCCAAGGCCGCGTAGCCACCCTCCGCCAAGGTCTGGCGCCAGTTAGTCAGAGTGGCGTCATCGATGTGGGGGTAGGTGTCCGGCAGGTAGAGGCCGCCATCGGGGGCCAGACCTCCGAGGAGGATGTCCGTAAAGGAGGCGGGCTGGCGGTCGGTATCGCGGGTCGAAATGTACTTCACCCCCTGCATCTTAGTTGGTGCCGCGTAAAGTATCAGCCATGTCGGTCCCTCATCCTCGCAATGTAATTACCACTAAGGCTCTCTCCGTGTGGGTAGCTGCGGTGTTGGTCTACATCGTGGCAATTACCGGCCGCACATCTTTTGGCGTAGCGGGGCTTGAAGCCATCGATCGCTTCGACGTCGATGCCTCCCGCATTGCTGTTTTCACCTCTGTACAACTGGGTATTTATTCACTGGCACAGATCCCTACGGGCATGCTCATTGATAGGTTCGGACCCCGCCGCCTGCTGGTCATTGGCTCCATCATCATGGGCATAGGCCAGGTGGTCCTCGGTTTCACCAGTAATTATTGGGTAGCCATCGCCGCCCGCCTGCTCATTGGCGCGGGCGATGCCACCGCCTTCCTCTCCGTGATGCGCATCCTGCCCTATTGGTTCCCGCTGCACCGGACCCCCATGTTCACCCAGGTCACCTCGTCGCTGGGGCAGCTGGGTCAGTTCATGTCCGCCCTTCCTTTTGCCATGCTGCTGGGCTGGGGCGGGTGGACCATGGCCTTCGTTACCTTGGGTGCGGTGGGCATTCTCATCGCCGTTGCGGCCGCGGTGGCGGTTGCGGATTCCCCAGAATCACTCGGCATCGTGCCCAAGCCAAAGGAAAAACCGAACGCGAAGCCGGAGAGCACTGCCGCACTGTTATCTACCGTTTTCCTCTCCCCCGTAGCCTGGCAGGCATTCTTCATTCACTGGATTGGTCTGGGGGCCACCAACGTGTTTGTCATGCTGTGGGGAGTGCCCCTGATGACCGCGGGCATGGATTTTTCTAAGACTAGCGCCGGCTGGGTCCTGACGTGGTTTAGCGTGTGCATGGTGCTGGTTGGTCCCTTGCACGGCCGGTTATCCTCCCGGGCTAGGGGTTTCCGTCCCTGGCTGGCCTTGGGGTTTGTGGCTATCCACTGCGCGGTGTGGGTCCTGTTCTTCCTCTTTGGCGGCAGCTACCTCTCACTGTTCATCCTCATCAGCGTGGTGTCCCTGTGCACACCGGTGGCAAATTATGGCTTCGACATTGTCCGTGAAAACCTGGATCGCCGCGTCGTCGCGACGGCGACGGGTCTGGGAAACATGGGCGGCTTCATTGCCACGGTCATCGGCGCCCAGCTCGTCGGCATGGTTCTCGATCACTTGGGCAATGGGCCGGACTATCCCTTCTATGACTTCCGGCTTGCTGCCTTGGCTGTCTTTGGCGTGTGGTGCATTGGCATCGTGGGTGTTCTCATCACCCACATCCTGCGCAGCCGGGGCGGGGAGGAAGGGCCGCACGCCAGAACCGTGCAAGTGGGTTAGTAAAGGGCTGAATTACTGAAAGGCCAAGGCGCTCAACGGCGCCTCAAGGGGCAGCCCATTGGCCACTTCAAAGACCCCGATCCCGCCGCCGATGGGGACGAGAACGGCGATGCTCACCCCCACTGCGGTCCTGAGCAGCTCGCGTAATTTTCGTCGTTTCTCCACCTCAACGCACCAACCTTTATCGTTTCGTTATCTGTGCGTGTGAGCTTAAGAGCTACGGCTGCAAGGCAAATCCTCATTGACTGCGCATCACCTGCCAGTCCCTGTGGGCTCCATGGCAGCGCACTCAACGAGAGTGGCGGGCAGACTTATTCTGCGGGGGTCGACTCTACGTAGATCGGACCTTCCACCGGGGCGACAACACCGGCATCGAAGGCGGCGAGGACACCTTTCGCATCATCTTTCGTGATGGCGCCTGCCTCGACGGCCTTCTCCAAATCAGCCTCAAGCATCTGACGGGAGCGGTACCTATCCGACGCCACCGACAGAAGTCCGCGTGGCACTGACTCCGATGGAATCCCCAGTGCTTCCGCCAGCGAGACAATGCGATCCTTTTCAGCCGGGTCAAGCTCGGCGCCTACCGACGGATCTTGTGGGACGCCGCCGTCGACCACCTGCTCCACCGTCAATGCCCCCTCCGGCACTTGGTACCGCTCCGTAGCCCACCAGCCCGCGCCGACGGCGGTGATGACTGCCACCACCACGAGGACCCATACGGCGATAATCTGCTTGGACTTCACGGCCACAATTTTAGACTTCTCTCACATTCGCGGCTTAATCCGCGCGGGGGCCAAAGGTGCCAAAAGAATTTCCATGCGGCGGGTGTGGCGAATCGAGGCGCTCGGACAGCGCATCGATGATGGAGCGGATGGTGGACTCCGCCACGGAGCGATCCAGGCTGTTGCGGCGCGGGCCCTCAGGCTTCGGCTCAGTCGAGACAACGCGCGGCTTGTCGACGTCCAACCGCATCACCGTCCCCTCTACGCTCAACGCAGCGGCGGGGTCGCACCCAGCAGCGCGGGCAGCGGAGAGGAAGGCGTCGAGATCAGCAAGAGTGGCATCGTTGAGGTCGAGGGACAGGTTCAGGCTCATGGTGTGCTCCTTTGTGCGGCGCGGGGATAATGACTGTTCACTGCCACCTAAGGCTATCGGCTGATCACCTGATAGAACAGGGGCTTGCTCCAAAGTCAGGGAAAGATCCGGGTGAGCTCAGGGTGCGGGTCAGGGGCGGAGCAACTGCCTTCTGCTAGTCATGCTCGAAGGATTCTGCTTCACCCCAGAACACCTCATCCACTATCTTCCGCGCGTGCCTGGTCACTTTGAGGTAATGCTCCAGGAATTGCTGATTACGCTCGGGCTCCCACCCGGCCGCGCCGGCCACCTGCGCCAGCTGCGGGCCCGGTGCCGGAAGCTGGTCCACGCGCTTGCCGCGCACCAGCACGAGCGCATTGCGGGCATCGGTGGCCAAGAGCCAAGCCTCCCGCAACTCCTGCACTTGCTCGACAGGGATGACCTCATTGTCTTCGAGGGCATCGAGCACCCGCAGCGTGGAGGGATCATGCAGCGCCGGAACCTCGTGGGCGTACATCATCTGGAGCAGCTGAACGGTCCATTCGATATCCGTTAGCCCGCCGCGCCCCAGCTTGGTGTGGGTATTGCGGTCAGCACCGCGCGGGAGGCGTTCGTTATCAACACGCGCCTTCATTCGGCGAATATCACGAATCGTCTTCTCACTCACGCCCTTCGGCGGATAGCGGAAGGCATCCACCATGGTGAGGAAACGTGTACCGACCTCCTCATCTCCTGCCACGAAGGCCGCGCGGAGCAAAGCCTGCATCTCCCAAGGCTCGCCCCACTGCGAGTAATAGCGCTCATAGGATTCGATCGAGCGCACGACCGCTCCCGAGCGCCCCTCTGGCCGCAGGCCCAAGTCCACGTCCAAGGGCGGATCCCCGGAAGGCTTTGCCAGACGGCGACGCAGTTTCTCAATGATGCCGATGGCCCATGGCAGAGCTTCTTCTTCGGCATTATCTCCTGTTGGCTCCGCCACCACGATGACATCGGCATCTGAACCAAAGCCCAGCTCCATACCACCGAGCCGCCCCATGCCAATCACGGCGATGCGGGCTGGTGGTTCGGCATCCTCATGGCTCAGCCTCCACGCCCTGACCTCGGCGCGCAGCGCGGCTTCCAGCACAACATTCCAGATGGTGGACAGTTCAAAACACACTTGTTGAACCGGCAAGAAGCCCAATAAATCAGCAGCGGCAATCCGCGCTAGCTCTGCGCGGCGGAGGGATCTGGCAACCGATACTGCCTTGTCTGGGTCCGCGTGGCGCTTGGTGGAATTAATCAAGGCGGAAGACACTTGCTCGGGCTTGGTTTCCAACAGCTTGGGCCCTGCCGCGCCATCGGAGAGCTGCTTGACGACGTCCGGGGCGCGAATAATGAGCTCCGCCGTAAAGGGCGAGGTGCCCAGAATCTTCATGAGGCGTTGGCCAACAACGCCTTCGTCACGAAGCATGCGCAAAAACCACGTCCGGTCATAAGCTGCCTCAGAAAGCTTGCGGTAATTCAGCAGGCCCATATCCGGGTCAGCGGTATTGGAGAGCCACTCCATCAACGTCGGCAGCAGAATGGCCTGGATGCGCGCCTTGCGCGATTGCCCCGCGGCGAGGGAGGTGAGGTGCTCAAAAGCTCGGTCTGGGTGGCGATAGCCCAGTGCCGCCAGCTGCAAGAGCGCGGCTTCGCGGGAGAGCTTGAGTTCATCCGCCGACATCGAGGCCACGGAATTGAGCAGTGGGCGGTAGAACAAGCGCGAGTGGAGCTCAGAGATAAGCAGGCGAATCTTCCGCAGCTGGGTATTCATCTGGTCCGCTGCCGACTGATGCCCCTGTGGGTGAAAGCCTGAATTGATGGCCAACCACGTGAGCGCCTTGTTGTCGTCCTTCTCCGGCAAGGTGTGGGTACGGCGGAAACGCTCCAGCTGAAGGCGGTGCTCAAGCAAACGCAGAAACTCGTAGGCCTCGATGAGCTGGGTGCCGTCTTCACGTCCGACATACCCGGCGCGCACGAGCGCTGCCAGTGCATCGACCGTGGCGAGCGTGCGCAGCGATTCATCCGAGCGCCCGTGCACCAACTGCAGCAACTGGACGGCGAACTCCACGTCACGCAGGCCACCCTCCCCCAGCTTGAGCTCTCGAAGGCGCATCTTTTCGGGGACATTATCCAGCACGCGGCGGCGCATAGCTTGAACGTCTTCCACGAAGGACTCCCGTTGCGACGCAGTCCACACCATCGGCCCGATCTGTTCCAGGTAGTCCGTGCCTAAGGGCAGATAGCCGGTTTGCGGCCGTGCCTTCAGCAGCGCTTGGAACTCCCAGGTTTCTGCCCACCGCTTGTAATAGGCCACGTGTGAATCCAGCGTTCGAACCAAGGCACCGGATTTACCTTCCGGGCGCAGGTTGGCGTCAACCTCGAAGAAGCAGGCCGAGCCAATCCGGTTGAACTCCGACGCTAGGCGGGTGATCCGTGGTGTCGCCTCGGAGCCTACGAAGACCACGTCCACGTCGGAGATGTAGTTCAATTCGCCCGCGCCGCACTTGCCCATCGCGATGACGGCCAGCTGCGCATCGAGTGCTTCATCCCCATAGACCACCCGGACCGCGCCGGCGAGTGCTGCCGTCAAGGCGGCATCTGCGAGGGCTGTGGTCAGCCTAGTGACCTCCCGGAAACCAACTCGCGGCTGGGGGCGTGACTGGCCCTTGCGCGAGTGAAATGTACCTGCGAGGTCATGGGCGGCAATGCGCATCATCAGCGTTCGGTAGGCCACTTTGAGTGATGCTTTGTGGTCCCCCGGTGCTGCCCGGTAGGTGCCGGGAGACGTCAGGTCGGGGCTCGCGGTGTCAGGCTGGTCTGGTTGCTCAACGTATGTCGCAGGTTCCGCCCCGACCTCTGTGAGCAGCGTGTGCAGCATTTCGGTAGGAGTCGGCAGCGCCCGCTGCAGCTCGTGCCAGGTTTCTGGGTGTGCAGCGAGATGATCACCGAATGCCGAAGAGCCGCCCAGCAGGGCGATGAGTCGCACCCGGAATGTTTCGTCCTCGCGCATCGCCGGGCCAATCTCAGGCGCCCCCTCGACGATCCTCATCAACGTGTTGAGGGCCATATCGGGATCGCCTGCTCCGGCCAGTGTCCACAACAGTTCTAGGGACTCCGGATTATCCCACCCGAGGCGGGATAGATCCTCCGCAGCAGTTGGCCGGGTCAGACCAAGAGTAGCTGGGGACGGTACTGATGCTGGACGCATGCTTCTCCTAGAAGTTCAGGTTGTTACGCAATTCGAATGCGGTGATTTGCTGCTGGTACTCATGCCACTCGTCCCACTTTGAGCGCAGGAAGTACTCAAAGACGTGTTCACCGAGGACCTCCGCCATGAACTCGGAGCGTTCAAATTCTCGGAGAGCCTGATCCAAACTGCTCGGTAGATCCTTGTACCCCATCGCGCGGCGCTCCCGGCGAGTCAGCTGGTGGACGTCATCCTCGGCCGGATCCCCTAGCTCATAGCCTTCTCTGATTCCGCGCAAACCAGCGGCAAGGAGCACCGCGTAACCCAGGTAAGGGTTCATCGCTGAATCCAGCGAGCGGATTTCAACTCGGCGCGACATTTCCTTGGAAAGGCGGTAGGTGGGAACTCGCACCAACGCAGAACGATTAGAGATTCCCCACGTCACTGACCCTGGAGCCTCGCTGCCAAACATCAGGCGCTTATAGGAGTTGGTCCACTGGTTGGTGATCGCTGTCATCTCCACTGCGTGTTCAAGAATGCCGGCGATGAACTGCCGTCCTGTGCTGGACAGCGAAATCTCATCATCGGGGTCATGGAAGGCGTTGGAATCTCCCTCGAAAAGGCTCAAGTGAGTATGCATGCCCGAGCCTGAGCGGTCCTCGAAAGGCTTGGGCATGAACGTCGCGTGCACTCCTTGCTGGGAGGCAACCTCTTTGATGAGGTAGCGGAAGGTCATGATGTGGTCCGCCATCGACAATACGTCAGCATGGCGGAGGTCGATCTCCTGCTGGCCAGGTGAGGTCTCATGGTGGCTGAACTCCGTGGCGATGCCCATTGATTCCAACGCGTACATTGACCGGCGCCGGAAGCTCGGGGCGTTATCATGCGTGGCTTGGTCGAAATAGCCGCCGTTATCGGTGGCAACAAGCCTGTTGATATCGTGCGCGTCCTCAAGGAGATAAAACTCAATCTCAGGAGACGCCTTGCACGTGAATCCCTCATTGGCCGCCTCGGTTACCTGACGGCGCAGGATGTGGCGCGGGTCCACCAACGAAGGTTGCCCATCGGGCTGAGTAATGTCACAGAACATGCGCGCCGAGAGAAGCTCGGGCTCTTCCTTGTCAAAGGGCATGATCTGAAAGGTTGAAGGGTCCGGCATCGCGATGGTGTCGGCCTCCGAAATGCGGGAGAACCCTTCCACTGAAGAGCCGTCGAAGCCAACACCTTCCTCGAAGGCGGATTCCAACTCTGAGGGGCTCATTACCACCGATTTCAGCGCCCCCAAGATGTCAGTGAACCAGAGGCGAATGAAGCGGATATCGCGTTCTTCAACTGTACGAAGGACGAATTCGTGTTGGCTGTTCATGCTTTAAACCCTACCGCCGCGCGCCGAAGCCACGGAGAGAGTTTCTTCTTTTGCCCCCGCACCGACATGTATTAACCCAGTTGGCAAGAGTATCTCGGGGGCAAATTTTTTCGACTCCTCTGTCCCCTGTCGGCTTCACATGCTTGAATGGCCACACAACCGAACAGATGTACCCATAAAGAAGGATGAGGAACAGCCATGAACGCACAACACGCAACCCTGAGCCAGCGAGGAATCGAGCTCATTAGCCAAGCAGCCCAGCAAGGATGGTCGCCTAAAGACCTGCTCCATGTCCTGGGTAGTTTTTGCCACCCACTCATTTATCGCGCCGCCCCTCATGTTCCCGCACAGATTAGTTCCACTGCGCTGCGCAAGGAATGGTTGAGCATTACCCCGCCTGCCTCGATGACCATGCCGACCGATGACCTTATGCGACTTATTGAAGCAATCACTTTCCTGCCACCCCTTCGGGACGTTGAAGTGCTAGCGGCCCAACGAACCGACTCTCGGGCATCCCGCGACAGCAAGGAAGATAGGATCCGCGCCAAAATCTCTCATCTTTTGCGAAAAGCAGAATCCACTCCCTATGAAGAAGAAGCCAGCGCGCTCATCGCCAAAGCGCAGAGCCTGCAACAACGGCACCGCCTCGAGGAGACACTGACTAGTTCCTCGGACACGGTGGTATCCACACGCATCCATATCAGCGCTCCCTATATCAACCACAAAACCACTCTGCTCAGCGTCATTGCGGATCGGAACGGATGCACCGCCCTCAGGCTGCATCCCAAAGGGATTGTCACCGTCATTGGCGCTGAAGAGGACGTTCACCACGTCACTGATCTTTTCGCCTCACTTCTACGGCAATGTGAATGGCATATGCACCACGGCGAACACGCCGAGAGTGCGCGCCAGCTTGGCAATGTGGCGTCTTTCCGCCGAAGCTTCATTCTGTCTTATGCCACCCGTATCGGTGAGTTATTGGAGGAAGCAAATTCAAAGCTGTTCTCCCACGACGTAGAAGGGACTGCTTCGGCACCAAGCGGCCCCAGCACTCGGCAAGACGAAATTACCCTGGCTCAGCAATCGCTATCGGCAGTCGAAGAACGCCGCCGCAACGCCGAAGCAGTGACTGATCGAATCTACCCCAATGCGCGCACCGTCTCCCTGGCGGTGAGAAGCTACGCAGGAGTATCCGCCGGCGCATCAGCTGCAGAAAAGTCCCACTTGGGAGGTGATTCCTTGGGGCTTAACGGACGCCGCCAACTCACCTGCTAAGGACGATTAATGGCAGGCACATTTGCGTTACTAGCCAGGTAACCTAGAAGGCGGTACCGAGGTTTGATGCCTCCTTTTTATCAATTCGCTCCCCGACGAAGGTGTGTACATGTCTCCAAAGACGTTCCTTGAAATCGAAGCCAAGTTCGCCGTGGATGAGACCACCCCCATGCCGGATCTCACCCACCTCGATGAGGTTTCCCGTGTTGCAGAAACCCGCCACCACTCGTTGTCCGCGATTTACTACGACACCGAGGACCTCCGCCTTACCCACGCGAAGATCACGCTGCGACGTCGCACCGGCGGAAATGATGATGGCTGGCACATCAAGATTCCCGGTGCGGAAGGTCGCACTGAGATCCGCGCGGAACTCGGTGAGCCCATCGACGGCAAATACGAGGTTCCGGACGAGTTGCTCCACCAGGTCCGATCGGTAGTGCGCAACCAGCCTCTTGAGCCGATCGCACAGGTGGATAACAACCGCACCGAGTTGCTCCTCGTTGACGCAGACGAACAGCCAGTTGCTGAGTTCTGCGATGACCATGTCACCGCGTTCTCCTTCCTGCCGGGTGGTTCCCAGAACACGTGGCGCGAGTGGGAAGTAGAGCTCGCCGGGGACCTGCCAGGAAGCAAAGCAGGCAGCAAACTGCTGCGGCACGCCACGTCCCTATTGATCGGTTCTGGAGCTCGGGTTTCCTCCTCGCCGTCCAAGCTGAAGTCTGCATTGGGAGACTCCATCAACAACGTCGAGCTGCCTCCGGCCCTCGCCGCGTCCACTGTGGAGCCGGGCTCCCCCGCGGCGGCAGTCGTGGAGGCACTGAAGGCTAATCGGGACAAGCTCGTCGAATTCGATCCGCGGGTTCGCCGGGATGAGTGGGATTCGGTGCACCAAATGCGTGTGGCTACCCGTGAATTGCGCAGCCACTTGCAGACCTTCCACGGCATTGTGGTGGGCCCTGAGATCAAGCGCATCGAGTCAGATCTCAAGGAGCTTGCGGCCATGCTGGGCGTTGCCCGTGATGCCGAGGTTGTGGAAGAACGTTGGCAGAATCTGCTCGCATCCGAGGACTCCGATGTTCTCGATGACGCTACCCGCGAGCACATTGCGCATGACATGGGCCGTGCCTACCGCCGTGCGCATCGCCGAGTCATCGCCGCGCTCGATTCGGACCAATACCTGGCTCTGCTCGATGCACTGGACGCTTTCCTCGCCAACCCGCCGGTTGCCGGGGAAGACACCTCCGCTGACTCAGACAGCTCATCCGCGGATAGCGGAGCGGAAGACTCTGAAAGCGCCGAGTCGGCATCCACTGATTCCGCTCAGGAACAAGAAGCAGCACAAGACTACGAGCCGAAGCACGCCAAGTCTGATGAGGAAGCCGAGCCCCACGATCTCGACACGGTGATGGCCCTGCACCTCAAGCAGGCTTATGACAAGCTGGTCAAACGGCACAAGAAAGCCGTCTCCAACTGGGATAACACCGAGCTGACGCTGCACGAGCGTGAGGAGTACTTCCACGATATGCGCAAGGCAGCGAAGAAGCTGCGCTATGCCGCGGAAGCTGCTGGGTCCGCTACCACGCTGAAGACGAAGAACCTCTACAAGGCCTGCAAGCAGATGCAATCTGTCTTGGGAGACTTCCAGGATTCGGTGACCTCCCGCGATAAGCTGCTCGAGTTGGCAGAAAGCGCACGCCGCCGTGGTGAGGACACCTTCGGCTATGGCCTCCTCTACCAGCGTGAGCGCATCATCGGATTGGAGGCACTCAACGCCTACTCGGATAGCTTCAAGGCCATCAAGTCTGCCTTCAAGCCGCTGCGCAAGAAGCTGCGCTAGCCGGCGGGGCTTTCCTCCGCTAGTCTTCCTGCGCTGCGAGGCAACAAGCAGAAGCGGCCCACACCTTCGCTCCCGTGCGGTGGTGTGGGCCGCTTCTGTTGAGCGGACGTCTTAAGTGGGTTTCTTAATCAGCCGTGCCGTTCTCGGCGGTGTGGTGCTTTAGTAATCGTCCTCGGCGGCGTCCTCAGCATCAGCTGCAGCGGTGCGTGCTTGCGCGATTTCGATGGCGCGCTCAGCCTCCTCACGGGAATCATAAGGTCCCATGCGGTTCTCCCAACCGGACACCTTGCCCTGGGATACCTCACCGGTGGACGGGTCATAGAACCACTTGTTATCGGCCTCAGCCATAATTTTCTCCATTCTCTTCATCTCTCACTCAGTGCACCCCACACTACAGACCGCCTACGTACCATGCCCGTTAGAATAGATAGGTCACTTAGTCCTGCTGCTACTTCTTTGGCAGGATATCGCCACCAGCAAAGGAGAACCTTCCCGATGCCCCTGTGGACAGCCCCTTCGACCCCGGCCGTCGACCGCGTTCGCGCCGCACACCGCGAGAACGTGGGCGCTGAATCAGCACACGTCGCCAGCGCCCCCGCCACTTGGGCACTCATTGGCGAGCACATCGACCACTACGGCGGCATCGCCATCATGGGGCTTGCAGATATCCGCGCGGCAGCAGCTGTCAGCCCCCGCAGCGACGGACTCGTCAAGGTTCACCTCGAGCACACCAATGGAGATACCGTTAAAGACGAGATCTCCCTCGAACAGGTTTCTGCCCTCGCCGCACAACAGCAGCCCGGCGTGGATTCTGAAGGCCAGCCCATCGAACCCCCAGCACCCGAAGGCGCTATCGCGGCGCGCCTCGGCGGCATCATCTACACCATGATTAACCGCCAGCTCCTTACCCGCGAAACCGCTGGTGCCGATATCACCGTGGTCAACGACATCCCCGATTCAACTGGACTCGGCACCGCCGCAGCCATCGACATCGCCACCGCTTTGGCGTTGCTCGGCACCGCGGATGATCTGCATGACGCCCCGCTGCGCGCCCGTATCGCAGAGGTCTGTTCCCAAGCGGTTGGCACCTTCGCGCGATTCCCTGCACTGCGCGCTCGTCACTCCGCCGCCCTGCGCGGCGCAGGTGATTCCATCACCATCATCGACTACGCCGACGGCTCCGTGACCCAGGCACCCCACATGATCAACAAGGACATTGCAGCTTTCGCCGTGGCCGTGCCAGGGGACGCTGATTCCGCTGAGGCCGTGACGGAGATTCGCGCCCGCGAGCGATTCATCGACGCCGCCTGCCGCGCCTTCGGCACGCCGTCGCTGCGCTTGTTGCCGGATGCGCCCCAGCGTGTCCTTGAGTGGCTGGCCGCGGTCCACAAGGTGCACGGCATCGAGAACCAGCCGACCATCGCCGAAGCCACGGCATGGCTGACCTTCTACTCGGAGGAAACTGAGCGCGCCGAAGGCATTGCTCGTGCTTTGCGCTCCCGCCGCGGCACCGAGCTCTTCCCGCTGCTCACACAGTCGCAGTCTGCCTTGGCCACCGTCTATGGTTTCAACTCCGCAGAAAAACTCGCGCAGCTGGCCACCGCCCGCGATGCCGTCGCCTCACGCTCTGCTCACGCCGGCACATCCTCCGCCGTCATCGCCTACGTGCCGAGCGCTAGGGCCACAAACTTCGCGGCCGACTTGGCCGAGGACGGCCTGCTGGTCATTCCGCTTTCTGCCGGAAGCCCTGCAATCACCGAGGACTAATCTGCCGGCCAGGCAAAGAGCACATCGCGCTCCGCAACGTCGGCCTTCACCAAGGACACCATCGTCTCCTTGCCGGTCTCTGGGTGGCCTACGGCCTGCCCAATCACCGGTGGGTCCAGCACGAAGAGCCGTGCTTTCTCGCGCTTTGGCCCACCATCAACCACGACGGCTTCGAAGTTGGTGCCTACCCACGGCGCCAAGACGGTCGCCTCCGTGAGGTTCAAGCACGCCTTATCCACCTGGGAGGCCAACTGCGATGTTGAGCGCATCGTGGACATGACATCCCCGGCGCGCTCGCGCACCCACTGCGGAACCTCGTAGCCACCGCTCAGCGCCAAGCAGACCTCCGTGGCGAAGCGGTCGACAAGCCTCCGCAGCGGGGCGGTCACGTGCGCATAGTAGCCGCCGATTCCCGCGTGCACGTCCGCTTGGCCATCTTCGAGCCACACGTAGTCCGCACCCCGCAAAAGCCGCTGGGCCTCACGCATCACCGCCATCCCGCGCGGTGAATCCGCATCCACGGAATGGAGGAATTCCGAGATGCTGCGCTCCCCCAGCTCGAAGCCCAGCGCTTCCGCTTCCGAGCGAAAAGTTGCCTCGGCCTCCGGGGTGGCCGCAGATAGGGTGCGCAGGAAACCAACTCCGTGTTCTTCCATCAACCGCCCCGCACACATTCCGGTAAGCAAGGAAATCTCCGAGTTATAGTCCATCACCTCATGGCGCGGTTCCATCACCAGCTCGTAGTGCCCCTTTTCCCCATCGCTGCTTTCTGAAACGCGCTGCGAAGGAAGGCGCAGGTTGATCGCCTCGCGGCGCAGCGAGGAGGCCTGGCGTAGCTTTCCTACTTCCGGCAGCAAGGCGATGGAGGAATGCAGCGCACCATTCTCCAAGTCCTCATGGACCTGGTCATAGTCCAGCCGCGCGCGGCTGCGCACGAGTGCGCGCTCCACCGAGAAGTCCTCCACCTCACCCGCGGAGTCAAGGTCGAAGGTCCAGAGGACGGCGGGGCGGTCGACGTAGGCAAGCAGCGAAGCCCTATCTTCGGAGAGCTCCGGCGGGTGCAGCCGCGCCGGTTCATCGGGCAGGTAGATGGTTTGGCCGCGCTTGAGGGACTCGGTCTCCAGCGCGGAGCCCGGTTCAATGAAAGCGGCAACATCGGCGATGGCATAGAGCACGCGGTAGCCGCCATCTCGGGCCTCAATAAACACGGCCTGGTCTAGGTCCTTGGAGCCGGCTGGGTCGATGGTCACCAACGGGATGTCCCGGGCGTCGCGGCGCTGCTCGGCATAGCGGTCCTGCGCGGACGCGGCCTGTGCGGTGACCTCCTCTGGGAAGTCGGTAGGAACAGAAAACTCCTCAGCGATGGGCCGAAAGTCCAAGGGCGCGGCATACAGTTTCATGCCGCCCCATTGTTCCAAAAAATAAAAGTGTAGGGCGCGAATGAGCCAACCTATAAGCCGGATTCTGTGCCGCGCGCGTGGCGCGGTGGCAAACATCCATCCAGGCCAACCGTTACCAGTTGGCTCAAGCAGCTACCTTCAGGCTTCGGCGAGCAACCTACTAACGCCTGATCGGGCCCGCTAGCGTGGCGGGCCGTGATGCCTTGCTCCCAGTGGGGTTTACCCAGCCACCGCCATCGCTGACGGTGCTGGTGCGCTCTTACCGCACCCTTTCACCCTTACCGCTTACCCCACGCCGCGCCGGAGCGAAGCGAAGGGCGCGGCGGTCTACTTTCTGTTGCACTTTCCCGCGGGTCACCCCGGGTTGCTGTTAGCAACCACCGTGCTCTGTGGAGTCCGGACTTTCCTCGGCCCGCGCCTAGTCCCATAACGGAACCGGTTCGACGGAACGCGTTTGCCCGGTCGGCTCATTCGCGCCTGTTAGTTTATCGCAGCGCGCCCAGATGCCCCACATCGTTGAAACGGTGCAGGGTGCTGCCGCCGTCGAAGAATTCAACCTCACTCACAGAAGCCAGCTCTAAGAAGAGGTGGTTGGGTGTTTGCGGTCCGGAATCAAGCGCCTGGCGCACGAAGGACTTGATGGGGTTGACGTGGGAAACCACGAGAACGGTCTGCCCCGCGTAGCGCTGCTGCAGCTTACGGCGCGCGGCACTGACACGGCGGTGCACGGCGCGCAGGGACTCCCCGCCCGGGCAGGCCACGGACGTATCCTTCAGCCAGCGCGCGTGGAGCTCGGGGTCGGCGGCGTCGGCTTCAGCAAAGGTCTTGCCCTCCCAGCGTCCAAAGTCCACCTCAATGAGGTCCTCGACGGTTTCCACACGCAGGTTCCGGCCTTCCACCACGGCCGCGGCCGTCTGCTGGCAGCGGCGCAACGGCGAGCACACCACGGCATCGATGTGGGTATCGGCCAAGGCTTGGGCGGCGGCGAGCGCTTGCTTCTTGCCCAACTCAGTCAACTCGGGGTTCGCGCGCCCGGAGTATTGCTTGGCGGCGGACATCGCCGTCTGCCCGTGGCGCAGCAGGATGAAGCGGGTGGCCGGGCCACACTCGGGGCGCCAGTCGGCCGCGGTTGAGGACGCCGCGCTTGGCGACGCCTCTCCGCCGCCCGCCGCATCGACAGCAGCGTCCGCTTCGGTGGCGTCGTCGGCACCCATGTCGAGGATGCCCACGGGCTCGCCCTTCGCGGCGGCATCCATGGCCACGTTGGACAGCTCATCAGCCACCGAGTTCTTGGCGCGCGGTACCCACTCGAGGCTGAAGCGCGGAATCTGGTTGAGCAGGCGGCGCGCCTCGATGGCGAGCTTTTGCATGTCCGGGTGCTTGATCTTCCAGCGCCCGTTCATCTGCTCCACCACGAGCTTGGAGTCCATATAGAACTCCACCTCGTCGGCCCCCAGCTCCACCGCGGCCTCAAGGCCGCGCAGCAGGCCGTGGTATTCGGCCACGTTATTGGTGGACTTCTGGCCCACGACGTAGGCGATTTCCTTGAGCACCTGCGAGCGGTCCTCGTTGTAGACCGCCGTGCCAGAACCGGCTATCCCGGGGTTGCCGCGGGAGCCGCCGTCAGCGAAGATGACTAGCTTCATGAGGCCGGGCGCACCAGGTAGGAGCCGCAATCGGAGCACTGCGGAAGCTCGTCGGCCGCCGCGTTGCGCACTGCGTTCTGCTCGGCCGGCGGCAACACGATGAAGCAGCCGCCGCAAGCGCGGCCGGTGAAGGCCGCGGCCCCCACACCGTTTTCTTCGCGCACGGTTTCGTATTCTTCCAGGACATCCGCGGGCAGCTGCTCGCGCAGCTGGCCGATGCGCACCTGTGGGTCGGGGCGGTTCGCCGCGGCCTCCTGGGCGGCCTCGGCCGCGCGCTTGAGGACTTCGAGCTTGCGCTCGGAATCGGAGACCTTTGCGCCGTGGACGTCCAGGTTGGCGCGCAGGGCGTGGATTTCGTTGTGGGCTTCCTGCAGCTCGCTCATGAGATCCGCGATACGGGACTTGGCCGCGTAGAGATCGTGCTCCAGATCCTTGCGGGTCTCCGGGTCGGTCGCGGCACCGAGCTGGGCCTTATCGTCGCGCTCGCGCTGGCGCAGCTTGCGCTCATCAGCCTGGATGCGCAGGATCTCCATCTCCATGTCATCGACGGCGAGCTGGGCGGAGCCGGAGGCGTCGACAAGCCGGGCGTGTGCGGCCTGAGCCTTCTCGTATTCCTCTTGCTCCGGGATGGTGGGAGTTCCACCGTGCGCCTGGGAGCGCTCGAGGGTGGCCAGCTCCAGCAAGATGTTCTGCAGGTCCTGTGGCAGTTTCATTTAGTTCTCCTTATGCGCAGAAATCGTCCATGGGTCGGTGCGGACATCGATGATCTCGGTGTTCACGCGCAATGCGTCCTCCACAATATCGCGCGCCTGGGCAGTCCAGGGAAACTCGCTGGCCCAGTGAGCAGTATCCACCACGGCTGGGCCCTCCGGCTCCGCCAAGTGCGCGGCGCGCAGGTGCTCATCCACCGGGTGGTGGCGCAAATCGGAGGTGACGTAGACGTCCACTCCGAGCGCGGCCGCCTGGTCCAGGAAAGAGTCCCCCGAGCCGCTGGAGACGGCCACGCGCTTGACCATCCGCTCCGGGTCACCAGCCGCGCGCACTCCCCATTCAGTTTCCGGGAGGGCATCGGCCACGCGCTGGGTGAATTCGCGCAGAGTCACCGGCTCCTCCAACTCGCCCACGCGCCCCAACCCTAAGGCCTCGTCGAGGTTCTCATAGGGCTCCACCGGGACGATGGGGCGCCCAGGCTTGATACCGACGAGCTCCGCCAGCTTGTCGTTGACACCCGGGCGTGCTTTATCCGCGTTGGTGTGCGCGGCCAACAGGGCCACGCCGTTGCGGATAAGAGTGTGAATGACCTTGCCCTTCGGGGTATCCGCCGCCACCGAGGTCACCCCGCGCAGAAGCAGCGGGTGATGCACCACGAGCATCTGCGCGCCGAGTTCCACAGCTTTGTCTGCCACCTCCTGGGTGCAGTCCAGAGCGAAAGCCACGGTGCTCACCTCATCCGTGGGGTCGCCGCATACCAGGCCAACGGCATCCCAGGGCTCGGCCAGCTGCGGCGGGTAGGCCTCGTGGATAACGCGGCGGATCTCGCCAACGGTCGTGTGTTCTGCCATCTCCTATGCTCCTTATACGGCTTGAGGTTTCACGTCAATCGCGTCGCTGCTATATCCTAGCTTTCGTTCGCCAGCGCACCCCTCTAGCTTAAGGAGCCTTTGCATGACGCCCCCGGAGAACAACAACCAGCTCCACATCGTCTTCGTATGCACGGGCAATATTTGCCGCTCACCAATGGCGGAAATCATTACCCGCGATGCCATGGAGACCGACATGCTCGATCTCCTCGCGCGCGTAGATTCCTGCGGCCTCGGCGGCTGGCACGTGGGCCAGGGCGCGGATGAGCGCGCCGTTGCTGAACTGCGCCGCGGCGGCCACGATGGTGCCGGCCACCAGGCTGCCCAGCTGGGCGAAGAGCACATGGACGCGGATCTCTTCGTGGCCATGGACACCGGCCACCGCGATGCCCTCCTGGAGCGCGGCATCCCGCAGGAGAAGGTGCGTCTCATGCGCAGCTTCGATCCGAATTCCCCGGAGGATGCCAGCGTAGAGGATCCGTTCTACGGCACGGAGGAGGATTTCGCCCGCACCCGCGAGGAGATTGATGCCGCCGTTCCCGGCCTACTCGAGTGGATTAAGACGAACCACGGCTAGATAATTCTTTGCGGCTACTAGACTGATCATCATGCTCAAGACATTCCTCAAGCCTGGGTGGGTGCTCTTTCTCATCTTCGTCGTCGCCTTTTCCTATTTCTCTTTCACTGTTCTGGCACCGTGGCAGCTGAATAAAGACGACCAGATTGTGGAGCGCAACCACCTCATTGAGGAAGCCTATGAGGCCGACCCCCAGCCGGTCACCAAGGTCTTTTCGGCGGATGGTTCCTTGCACAAGGAGTGGGAGCGCGCGGAGCTAACTGGCCACTACCTCCCGGAGGATGAGGTTCTCCTGCGCTTGCGCCCGGTGGAGTCCGCCCCGGGCTTCCAGTCACTGGTCCCCTTTGAGACCGAATCCGGCGAGACCTTCCTGGTCAACCGCGGCTGGGTGCCCACGGATGAGGGCAATTCCGTGCCCCACATCGACCCGGCCCCCACCGACAAGGTGAGCATCGTGGGCATGGCGCGCTACAACGAGCGCGAGCACTCCTCCGCCCCCATTGAGGAGCAGGGCTACACGCAGGTCTACTCCATCAATACGGAGCAGATAGCAGAGCTTGTCGACGTCCCCCTCGCCCACGACTACCTCCAACTCTCCCCCGAGCAACCAGGTGAGCTGAATGCGCTGCCGGTGCCGAAGTTGGACCGTGGCAATCACCTCTCCTACGGCTACCAGTGGATTGCCTTCGGCGTGATGGCGCCGCTGGGCTTTGCCTACTTCGTGTGGTCCGAGATTCGGGAGCGCCGCCGGGCCCGCGAGGAGGAAGAGCTGATGGCTGAGGCTACTGCGGCAGCTATTGGCACCGGCGCCGGCTCCGCCGATATCGACGCAGACGCTACCACCGCCGGCCCTGACCACGAGGCTCCCTCCGGCGAGCGGCCTGATGCCACGGCGCCTACTACCCCCGCTTCGACGCCTACGGCTGCCACGCAGCCCTCCCGCCGCTCCCGCTCGCGCTATGGCACCGCCAAGCCGGACTTCTATGAGAAGATCCGCGAGCGCGGTCAGGAACGCTACTAGCACCACTAGCTCCGCCGGCCGCTCCATCGGCTCGTCGTGGATCGCACAACGGTCGTTTCCGTAGAGCACAGCACGTCTCTTTAAGAAACGAACTACCTTCTTCGCTCCCCTCGCAACGCACAACGTTTGCGTGCTTCCATCGACATGCTGGAGGCGCCCGGTCTGACAAAAGGTGTCTCGCAAAAGGCATCAGCCATAAGGCGTTTTTAAAGCTGAAAACGCCATTTACTCATGGCAGATGGCGTTTTTAGACCCAAAGATGCCTTTTGCCAGATGCCTTTTGCTGGACGCCTTCTTGGCTTAGGGCAATAACCCACCGCACCGCCGAAAACCACCAAGTAGCAGTGCCAAGAGTAACGTTGCTCGCCCACCCATGGCCCCGGCCGGGCCGTGAGCGCTACTAGCACCACCAGCTCCGCCGGCTGCTTCAGGGTTAAGGGGCAAAATGTGGGTGTGTCTGACTCGTCGTGGAGTTGTCGTGCCATGCGTAAGACCCCCTCTCCGATTTCTCGAAAAGGGGGTCTGACCTGGTGCGGCCTGAGGGGATCGAACCCCCGACCTACTGGGTGTAAACCAGTTGCTCTTCCAGCTGAGCTAAAGCCGCAGTGCACTTGGTGTGCTCGAACAAGATTAGCCCATGGGCAGCCGCAGCAACAAATCGGGGTGTGATTCGACGCTGCGGATGCCGCGTGAGCAGGGAAATCCTGCGATTTCCCTTAGGGCTTCTTGGTGTATCCGCGGGCCACGAGGCAGGAACCCTGCCACTCACCGAGGCGCTCGGCCTTGGTCTGTACGAGGCCGGCCAGCTGTGCGGATTCGGAGATCTCGCCCGGCTCCAGGTTGCCCGGCTTTCCAGCACCCGGGGTCAGCAGCCAGATACGGCCGGAATCACCCAGGGGACGGGTGGCATCCACCAGCCCATCGACCAAGTCGCCGTCCTCCGCGCGCCACCACAGCAGCACGAGGTCACACAGTTCGTCGGTCTCTTCCTCGAGGAAGTCCTCCCCCAACACGTCCTCGATGGACTCAGAAATCGTGGAGTCACAGTCCTCGTCCCAGCCAAGTTCCAGGGCAATCTGGCCCTCCTCGACGCCGAGCTTGGCTGCAAATCCCGTCACTCGCTGAGTTCCTTCCGATGAAGTAGTTGATGTCATGCAGAGTATTTTAACGTCTACGGTGCACTTTTTCGCGTCAAACCTCCCCCATTCTTGCCCCAAGGTGGACATTTTCCCTCATAAAACCACCCGTGGGGGCCTCCGAGTGCCCCACCGTGAACGAGGCGCGTATCCTAGAGCAAGATCTGTGTACTACGACCCAGGAGGATTTAATGGCCGACTTGGACGCCCACAACGGCGACTCCAACTTTCCCATCGTTCGCGATGGCGTGGCAGCATACCTGCATGACTCCGACCCGGAGGAGACCCGCGAGTGGATGGACTCCCTCGATGGTCTTCTAGATTCTTCCGATCCGGAGCGCGCCCGCTACCTCATGCTGCGTCTTCTTGAGCGCGCTACCGCTAAGCGCGTGCCGTTGCCGTCCCTGACGTCCTCGGATTTTGTTAACACCATCCCCACCTCCCTCGAGCCGGAGTTCCCGGGCGATGAGGAGTTGGAGAAGCGCTACCGCCGCTGGATCCGCTGGAACGCGGCCATCATGGTACACCGCGCGCAGCGCCCAGGCATTGGCGTCGGCGGACACATCTCGACCTACGCAGGCGCTGCCCCGCTGTATGAGGTGGGTCTGAACCACTTCTTCAAGGGCAAGGACGATCCCTCCGGCGGTGACCAAGTTTTCTTCCAGGGTCACGCTTCCCCGGGTGTCTACGCCCGCGCCTTCATGGAGGGCCGCCTGAGCGAGGAGGACCTCGACGGCTTCCGCCAGGAGCACTCCCGCGGCGAGGGCAATGGCCTGCCTTCTTACCCGCACCCGCGCCTGATGCCGGACTTCTGGGAATTCCCCACTGTGTCCATGGGCCTTGGCCCGATAAACGCTATTTACCAGGCACGCTTCAACAAGTACCTGGAGAAGCGCGGCATTAAGGACACTTCCAAGCAGCACGTCTGGGCCTTCCTGGGTGACGGCGAGATGGATGAGCCGGAGTCCCGCGGTCTGCTGCAGATGGCTTCCCTCTATGAGCTGGATAACCTGACCTTCGTGGTCAATTGCAACCTGCAGCGCCTTGACGGCCCAGTGCGCGGTAACACCCAGATCATTCAGGAGCTGGAGTCCTTCTTCCGCGGTGCCGGCTGGTCCGTCATAAAGATTGTCTGGGGCCGTGGCTGGGACAAGCTGCTAGAAGCCGATAAGGACGGCGCCCTGGTCAACATCATGAACACCACCTCCGATGGTGACTACCAGACCTTCAAGGCGAACGACGGTGCCTACGTGCGCGAGCACTTCTTCGGCCGCGATGAGCGCACGCTCAAGCTGGTGGAGGACATGTCCGATGATGAGATTTGGGCACTACGCCGCGGTGGCCACGACTACCGCAAGATCTACGCTGCCTACGACAAGGCGTTGAGCTACGCGGGCACCGGCCGCCCGACGGTCATCCTGGCCCACACCATTAAGGGCTACGGCCTGGGCCACAACTTCGAGGGCCGCAATGCTACCCACCAGATGAAGAAGCTGACGCTGGAGGATCTCAAGCTCTTCCGCGATAAGCAGGGCATCCCGATCAGCGATGAGCAGCTCGAGGCCGATCCGTACCTGCCGCCGTACTACCACCCGGGCAAAGATGCTCCGGAGATCAAGTACATGCTGGAGCGTCGTAAAGAGCTGGGCGGCTTCCTGCCGGAGCGCCGTGAGAACTTCGAGACTCTGTCAACCCCAGACCTGTCCAAGCTGCGCTCGGTACGCAAGGGTTCCGGCAAGCAGGACGTGGCCACGACCATGGCGCTGGTGCGTACCTTCAAGGAGCTCATGCGCGACAAGGAGCTGGGCAAGCGCGTCGTGCCGATCATCCCGGATGAGGCCCGCACCTTCGGTATGGACTCGTGGTTCCCGACCCTGAAGATCTGGAACCCGCGCGGCCAGAACTACGTTCCGGTGGACCACGACCTCATGCTCTCCTACCGCGAGGCCACGGACGGCCAGATTCTGCACGAGGGCATTTCTGAGGCCGGTGCCGCAGCGTCCTTCACCGCAGCAGCCACCTCCTACGCCACCCAGGGCGAGGCAATGATTCCGCTGTACATCTTCTACTCGATGTTCGGCTTCCAGCGCACCGGTGATGCCTTCTGGGCTGCTGGCGACCAGCTGGGCCGCGGCTTCATCATCGGCGCTACCGCCGGCCGCACCACCCTGACCGGTGAGGGCCTGCAGCACATGGACGGCCACTCCCCGATCTTGGCATCGACCAACCCGGCTGTGGAGGTCTACGACCCAGCCTTCGGCTACGAGATTGCGCACCTGGTCCCCCGCGGTATCGAGCGCATGTACGGCGAGGACAACGAGCCAATCATGTACTACATCACCGTGTACAACGAGCCGGTCAAGCAGCCTGCCGAGCCGGAGAACCTCGATGTCGAGGGCCTGCACAAGGGCATCTACCACTACAACACCGCCGAGTCCGGCTCCATCCCTGCCAACATCCTCGCCTCCGGTGTGGGTATGTACGAGGCTCTGCGCGCCCAGGAGATCCTGGCTGAGAACTACGACGTCAAGGCTTCGCTGTTCTCCGTCACGTCCTGGGTCAAGCTGGCTCGCGACGGTGCTGCCCGCAACCAGGAGGCGCTGCGCAAGGGCACGGAGCCGACCGAGGCTTTCGCTACCTCCCAGCTCAAGAGCTTCGAGGGACCGTTCGTCGGCGTCTCCGACTTTGCCACGGACCTGCAGGAGCAGATTCGCCCCTACGTCCCGGGCGAGTACATCGTCCTGGGCGCAGACGGCTTCGGTTTCTCCGATACCCGCGAGGGTGCTCGCCGCTACTTCAACATCGACGCCGAGTCCATCGTCGTCGGCGTCCTCGAGGGCCTCGCCCGCGAGGGCAAGGTGGAGCGCAGCACCGTAGAGAAGGCGGCCCGCGAGCTGAAGCTCGATGACCCGACCGCCACCGTCTCCACGTCCTCCGATGAGGACTAAGCCTGAAACGGATTAAGGCTTGGGCTTAAACCCCCAAGCCTTCCAGCCCCTTCTGCCTGAGCAGCAGGGGCTTTCTTCTTGCCTAAGCCCAAGGAGAGAAACTGCCCTAGTTGCCAAAGTTCTGGCCAGATCTTGAATCAGAGGCTATAACTTTGGCAGAACGGGCAGTTCGACCACCACAGGAGGCTCAGCCAACGCCGATAAAAGGCTCAGCAGCCATCAGCGGCGAGGACTAGTTGCCGAGCACGCGATCGAGGACCCTGCCCAAAGCCTTAGAGACCTCGCTAGGCTCTTCCAGGATGACCATGTGGCCGGCGCCATCGATGACGGTCAGGGTAGAGTCCGGCCAGTGGCGGGCAATGACCTCCGATTGGCGGCGCGGGGTCACAATGTCATGCTGGCCCACCACGATTTCCCCCGGCACGCTGCGCAGCCGCGCCGTTGCACCGAACTCGGAGTGCTCCACCAAATCATCGAAGAAGCCCGCGTAGCTCGACATCGGAGTATCCAGCAGCATCGCCACGTGGAATTGCAGCTTGTCCATCTGCGGGAAGCCCTGCAACAGTGCCGCAAACACTGGGGCGATGAGTGCTGCTGCCTCGAAGCGCACGCGGTTGAGCCGGTTCGGCAGCTTCAGGCAAGCGCGGTAGACCATGCCCAGCGTCTTCGATTCCAAGATGCGAGCCACGCCAGCGGCGGCAAAACGCTGCATCGAGGTGGCCACCAGCGCCATTCCTTCGACGCGATCAAAGACATCCCGCGGGGCGCGGCGCAATAAATTCAGCGCGATCATCCCGCCCATGGAATGCCCGAGGAGGACCAAGGGCCCCTCGGTGGCGCGCTCGGAAATCACGGCCAGCACGTCATCGGCCGCACCCCGAACAGTGCACTGCGCGGGGGCGACGTGGGTGGATTGGCCGTGGCCGCGGACATCGACAAGCAGGCAGCGCACCGTGGGATAGTTACGGCGCACGTCGTTGACCTGGGAGTAGAAGCTCTCAGCCGACAGACAATAGCCGTGGATGAAAACCGCGGTGACCTCCGCATCCTCAGGGCCCACCTCATACCAGGCCACGCGCACGCCATCATTGTCCACGAAGCCCGAGTCGCTCACCCCGGTAAGCCCTGGCTCTGTCGTGAGATCATGCAGATCGTTGTGAACGGTGTGCTCGACAGCGCGCATGCGGGGGCGGACCCGGCGCGACCAGCTGCGGGCGACGGCGGAGGAACGTGCTCGAATAACCATGACATTTCAATACTAGACTGGGCCCCATGGCTAATGACCTTTCAGTGCAACTCCAAGCCCGCTTCGGCTCCGCGCCGGCAGAAGAGAAAGATACTGCACCCGCCGGCGACGCCTATAGTGAGCTCACCCGCCTCATCACAAAGGTGACCGGCGTGGAGGAAGGCCTGGAGCGCGAAGCGAAGTTGGAGGACCTGGGGGTTGAATCACTCGAGCGCATCGAATTAGCCGTGCGCCTCGAGGAAGCCTGCGGGGTCCGTCTTAATGAAGAAACCATGCTCTCCGTGACCACGGTGGGCGAACTTGCTGAGTATGTGGAGGAACACTCGTGATTTCTTATCTTTCGGACATGGACGGCGTCCTCATCAAGGAAGGGGAGATGATTCCCGGCGCGGATAAATTCATCCAAGCGCTGAAGGATAACAACATCGAGTACATGGTTCTGACTAATAACTCGATGTCCACCCCGCGGGACCTGTCAGCACGTCTTCAGAACACAGGCCTGGATATCCCGGCGGAGCGCATCTGGACCTCCGCGACGGCCACGGCGGCTTTCCTCTCCAACCAGGCGGGGCTGTCCACGGCTTATGTCGTGGGCGAGTCTGGTCTGACCACCGCCCTGCACGAGGCCGGCTGGATTCTCAATGACCGGGACGCGGATTTCGTGGTCTTGGGTGAGACCCGCACGTATTCTTTTGAAGCCATCACCACGGCAATCAATCTCATCCGCGACGGCGCGCGGTTCATTGCCACCAACCCGGATGTTACGGGCCCGGCCCCGCAGGGCGTGCTGCCAGCCACGGGCGCTGTCGCGGCACTCATCACCGCAGCGACCAACCGCGAGCCTTATTACGTGGGCAAGCCCAATCCGGTCATGATGCGCAGTGCGTTGAATAACATTGGCGCGCACTCGGAGAACACCGTGATGATCGGTGACCGCATGGATACCGACGTCAAGTCTGGCCTGGAGGCCGGCATGCGCAGCATCCTGGTGCGCTCCGGCATCAGCGATGACCGCATCATCGAGCGCTATCCTTTCCGCCCAACACGCATCATTGATTCCGTGGCGGATCTGCCGGAGCGTATCCTCGATCCCTTCGCGGACTAGGGCTTAGACCGCGCGCTTGACGACGCCCCGGAAACCATACTCCCCCGCCAGCATCTCCACCGCACGGCCCAGCGCTTCCAATTCGCTGGGCGTTCCGGTGAGCACTTGCTGGCAGCCGATTCCGGTGCAACCTGCGTTGGCGGCTTCCCCTTTAACTACGTTGTCGGTATCCGTCGTTATCGTGTTGTCGGCATTCATGCTGACAACGTCCCACAGTGGGTCGCGACGCCAGCGGGTGCACCACTGGGCGGTCAGCGGGTCATCCCCGGGCACGATGAATTCGCTTTCGCTGCGAATGCAGCGCGCCATGGCGCGCTCAATGGCGGGGCGCAGGCTGCGCGGCATGCCCGAGATCTCTAACACGGCTGTGCAGACCTCACCGCAGGCACGGTTGGGCCAACTATCCGCCGGGCTACCAAGTGGGGTGGCTGAAGCGGCCGGCGCGGCGGCACCGGCCAGCTGCGGGTGAACGCGTTGATTCACTCCTTAAACTCCTTTGACGTGCGAGTGATGGCACGCCGGCATGCGCCGACGCAAGACGAGCTTCGTCTTCCCCTACGAACTTGTCTTCATCACGTCACTCGCGCCGAGGCGCGAACACCGCCTGGTGTGGCCGCAGTATGTGGCCACGCGGTGCGTCGTTGTGTGACCACAATTTTCCCCTGCCACTTGGGCCACAACAACCCTCAACCTGCACTTAAGCCCCCATAGCCTCAACAAAGACTTGAGACTTCTACCCCGAAATTCGCCCCACGAATCACTTGAACCACACAAGTTAACGCGCGCACCATGCGCGCGTTGTCGCCACAGCCCTCCCACTACCCCCGTCGCGGCGCACCGAAGGGCACCGCGACGACATGCGGGAGTCTTCGCAGAACCGTGCCTAGCGCGCCTGGCACTCCTCCCAGATGGCCGTGTTGGCCTCAGCCCATAGCGGCTTACACCACTCACCAAAGTCACGGTCCGTGAGCGCCACCATGGCCCAATCACCCGCCACCCACAGGTAGGTTCCGCTCATGCCAAAGTGCCCCACGGTATCAGCCGGCAAGCCACCCATCCATTGCTTCTTCTCGCCGTGGATTTCAAAACCCAGCCCCCACGTACAGTCTTTGAAGCTGCCATAGCCGGGAACAATGCCGCGCAGCCCAGGGAACTGAGCGCTGCGCATTTCCTCCACCGTCGAAGGATCAAGCAGGCTGGGCGAATGTACCTCGGCAGCAAAAGCAGCAAGGTCCTCCACGCTAGAAACCAAGCCGTGCCCGGCCGAACCTTCCAGGATCGTCGCCTGCATGCCGAGCGGGGCACACACGCCTTCAGCAAGGTATTCAGCAAAGGGAATATCGGTGGCCTTTTCCACTTCCTCGGCGGCCCACTCATAGCCGGCTGAGGAGTAGATGCGGCGCTCGCCGACTGGTTTTTGTTGCTCACGAGTATCAAAGCCCACCCCCGAGGCATGGGCCAAAAGATGGCGCAGCGTGGAGCCGTCAGGGCCTGCAGGCTGATCCAGCTCCACCGCCCCTTCTTCGACGGCCACCATCACCCCATAGGCGGCCACCAACTTGGTCACAGACGCCACCGGGAAGCGGCGGGAGGTATCTCCCAGCTGCTCTACCACCTCGCCGCGGTGCAGCAGGGCGGCAGCAACGGTATCGACTGGCCAGGACTCAAGAGAAGAAAAAGCGCTCATGCGCTCCAGCTTAACGAGGATCGCGCTCGCAGCCTACGCCATCACCATCGCGGTCGAACTTGGAGCGGAAACCCGGCTCACCCGCATAGATCGGGCGGCCGAGCGCGTTCCACACATCAGCACAACGAGTGAAGTATGCCGGAGCCGGCTTCGGTGCCGGGGCGGGAGCGGGCTTGGCCGCAGGCTTCGGAGCAGGAGCTGGTGCGGGCGCGGGAGCTGGCTGTGGTGCCGGAGCAGGCGCTGGTGCGGGAGCCGGGGCCGGCGCAGGGGCCGGCGGCGAAGGAATCAGACCTGGAAGCGGATTCGGGATGATGCGCTGCTGCACGGCCCAGTAGACGCCGCCAGCAATTGCCGCGAGAATGGCTGCGGAAATGCCCACGCCAAGAGCAATCTTCTCCCCCTGGGAGGACTGCTGGAACTCAGCATCATCTTCCTCGCTGGAAGAATCAGAGCTCTGCTCAGAGGACTCAGCATCCTGGATGGAGGATGCAGCGTCCTGCTCGGAGGACCAATCTGCACCAGTATCAGCGGCGGAGGAGTCAGCGGCAGGAGCCTCGACTCCCTGACCAGCAGTCTCCGCCTGAGCAGGAACAACAGCGGATAAACAAAGAGAAACAGAGACAGAGGCGGCGAGAACCGCACGAGAGAACTTAGTCATAAAGATAAGTTATAGCCCGTTGTTCTTCCCCACAGGAAATTACGCAATGAGCTGGGGCTGGATTGCCCCCGACACACGCTTCGTTAACGAATGACCCCGCCTTGGCGATACATAAGGTGTAGCGCATTGCGCCGCTGCACTTCCCTATCACTCATATCTCTGGTGCGGCCTCTCCAAGCGTTTCCCGGCAGCACCTCTCGGTGCTGCCCCCTGAGTGCTGTACGGTGTTGCTGTCTCTCGGCGACGCTCTTCCAACCCTGTTGGGCTTTCTACAGGACCTACATCGCGCTGGAAGGCTCCGTGGCGTTCACGGTGGGCTGCTCATTAGCTGTTGGTGCAGCTGTTTCGGAGTATTGCTCCGCTGGGGTCTGCGTTGCGGGGGCCTGCGGATCCGCCGGGACATACGTGGCCTCGCCGTCCGGGGCGCTATCAGTCGGCGTCGCCGGCTGGCCTGCATCCGTCGGTTCTTGGCCCGTGGGCTCAGTAGCCGGGGCATCCTGCGGCGTGCTATTCGGTGCGGCCGAAGGCTCAGACGGTTCCGCGGACTCAGAAGCTGCTTCTGAGTCCCCCATCCAGCGCGAAGGCGAAAGCCATCCGGCATCCACCCCATCCGGGTTGGCAGAGAAAAGGAGCAGCAGGCCCACCACGCCGAGCGAGGCGAAGAGTCCCATAGTGGAGGCGCGCACGCGCCCGCCCAGCGTCCAGAAATACTGCCACTTAGTCTCCGGCTTATCGGCGCGCCAGATGCCGCCCTTGTAGTCGTCCTCTTCCTCGTCGTTGGATTCATCGGAGAACGCCGGACGGCCTGGGCCGTCATCCATGTTCTCCTGAGGCTCCTCGGCGGCATCCGCCACAGTGTCCGTAGCGATGACCTCCGTCTGCGCCTCAGCCGCGCTATCCGACGTCGCGCTGTGCTGCGAGAGCTCAGCAGTATCTGCCGCCGGCATGACGGTGGTGGGGGTGGTGGTATCGGAGGCATCGTCAAGCACCTGCGGGGCATCGCCCGGCAAGCCCTCCGCCGTGGGCAGCTTGTAGAGATCCCAGAAGGAGGACAGCAGGGCTGAGCGAATAGCGCGCTCCACCGCCCACTGGCGGGCGGGGTTTACCTGCACCAAGACGCGATACTGTACCTGCCAGGGCTGGCCAGCCGCAGTGGGTGCGGTAAGCCCGGTAGCGGGCAGGACGTCGAGCTCGCCAGCTACATCCTCGCGGATTTCCGGGGCACCGAGGGCGTGCTGAGAAATCTTTTCCACCTGCTCGGTGATCTCCGGCAAGGAATCGCCCTCATGAACCGGGATGGCAATATCCACCACCGCACGGGACCACTCTTGGGAGAAGTTCGTGACCACGCCGGCAGAACCATTGGGCACCATGACGACTTCACCGGTGGGCGTGCGCACCGTCGTCGTACGCAGAGTCAGCGATACCACGGTGCCCTCCACACCCGTCACGCCGTCGAAGCTGACGTAATCCCCCACACCGAACTGCTTTTCCGACAGGATGAAGAAACCCGCGAGGAAATCACCGATGATGGACTGCGCACCGAAACCGACGGCAGCCGAGACGACGGTCGCCGGAATCGCCGCGCCGAGGGGTGGCACCCCAAGATTGGACAGCGCAGCCAGCACGAGCAGGAAATACACCACCGCCTGCGCCACATAGACCAGCGCCCCGGCGAGTGCTAGGCGCGCTTTGGTGGATTCTTGGTTCTCATCCAAACGGGACTCAATCACCCGCACGGCCAGCCGGCCGATACGCGGGATGAGAATGCCCAACAGAAGCATTCCCAACAGCGGCAAACCATGGTCCACGATGGCCTGCCAGATGGCGAACATGTAGTACTTCAGCATTTCGCCGAGATTACTCTTTCAGCCTGACAGAACCCTTGGAACTTTAAGCGCGGTGGATGAGATAGTAATTCGGGGTGGGCTTCCACGTGAAGCCGGCGGGGACGATATCTGCGCCGTAAGCGGTATAGGACTTTGTCGTCCACAGCGGGATGGCCGGCATCTTTTCCAGCAGCAAGCTCTGCGCTTCGGTGTAGTACTTCTGGGCTTCCTCGTGGTCTTGTGCCTTACCTGCCTTTTCCAGCAACTTATCGTATTCACGGCTGCTAAAGCCGGACTCGTTCTCTGAGGAGTAGGAGGCATACAAGGGAACCAAGAAGGTCGATTCCTCTGGAAACTCCGCCTGCCAGATCGTGCGGAAGGCCCCGGTGATGTGGCGGGCAGTAACCTCTTTGCGCAGGTCCTTCAAAGTCCCAAACTCTTGGCCCTCCGAGGGAACGCCGAGGGTATCCGTCAGCTGTTTCGCCACCGCGTCAATCCACGTCTTGTGGCCGCCATCGACGTTATAGCCAATGCTGAATGTGCCCTCGAAGGGCTCCAGCTTTTCTGCTTCTTCCCACAACTCGCGGGCCTTGTCCGGCTGGTAGGTCAGCACGTCGGCCCCCTCTGGAGCGGGCGGGGTAGTGCCAAAGAGCGGCGCGACGAAGCTGGTGGCTGGAAGCACCATGTCGTGGAAGACTTCTTGAGCAATTTTTTCGCGGTCCACCGCCATGGACATAGCGCGGCGTCGCAGGCGCCCAGCCTCACCGCGGAAATTCGCGTCATTGGCGGGGATGGTGATTTCCATGATGGAGCCACCTGGCTTAGTCAGCGCACGCTCACCCAGGTCCTTTTCGAAGCTGCCGAGTCTCTCCGACGGGATGCGCGTGAGCACGTCCAACCGGCCTTCGACGAGATCCTGATAGGCCTTCTCTTCCGAGGAGTAGACAACGAACGTGATTCCCTCGTTTTGTGGCTTGCGCGGACCGTTATAGCGCGGGTTCGGCACGAGGGTTATTGCCTTCTCACGCTCCCAGGAGGCCAGCATGTAAGGTCCGCTGCCGATGGGTTCCATTCCGCGCTCGCTCAACTTATCTTGGTCTTCGGAACGCATGGGGAAAAAGACCGAATAGCCCAGCCTCTCCAGGAATCCCGCCGTGGGACGTGAGAGCTGAATGCGGAAGGACTTCTGCCCCGTGACCGTCAGGCCACGCATAGCCTTGCCGCCCTCGTGGAAACCTAGGATCGGTTCAAAATGGTGCGCAGACAGCAGCGACTGGTTTACCGCGGTATTCCACGTATCGACGAAGTCCTCAGCAGTAACGTTCGAGCCATCGGAGAACACCGCGTCCTCACGAATCACCACATCATAGGTGGTGTCATCGACCTGGGTGATGGATTCCGCCATGTCATAGTGGGTGCCACCGTCTTCATCCAGATACATTAATCCCGAATACACCAGGTTGATGATGGTCTGTCCCGGCACATCGTTGGAATCAGCCGGGATGAGGGAGCGCTGCGGCTCTGAAATATCAGTGGTGATGAGGTCTAAGCCTGAGGTATCAACGCTGCCAGGCTGCGAAGCACAGCCCACCACCGCGGGTGCCACTGCCCCCGACACTGCCAGCATCCCCAGCAGACCCAGAAAAGAACGCCTCGACGTCACGCGCTCATCACCTCACTTTCACCCATACTTTAAAGCATCTAATCATCCCGCTTTTCATAGCGACGCATGAGCCTTTCCACCAGTTCATCGGTGAGCTGATCATCAGCCAAAATGCGATCCAGAAGCTCGCGCGGTGAGGGCTCATCGGCGCTCGGAGTTTCATAGGAGTCACCGCTTAAGTCCACGCCGAAGTCGGAGGTTTCTGTCTCCGCAGTGGCAGGCTCAATCATCTCTGACATCTCCGCGACTTCCTCATTGAAAGAATCGAGGAATTCGTTAGCATCGAGAGCCGCTTCCGCGCGCCGCTTGCCGGCTCGTACCTCGCGCTCAATACGGCGTTGCAGTGCCTTTTCCATTTGGTTGTGGCGCCAGGAGCGCAGCTTCGTGGGCTCTAGGCGACGCCCCACGGCCCTACCCTTACTCTCCGCCTTACGCGCCATCACCATGACGTAGGCTGCGGTGTCATTAACCGGCGCCCACTCTTGGCGGGCAGGTACGCGCCACCCGGCCCAAATACCCAGCATCGTCATCACGAAGGAGACGACCGGCCCCAGGATGATTCCCCAGGCCAGGTAGCCGGCCGAGTCCGCGCCAAGGACCACCAAGGCGCAGGCCACCGCCGGGATCACGGTGGGGGTGTTATCCCCGAAGACGGCCGGCTCGCGGCCCATGGCGATATCACGAATCATGGATCCGCCCGTGGCCGTGAACACGCCCATCATGATGCAGGGAATCAGCGGCAGGCCATAGGCAATGGCCTTGAGCGCGCCTGTCGACGCCCACAGCGCCGAGACCACCGCATCCCCATGGGATTGCACATAGTCCCACGTCTTGCCCTTGAAGTAGACGAAGCGGGCGATGATGGCTCCGGTAAACGCCAGGTAGAGGTACTCCGGCTGGCTCATCGCGGCGACGGTTCCGCGGTTGATGAGCACGTCACGGATCATGCCGCCGCCGAGGGAAGAGAACATCGCGATGAAGAAGAAGCCCACGATGTCATAGCCGCGCTGCCGCGCCATCGTTCCGCCAATCATGCCCATGAGGAGGACACCAATGATGTCGGACCAGTAGTACAGCGACTCGATCAATGGGTCCATCTCGACAACGCTCATAGTGGTCATCGTAACGGGTAGCGAGCGGATTCTCGCATTAAGGAGCTATTCCTTGGAATGCTCCGCCTGGCTGGCAGGCCACGAAGGCTTAGAAAAGGAGCTAATGCTCGTAGAGCTCGTTGTAGGCTTTCTCAATCCAAATGACGTAAAACACTTCCCCGTCTTTCCAGCCCGCAAAAGGGAGATTCCCTTTATGGCGGTAAACCCGGAATCTCTCGACATCCTGAAACTGCCGAGGAATCTGAGGAATAATCGCGCTTGCCGGAATAAACTCTGAGCCGAGTCCGTGCTTGGGATGCTGTGCCAGCTCTTTCCATGAAAGCACTGACCGTTTGTGCCATTTTTCTAGAAACTCTGCGCGCATCGAATCATCTAGTTCTTCGAATCCCCACCCCTTCTGCAGGAATCGCGTTGACAGGAGCGGATAGTCAGCCCGCGAGCTACGAAGAGCATCCACGACGCTTGAGGCTGGGGCGCTCCTCACCCCTCTGGTTGGCCTACTCCCCCGTCGTTTACTTTTCTTGCTCACAGCTAGCAGAAATAGTTCTTCAGATCGGCATCCGTTATTTCCAACCCGCGTTTGCCTTCGACGAAGTTCTTCTTCCAAGGAGATTCGGTGTGGGTTTTATTCCGCAATGCCCATGCGGAATAAGGACCATATTTGTCCCACACTTCAATCAAATCCTGCTCAACGTCGCGGTAATCATCCCAGTTGAAATCATCCGAGATGAACTCATCGGGGTCGATGGGAAGCTTTCCGTAGTGCTTAACGTCATGGTAGACATCTACGACTACTGGGCCATGTGCCCATGCTTCCATTCGTTCAGGAAAAAGCGGCAGACCATCAGAATTGCGCATATGCAGCCCCTTGGCGTAGTAAAGAAGCTTTTGAAGCTTGAGCTGCGTAATTTCTGCATCGTCAGTTTCATCAGCCCACGCCACGAACCATTCAGCTATTTGCCGCGCCGTATATTGTTCCATGTCTGCCCTCCTTCCAGTTCCTGCCAAGAGTACAACAGGCCCGAGACACGGCACCATCCCAACGTTCGAAACGACGTACAACGCACCCCAAAAAAGGACAGCATAAAAGGAATGAGCAATGGAAGCTTCGAATTGTGGGGCCACCGGGGCTCGAACCCGGGACCAACGGATTATGAGTCCGTAGCTCTAACCGACTGAGCTATAGCCCCGCGTATTCCCTGCATGCTTTTGCGCACACAGCGAATCCGCTCCCAGCAACATTAATCGGCGGGCCCAGAAAACGACAATTTAGGCCCCTGAAATCGCTGTCTGAACTTCGACAGCACTCTTCCGCCCTTTCACCGCCAGGGAGGAGCCAAGGCACGCTTCTGCTCACTTTTTAGTCGGGCTGGGTTCTAGGACGCTGGGTAAGCTGCCAGGCTTATTCCTCCTTTTTCATCCTTCTGGCTTGCCTGCGCGCGCGGCGTCGCGCGCGCTTTGCTGTGCGGATGTCCACGACCCAACGCGGAACAAAAGACCACGGAAGCGGAATCCCCATCCGTAAACCCAATAACCCCGATGACAAAAGCCGCCACGAGCGGAACAATCAGCACCGTTTCGACGGACTCGGGAAGGTTCGCACTTGCCAACAACCCTGTGACACCGGCCGCGCCCATAATGAGTGTGCCATAAGGATAAATGAAGAGGACGCCATCGCTTTCCGCGCCTGTTGCATCGGCTGAGTCGTACCACTCTTCTGATTGGGGATTCCTCCGCACGTACCGTATATAAAAGGTCCAGTAGGCCACCATGACCAGCACTAAACCGACGCATACGAGCAGCCCAGTGGTATCCCCGTCCATAGGATATGGCCTCCTGTGGTTGCTAGTTGCGGTATGTAAACAGACGCTACCAGCCGCCACTAAGATGAGTCCGAAATCCGGATGCGGGCACGCACCCGGTTCTAAAACAGCCGTCTATGATCCGGCATGCGTGAGCCTGTAGTGTCGCGACCATGAGGCTCCTTTCCTTTAGCGTGTCCAACTTCCGCAGCATCCGCGCCACGCAGACGCTTTCGCTGTACCACCATTGGCAGCACTCCACCGCGCCGAAGGAAGGTTGGGAGCAGGTCAGCGACCCCATCACCGTCCTTATCGGCCCCACTGCATCCGGAAAGAGCAGCGTCCTCAACGCCCTCGCCTTCGCACTGCTTGCCATCGAGTCCTCTGCCACCGCCTGGCTTGCCGACGCCCCACCCAACCAACTCCCCCACGCCCCTTACCGCCTCAACCCCCGCACGCAGCGCTTGCCCAGCACTTTTGAGCTGGAGTTCGAACTCGATGGTGTGCGCTATCTCTACGGCTTCCAGTGGAGTTTCACCGGCGTGCATGCCGAGTGGCTCAGCCGCGTGCCATCAACCAGGTGGAGCCCCTGTTTCGTGCGCACCCGCGGTGAGGAGGTGCAGTGGACGCGCTCCTTTATGGATAAGGGGGATGTGGCCAAGCTCGGCCCCGTGACAGACACCGAGCTGATCCTCTCGGCCGGCCTGCGCGATGGGCACCCCGTCCTCGCCCCGCTGGCCCGCGCATTGGTGCACGACGTGGCCTACCTTCCGCACGGGCATACCGCGATGAGCACTGCCTCCCGCATCACCAGCCTCATCCGCACCGGCAAGCTGCACCTGCATGAAGCTGCCGCCCTACTTCGCGCGGCCGATGCCGGAATCCACTCCGTACGCCTCAACCAGGACCGCATCCCGGAGCACGTCTTCCGCCAGATGCGCCCGGTCATCGACGCGCTCAGCCGCAGCAACGCCCGGCTCCGCCGCCCCGACGAGTTCAACGCCTACTCCGATGCGGAGATTGAATCCCTGCTGCACGCCATCATCGTGGAGCACAAAGTTGGTGACTCCTACTACTCGCTGAAGCTGACCGATGAATCCGGTGGCACGCAGAACTGGATGGCCACCGCTCCCCTAGTCCTGGACACCCTGCGCCGCGGCGGGATCTTGGTTGCCGATGAGCTGGATTCCGCCCTGCGCCCAGCGCTCCTCGACTTCATCATCCACGCCTTCCGCGAGCCCAGAATCAACGTCAACGGCGCGCAGCTCATCTTTGCCTCCCACGCATTCAGCGCCCTTGAACGCGCCGGCGAGCTGGGCCTGCGCCCGGAAAGCTTCTGGTCCGTGGAGAAGACCGCCGCCGGCGAATCAGAACTGCACAACCTCAGCAACACTTCCGCCTCCCTGGACAACCCCGACGCCACCCACCGATTCCTGCGCGAGCGCTACGGCACCGTCTCCCGCGAGGCTCTCAATGCACTCAAGGAGCTCGTGAGGAACCACGCATAAAAGGGCGGGCGCTTGACCACGTTCTGTAGTCGAATAACCTCTTGACTGGCGCGCCTTCAGCGGGAAGCATGACTGCATGAACATCGAACGCATCGTCCCCAACCTCACAGTGGCAGATCTCCGCAGAAGCGTCGACGAACACGCTGCGGTCCTCGGTCTCGAGGTGGTGATGGATCACGGCTGGATCGTCACACTCGCCGATTCCAGAGGCTGTCAGCTGAATCTCCTCACGAGAGATGCCACAGCCTGCGAGAATCCCGATGCTTCAATCTTCATCGATGATGTCGAAGCCGCCTACTGTCGCGCTGTCGAGACAGGTCGTGAAATCGTGCACCCTCTCACAACCGAAGAGTGGGGCGTCACGCGCTTCTCTTACCGCGACGGATAAGGCAACGTCATCAACGTTGGCATGCATTCTCGATGAGCACCCAAGATGCAGGGCAGCGTTGGCGCGCTTGCCATGCACTATTTCGTTGATCCGCCACGGGGGAACACCGATAGACTCAGCGAACTTGTATTGCGCGATGCCGAGGCCCTCAATGAAGTCCTCCGTCAGGACCTCGCCAGGGTGAATCGGCACGTAAAGCTTCTCAGTCACCATTTACCTCAGTGGCAGTCAACAATCCTCCCCTTATCCTTGCAACTGGGATTCAGCTCACGCTACACGGTTTTCTCGTCTCGGAGCGCACGCTCGGTGACCGAAGTCGGATCACACGTTAAGCCTGAACTCGACGGCGTATCGGTGCAAAGAAACCTTCTCATTCGTGAATAGCAGCTAAAACCACCACCCCCGGCTATGTGCGGCAAAGATAGAGTGCGTACCAGGCAGCCTCAGCCCCCGCTCATCGTGCAGCAGCGTCCTTCATCAAGACATACATGGGATTCGCCCCACATACGGTTAATTCAGGCTTCCGATACCGCCCAGATAGTCCGTTGAAACTTTACCGAACGGTCCGTGCGGAACGCTCGGCCGTAAATAGGATTGATGCCGCACAAAGGCGGGCGCGAATGCACTAAACGTCCTCCCTGCTACCCCCGCGTTCTACCGGTCCGAGTACCTGCCGGTGCACGATACCTGGACGCCGATGTGGGTGTAGCCGCTTGGCGCGTAGCATTGGCGACATGCGCATTTTCACCGTGGGCCACTCCAACCTCGAGTTCGAGGACTTCGCTGAAATGATCAAGGCTGCCGGTGTGGCATCCATCGTGGATGTGCGCAAGCTGCCCGGGTCCAGGAAGTACCCGTGGTTCAACGGCGACCACCTTGCCGCACACCTTCCCACATGTGGCATCACTTACAGCAGAAGCGAGGGCCTCACCGGGCGGCGCAACGTGTCCCACTCGGTTCCGTTTGAGGTTAACGGCAACTGGCGTAACCGCAGCTTCCACAATTACGCCGACCATGCGCTGGGCGAGGAATTCTCGGACGCGATCTCGCAGCTACGGGCGAACGCCGCCGAAACCCCCACCGCGATCATGTGCGCAGAGGGGATGTGGTGGCGCTGCCACCGGCGTATCATCGCCACCCACTTCATCGCCCACGGTGACGAGGTTGGCCACATTATGGGCCTGGGTGCAGCCGGGGCGAAGGTGAGCGAGGCAACGCTCAACGACGGCGCAGTCATCGGCAACGATCTCCTCGTGCGCTACCCCGAGCAGGGCTAGCGCGTACACCAGACGCCAGAGGTGCAGAAACTCGGACTACGACTCAGTCAGCCACGGCATCCTCCTCGGCCTGACCTCAGGCGCGACCTACGCCTTGTATTCATGGAGCGCCCACCACCTTATGAGCAGTAGCATCGGAGGCACACCAGCGGATAGCACGCTCAAACGAGCTTTAGGTTAGGAAATCTGAACCGCTCAATCTAAGAAGACCACCGGTAGCCCCGGTAGTGCCCCAAAGCGTCGAATCGAAAAACGTGCTACCGACTTGCCGCGGCCCTAGACGTTGAACTTGAAGTCCACCACATTCCATATCCTTATAACGTCTCGAGCGATGTGCATACACACTCCAGCTCACAGTGGCCTGCAAACTCGCTGTGTGACGCGATTTATGCCGCTCAGTGCAGCCCGCGCCGGAAACGTTCTGCGTCCTCCTCGTTCCGTCGCGCTTCGTATTCGTACGAGACAGCGATTTTCCTAAACAAACCAGCCACTCGAGGCGCGATGTCGGCGAATGCTTGGGCCTTGACTCGATAGTCCGCAGCAAGCCTGAGTTCCTGCTCGCCACCGTCTTCCAAGCCGCGACTAGTAACTCCACGACTATTAAGGATATAGAGGTAGAAGCCGGTCTCAATGTGATCAAGCTGCACTTCTTCAATGAGATCCCGCACGACGTTGCCCGGCCAGGTGCCGTCATCGTCTGGTGGGGTATGGCCGAGAACCTGGCCAATCTGCTGCAGGCCGACCTCGGTCCGGCCTCGTTCAGCCAGGAGCTCCATAGCTCGATCAAGCCAGGCTCGAAGCACCTCGGCATTCATGACGCCATCGACGAGGCCGGGCGGTGTGTCCCATAGATTGAGTAAGCGGTACGCATTGGTTGCCAGGGAAACGTCGTGTTGTTCTTCGCCAGTCGGGTCCTCGGCGCCTTCTTCGTCCTCACCACTCGGCCGGGCACGGTAAACAGTGCACACGATCTCGACGAATTTTGCAGGGTCGGCAGCTAAGCTTTCGGATAGCGCTGGGACTCTCGCGTCATAGCCGAGCGCCGGAAGGTACGACCACTGCAGTCGAACAAGGCAGCCAGGCTCAAGGTGCTCGCGCATAGCTTCGAGGTAGGCGAAGAGCCGCTGAAAATCATAGGACGATAGATCACGAGCAGCGGCAGATGGAGTTTGATCTGCCAGGAGCCCTTCCAGTGCTCGCACAATGAGTTTCGCTACCTGGGGACGCGGACCGTCCTTTTCGATGCGGGTGTACATGCTCATGAGATGTACAACGTCGGCGTGGCGGTCAACTTGGATCAAGTGCTCAGCAATCTCGTCGATCTTGTCAATGTCTTGCCCCAAGCCGATTGTCTGGAATGCCCTCCAGTACCGGGCCTCAAGATCCGGGTCCATACCAACCAGAGCCCATACCTCCGCGAGGTTGTCGCGCGCGACAAGCAGGAGTCGAACACGTTGATCGACCGTAAGATCGCTCTGTTCAAGGAAGTCTGTGATCAGAGCGAAACCTTCTAGGGAATAGCGAGTCGAGAAATACGACATCGCGGTGCTGGCGAGATCCTGGTCGGCAGACGTCAACCAACCGAGCAACTCATCATCGTGCGACGAGCCGATTTTCGCCAAGGCGATACCAACGGCCTCCGGCATCGACGCGTCTCGTGCCAGCCTCGTGATGGCGTCAAAACCGCCCTCGGCCTCGATCTTTTCTACGGCTTGGACGCGTCGGCGCCCGAGCTCACGTTCAAAGGCTTCATAATCATCTTTTTTGTGAGCGCCGATATACGGAGTCCATGATTGAAAGAGTCTGATCAGTCGGACATACGCAGACCTCGGCTGGTAGCGCGCTGCCAGTGCGTCGAGCTTGCCGAGTTCCTCGTCGGAAAGTGTCCAGGCAGCATCCGGAAACCTGCGATGACGGCCGATGAGGTCCGCCAGGGTTCGCCACACCGCTTCTCGAAAGTCAGCCGTAAACTGCGGCTGGTCGGCCATCGATTCGAGAGCATCCACCACTCGTGCTCGGTCTGCTGATGGTAACTCTGCCGTGTGAGAAAGGATCGTTGACCAGCGCTGCGCATCCTGACCAGCATCTTCGATGCAACGCTCTACCGCGGCGGTCGTCATCTTCCAGAATTCGCCGTATGTCACAGATAGTTTGTCCGGCCTCCAAGTTCGGAACGCAGGTGTACTAATCGGGAAATGTGTCCCGTGCCCCTCAGGAAGCATGCTGCACTCCAACTTCCAAGCAACGCCAGGGCGTCTTCGGCGCAACGTGTCGAGGACAATAAGCCGCCGGTCAGGATCGACAGAGCTATCTGGATGCCACGGGCGGAATATTGCAGCCAAAGAGGCCGCGGGACGGTTAGCCAGCCGACCACCCGGATCGATCTCGTCAAGGCGTGCCAGGAGATCGACAGCACGTCCGAAATGATCAGAGGACCAGGACACGCACTCGAGCGCCCACAGCAGATTGCTGTGGGGAGTTCCGCCCGAGAAGATTCCCGATTCGTCGGCGTTGTCCTGGAACATGGTGGCCAATAGAGGGGAATCGCCTGCTGTTGCTGCACTGACCGCATCGAGGAAGGCGTCCGGCCCGGCCTCAGCGAGGAGGGGCAAGATGTCAGCTAGTGATTGCCACGCTCGCCCGGTATCATCTGTCGACGCCCATTCGAGTAGCTTCCCAACCAGATAGTTTGCGAAGTCTGACCCTGATACTCCACCCGACAAGACGACAGTTTGGCCGTACATTCCCAATAGAGCGAGCGACTGAGCGAGGCCGCGACGGAGGTCACCGGAGTAGCGACGGGTTTTTCCATCAATCGATGCTCTCCACCGTTGATCCCACGGTAGGTCGAGGGCCGGATCGTCCTCTGCGAAGACCCTCTCGACGATGGTCTCGAACCGCTTCATGTCATCGTGAGTCAGCTTCGGCACCAACAGCATCCAAGCATCCACCGGTGAGACAAGATGCCAAGCTTCGCCAGTGCGGATTACCAGAGGATCGGTAGGGTTGTCGGCTATTCCTGTGATCGCCTCTCTAAACGACTCGTAGTCAGTTCCCGTGAGCGCCTCGAGGATCGAACGATCCCCTTCTGCAGTGTCTCCCCAGGAGCCAGCCAACAGGATTGATCGGAAGTTTCGAGACGGACTCACATCAGCCCAGGTCGGTCGATGCAGGACGGCCTTTACAGCCAAGTTTCGCCGCAGACCGGTCAAGCTTCGCCGTGCGAGCCTACCGAGCTCTTCGGCCCTATCGCTATCTGTGACTCCGGCGCTCGTCAGCGCGACTGCTGCCTCAGCAGCATCCAACGCTGGAAGTGTGACGTCGGCACCTTCGTTGGAGACAACCGGCACACAAAAGTTGTGCACAGTACCTGCAGGGATCTCGCTTGCCAACTCGGGCGTGCGAGGGACCAAGACAAGCGGTTGGGACGAGGTTGTCAACTGCCTCCATGTGGATATGTCGTCGACGAATGCGAGCCGTGCGAGCATCTGGCCGCTGCCCTGGTCATCAAGGTTGACGGCGATCGCAGCGATGAAGGCGCATACTTCCTCCATCGAGGCGCCAGCAATCGTAGTGACGGAGCCGGATGAACCAAGCCGGTCTTCGAGATCCTTGGCAGTGTCAGTTCGACCGGCGAGCACAACTTTCGGTATCAATGTTGGATTCGTTTGTGCTGCCCAATCTCGCCACCAGGTCAGACCGGTGCGAAGTCCGTATGGAGAAAGCCCCAGTTCTTCCGACAGCCACGCCCATGTAATTGGGGCGGCCTCAAGCCAAGTCTCGATATCATCAAGCCCGAAAGCCTTGACGTCTCTCCAGACCTGGTCGTTTCGCTTATTTTTAGCCCATTTGTCCCGTGCCGTCCAAGTACGCAGGATCACTTCGATATAGGTGCATTCAGCGGTCCGTGTGCCGTCTGGAGTGTCTGTTCGCTTAGAATAGTCCTCATCGGCCTTCTTGTTAGGGCTGGAATTAACCGACAGCTCCCATACCGACAAACCATCTGGAACCCAAGCCGTCGCTTCGGTTGCCCGAACAGAACCGTCCCAATCCCCTGCTGCCACACCGTCGCCTGCGGGCATCCCTAGCTGGACCAACCCCGGTGTCGTTTCAAGGATGAGACGACGCACCAGACGCGGGAGTTCAGACTCCGAATTACGAGTATCGGCCCAGTTCTTCAGCTTACTTCGGTCAATGTAGCCTGCTCTAGTCCTCACGGGATACACCTCCAGTCGCGCAAGTTACTCCCCATAAACTAGGTCGCTCCAGGTCCAGCTTTAGAGAGTTTAATGGATAAACGATACCTTATACCTAAACGTGCAGCCCCAAATTGATCAATATCAGAAGACTAATTACGGAAGAGCACTATATGTTGAACTGGACCACCACGTTTCACATAACTATAACTTCACAGCGCTCAGTCACGCTCTGGGCCGCTCATCCGTGTTATTCTGGCGTCACGTTGTGCTGGTGTGACTATCCTTCATCTACAGCATGACGGGAGTAATTGCCTGGGGCGTCATTGGATTGGACGTCTGGCGACAATGGTCGCCACTGGCCCGCGCGACGGAACGGGCTCGCCGAACACGCCTGAGGGGATGGACCCCGGGCCGGAGCGCCGATTGGCTCCGGTAGCGCCTTCTTGACGGAAGGAGAAACGCTACCGGGAGTTTCCATGGGCGCATTCGCCTTACCGTCACTAGAAGACGAGAAAACACTTCTCACCCTGCAGGATGCGGTGGCCGAAGGTTTCGGCGGCTACTCCACCCTCCGCAAGTACATCTCCGAGGGGTATCTGCGCGCCAGCAAAATCGGTGAACGCATCAAGATCGAGAGGGCTGACCTCGAGGCCCTCAAACGCCCCACCGGCCGCCAGCCGACATTTGAGGATATCGAGTCGGCCGTGAGCCGCATCGCCGCCGCTGCTCCCCCGCTGAGTGATCAGCAGATCCACCGTCTCGCTCGGCTCCTGGGCGGTGGCCAGCAATGCGCACAAATAAAACCCCGCCAGCCTGGGTGAACTGCTCCCCATTAGTAGGACTGAGAAATCAGTTACCGACTAGAGGGGAGCAGTTTTTCATTGAGAGCACGAAATTTGCCGAGCGAATATCAGCGCGAGCAGCAGTACTCGTTCGAAATCAAGAAGGAAATTGTCCAACGCCACCTTGCCGGCGAGACAAGAAGCTTATCGACGCCTCCACCACCCACGACCCCCAACAACCCGCCCCCGAGGGTCCTAATGATGCGGACTCCTAACGACTTGCGTGCACACGCCTCCAAGTACCTGCGCAACCACTTCCCCGAAGCACTCGCAGATCCCACTGCACTCAACCTTGACTGGCCGCTGCACCCGCCAACAGCCACTGCCGCCGCCCGCGATATCAAAGCCACGAAGGACTTCATCCGCGCCTGGCAGCGCTGGCCGAACCAGGACGAGGTCATCTATGAATCCCGCAATTGGTCCCGCGCAGGCCTTGGCACCAGCGACGTTCCCACACGCGTAGTACTCACCGACGCCGAGCGTATCGCTGCCGCCGCGGGCCTGATGTCCGACTACAACCGGGCCCTCCAGCGCGCCCAGGACATCGCCGCCATCTTTCCGGACTCCCCGGACTTCGCTCATACCGTCCGCCGCACGTACAACCAGTGGAAGGACTTAAGCGCCTACGACCTGCGCTGCCTTGGACCGTGTCTGACCTGGCTGCGCGCCAATCCCCACTCCGGCGAATGGGAGCGCGCCGTGCCGGTGGAAGGCGTCGACGGCAAATGGATTGGCAACCACCGCCGCCTGCTCCTGACGCTCCTTGCTCCCTTCGGTATCACGGACTTGAGCCTGCACCGCAGTGATGCCCGCCTGCGCCTGCGCTACCTCAACCGCGCCCCGACACTCTCCGATATCGAAATCCCCCTCGCCGACGCCGCCACCCTCTTCCCCGACACCCCACCCCGGGTGCTCATCGTGGAGAACAAACAAACCTTCCTGGCACTGCCCGCGCTTGCCGACGCCTCCCCAACCACCGTCGCCATCCTCGGCTCCGGCACCGCTGCTCACCAACTCCAGGCACTGGGCTGGCTACAGCGAGCTGACATCACCTACTGGGGTGATCTTGACGCCGCCGGCTTTGCCATCCTCAACGCCGTGCGCGCCCACTTCCCCCACACCACATCACCACTCATGGACCCCGCCACCGTCACCGAATTCCAGCACCTCGCCGTCCCCGACCCCGGCGACGGCTCCGCCGCCCTCGCCCACCTCACCACCGAAGAGCAACGCGCCTACCGCTTGCTTTACACCTAAGGAAGGCTGCGCATTGAACAGGAGCGGATTCCGTTTGCGTATGCGAGTACCCAAGTTCAACGAGAGTTCTGTCCAATGAGAGAGACCTAAGAGGTTCCCGAACGAACAAATATGCGACCAACGGACTGTAACCCGCATGAAGCCTGCCCCCTCACCGCATCTCATGCTTAAAAAAGTGTCCTATGCAATAGGTATACTAGCTTTATTGTCGAACACTTTATCTACAGTGAATTGAGGTATAGCTTTTGCCCCACCGCCTCCACCCTTCTCTATCTCGCATCTTCCAACAAGCCTCTCCCGAAGACACGATTATTTTTATCGACGAGAGCTACGTAGCCCCCGGTGAGGAATTTTCCGACTCCTTTTACGCACTGGTCGCAACCGCCATTAAGTTCAAGCACCTTGCCGACACCCGGGACTATCTGAACGAAGTCGCGCAGTCCTCCTATTGGCATACGACTGAATCAATGCAAACCAGCGAAGGTCAAGAAAGGGTCGAGGCAATGCTCAAGCTTTGTCATGAATTCGGAGACTCCCATTCTGTCTCTTGTCTTCGCCCGCTTCAGCAGGACCACGATGTTGAGCACGCTCGCCAAGACTGCCTCGAGAAGCTGATCACCACTATCACCGAGCAAGACCTTTCGCTCAACGGAATCATTTTCGAGGAACGGTATTCCCAATCTGATAACGACAAAGATAGAAACACGCTAAAGCGTTTACGAAGGTTAAACGTCCTTCCACAAGGAATTCCCGCCGCATGGGTTAGCCCAGCCGACGAAAGGTGCCTTTGGATACCAGACCTTGTGGCCTATATGTATCGACGAACGCTAACTCACGGCGGACAGAGCACACTATGGTTCAACAAATATCTGGCAGAACATTGCCAAATCTTGACGGTGCCACCGAAGCGCAAACCCTAAACCTGCGCAAGCTCCAAGAGAAAAAATAAATGACCCCCACCTGCCAGTAGCCTCGGTGAGGGTCGAGCAGCTGTACATAATGTAGGGCTGCTCCTCTCTCAAAGTATGCCTTATTTAGCCCAATTCAGTCAAGAGGCACAATGCCATCTCCCCGACGCCGTCTTCGATACTCAACGCGAACCGGAATTTCATTAGTCTCCAATGGCTAGTCGAGTCTCACGGATGGTATACGGCGTTATTTAACAACCACAGGCCGGTTGACGTTTGCTTTAAACTGTTTGGAAGCACGGATTTGCAGAGGGCCCACAAGCCAATTCCTCGACGATTAAGACTTCCCCTTCGTCGGGATAAACAGTCAAGCTAGACGGCGGTTAAGAGCCGCGGACCAATTGGCAATCTCCCGTCCTAAGTACTCGACGTAGCGGCGACGGTCTTCCTCATCCATATCTTGGGCCTGAGTTACAGAAGTATCAATGTAGTCAGGTTTTGAAACGGTCGACTTTGTCAATTTAATTCCTCCTTTCCCAGCATGACACACACCTGAAGCGTCTTTCACCTTTCAGTGAGACTCTTCTTAAGGACAACCGAGTTGTGTGCGAGTGACTAGAGGCCATCTCAATGCTCCACTTGCTGCACGTGCCCGGCACGCCTGTCAGGATCAAAACATGTGAAGCGTCCTGGGTTTAGTTCCTACCTCA